>NZ_JBEXGL010000001.1:182305-627604 GCF_040607315.1 Micromonospora sp. NPDC005305 | reverse complement strand
CGCGGCTGTAGAGGGGAAGGAAGCCGCAAAACCGATCATGCATTCACGGCGAGGCAGCAACCGCCGCAACACACCCAATTAGCCAGCAGGATCCAGTTGGCCTACAAGACCCAATGGAACGGCGGCCGGCTGATCGTCGCCGACCGCTGGTATCCCTCCAGCAAAACCTGTTCGGGCTGCGGCACAGTGAAAGCCAAGCTGACCCTGGCCGAGCGCATCTACACCTGCACCACCTGCGGCCTGCTCCTCGACCGGGACCTTAACGCCGCACGCAACCTCGCCGCCCTCGCAGGCGAGGCGACACCCGCCGGGAGTGGCCCGATGGCAGGACGCGGAGCCGACCATAAGACCCGCCCCGGCGGGCAGGTGGCCGTGAAACGTCAACCCGGCACCGTCCCAGCGGGTAAGACCGGGACCGCCGCATCGCAAGGTGCGGCAGCATGAGCATCCAAGAACGCTCATCCGCAACGGTAGACAGTGTGGTGTCGGGCCCCCGGGCACTCGGAGTGAGGCCATGATCACGTACTACGACGACCGCTCGGTGCGGGTCACCTCCACCGCCGTCCGCGTCGAGGGGCGCACCTACCCCCTCGCCGAGCTGGGCATGGTGTGGCACCGCCGGGGCAACCGCTCCTGGCGGGTGCTCGCCGGCCGGGGCGCGATTGGTGCGGCCCTCGCCGGCCCGCTGGTGGCCGCCGTGCTCGGCATCGGGCTGGCGGTCTGGCTGCACCGCTCCGCCGTGGTCACGATCGCCATCGTCGGCGCGTCCGTGCTGGTCGGCCTCGGCGTCGGGCCGCTCGCCGACGTGCTCTTCGAACACCTCGACCGGTCGTACGCCCGGGGCAGCCGGGAGTGGGAGATGTGGGCGCGCTGGCGGGGTCAGCCGGTGCGGCTGCTGCACACCGGCGACGCGCTGCGCTTCGGCAAGATCTACCGGGCGGTGCAGCGGGCCATGGAGAGCGCGCCCGCCGCTCAGAAGGCGATCGGCTCGTCGGGCAGCAACCCGAGGCCGCGCAGCAGGCCGTAGGTGTCCTGCTCGCCCCAGAACTGGACGATCCGCCCGCCGGCCAGCCGGTACATCTTGCAGGCGCTCTGCACCGTGGTGGCGCCGGTGGCGTCCCGCCGGTAGGTCTGCGCCATCGACACCACCACCCGGTCCTGCGCGGCGAAGATCTCCAGGATCTGCTGGTCGAGCACGGTCAGGCCCGGCGAGGAGACGGCCGCCTCGGGATACCGCAGGCCGCGCACCGTCGTGGCGCAGCCGTAGATCTCCACGTCCTCGGCGACCACCTCGGCCAGCTCGGCCAGGTCCTTGGTGAGGAAGGTCCGCAGATACCGCCGGACCACCTCGACGTTGCGCTGCTGCTCCGTGCCGGCCGTCTCGGCCCCGTCCCGCTCCGCCATGCCGCGACGCTACCCGGGCGGCGCTCGCCGCACCGTCCCCTCTGGACGGCGGGTGGTTAAGGTGAATGATGACCCTCTATTACCGGGACGACGCGGTACAGGTCACCTCCGAGGCCATCCACGCGGGCGGGCACGTCGTCGCGCTCGCCGACGTCACGTACGTCTGGCACGCCCGCGGCGCGACCACCCTGGCGGTCCGGGGCCGGGTCCTGGGGCGCGGGGTGCTGGTCCTGCTGCTGTCGCTGCCGCCGCTCGTGGCGCTGGTCTGCGTGCTCTCGCTGGCCTGGGCCGCGCAGGACCGGGGCGACTGGAAGCTGGCGCTGGTCATCGTGGCGGCGTTCGTGGTGGTCGGGCTGGCCCTGACCCCGTTCCTGGAGGTGCCGCTGGGCTGGCTGGACCGCTCGTACGAGCGGGGCAACCGCGTGCACGAGCTGTGGGTGCAGCACCACGGGCGGGAGGAGTTGCTGCTGCGTACCCCCGACGCGCTCCGGTTCGGGCAGATCTACCGGGCCGTGCAGCGTGCCGTCGAGCAGCAGGGCGACCGCCGCTGACGGCCCGGGTGTGACGGTGGCCGCCCCGCCGCCACCCGGCGGGCCTGGCCGGCGGGACGCACACTGGGTGGCATGGCGATTCCCCTCCCCCGTCCCGGCGCCGTCGTCGGGCTCACCCGTTCCGCGCTGGACCAGGCGTTCGGCTCGGCCGCCGCGTTCGCCGCCGTGCCGGCCCGCGCCTTCGCGGTGCTCGACGAGGTGGAGACGCTGCTGCGGCGGATCAACGGGGTGGTCGACCGGATCGAGGGCACCCTGGACCGCACCGACCGGGTGCTGGACGACGCCGACGCGGCGGTCCGGGAGATCGCGGTGATCAGCGCCGCCGCCACCGAGGCGATCGAGACCGCCACCGGAGTCGCCACGGCCGCCGCCGCGCTGGTGGGCGAGGCCGACCGGGTGGCCCGGGCGGCGGCCACCCTGGTCGCCGAGGCCGACGCGGTGGCCGTCCGGGCCGCCGGCACGGTGGTCACCGCCGAGGAGGCGGCCGGCACGGCGGCCGAGCTGCTGGGCGCGTACGAGCCGGCGCTGCGCCGGGGCGCGCCCATGGCGACCCGGTTCATCGAGCAGCTCAGCCCGGAGGAGGTGACCGCGGCGATCCGGCTGGTCGACGAGCTGCCGAAGCTGAAGGAGCACCTGACCTCGGACGTGCTGCCGATCCTGGCCACCCTGGACCGGGTCGGCCCGGACCTGCACGACCTGCTGGCGGTCACCCGGGACCTCAAGCTGGCGGTGGCCGGCATCCCCGGGCTCGGCATGCTGCGCCGCCGGGGCGAACGCCTCACCGACGAGCCCGTCGACTGAGCCGGTCAGCAGTCGCAGACGGCGGCGGACCGGGGCGCGGTCAGCTCGTCCACCCGGCGCCGCACCGTGCCGGTCGGGGTGACCACCGGCAGCCCCTCCCGCGCCCAGTACTCGAAGCCGCCGAGCATCTCCTTCACGGGGTGGCCGAGCCGGGCGAACTCCAGCGCGGCCCGGGTGGCGCCGTTGCAGCCCGGCCCCCAGCAGTACGTCACCACCGCCGACCCGGCCGGGACGAGGTCGGCGGCCCGGGCGGCGATCTCGGCGGTGGGCAGGTGCAGGGCGCCCGGCAGGTGGCCCTGCCGCCAGGCGGCGTCGCCGCGGGAGTCGACGACGACCAGCCCGGGGCTGCCCGCCTCCAGCGCGGCGTGCACGTCGCTGACGTCGGTCTCGAAGCTGAGGCGGGCGTGGAAGTGGGCGGCGGCGGTCGCCGGGTCGGCCGGCGGCACGGAGAAGGTCATGCACCGATCCTGCGGCCGGTCGTGCCGCCGCCGGGAGTGGCGTGATCGCCGTCCTTCGCTAACATCCCGCCATGACTCCCGTCGACCGGACCGTGGCGGTGCTCGCGTACCCGGGGATGTCGGTCTTCGAGACCGGCATCGTGACCGAGGTGTTCGGGCTGCCCCGGCCCGAGCTGGAGGTCGACTGGTACCGGCTCACCGTCTGCGCCGAGCGCCCCGGGCCGGTGCCCGTCGTCGGTGGGGCCGCCCTGCACACCCCGTACGGCCTGGAGACCCTCGCCGGGGCCGGCACGGTGATCCTGCCCGGGGTGCCGGACGTGACCGTCGACCCGTCGCCGGAGCTGGTGGCGGCGCTGCGCCGGGCGCACCGTCGGGGCGCCCGGCTCATGTCGATCTGCTCCGGCGCCTTCGCCCTGGCCGGCGCCGGTCTGCTCGACGGCCGGCGGGCCACCACCCACTGGCGGTACGCGGACCTGCTGGCCCGCCGCCACCCGGCGGTCACGGTCGACCCGGACGTGCTCTACCTGGACGACGGCGACATCCTCACCAGCGCGGGCAGCGCGGCCGGCCTGGACCTCTGCGTGCACGTGGTCCGGCGCGACTTCGGCGCGGCGGTGGCCAACGCGGTGGCCCGCCGGCTGGTGATCCCACCGCACCGCGACGGCGGGCAGGCCCAGTTCATCGAGGCGCCGGTGAGTGTGGACCCGGGGGACGACCGGATCGCGGCGAGCCTGTCGTGGGCGGTCCGGCACCTGGCCGAGCCGCTGACCGTGGCGGCGCTGGCCCGGCAGGCGCACCTGTCGACCCGCAGCTACCTGCGGCACTTCGCCCGGGCCACCGGGACCAGCCCGATCCGCTGGCTGATCGACCAGCGGGTGCGGGCCAGCCTGGCCCTGCTGGAGACCACCGACGCCCCGGTCGCCGAGATCGCGGGGGCGGTGGGCTTCGACAGCCCGGTCACCTACCGGCACCACTTTGCCCGGGCCATGCGGACCTCGCCGTCGGCGTACCGGCGGGCGTTCCGGGCGGGCGCCGCCTGAGGTCAGGCCGGCCGGCTGAACAGCTCGTCGATCTCGGCCCGGAGGGGCAGGGCCACCGAGGCGCCGAGCTTGCGGACGCAGGCCGCCCCGGCCGCCGCCGCCCAGTGCACCGCCTCGACCAGGTCGCGCCCCTCGCCCCAGGCCACGGCCAGGGCGGCCGTGAAGGCGTCGCCCGCGGCGGTGGAGTCGACCACGTCGACCTTCACGGCCGGGACGTGGACGGCCGGCCGGTCGCGCGCGACGTACCAGGCGCCGGCGCCACCGAGGGTGAGCACCGCCCGGGGCACCAGTTCGAGCAGCGCCGCCGGCTCGTCGCTGCCCCGGCCGGTGAGCGCCTGGGCCTCGGTCTCGTTGACCACCAGCAGGTCGGTGGCGGCCAGCAGCTCCGCCGGCACCGGCCGGGCCGGCGCCGCGTTGAGCACCACCCGGGTGCCGGCCGACCGGGCCGCCAGCGCCGCCGCGGTCACCGTCTCCACCGGCACCTCAAGCTGCGCGACCAGCACGTCCGCCTTGCGTACGGCGGTCAGTTCGCCCTCGGTGAGGCCGGTGAACGCGTCGTTGGCGCCGGGGGTGACCAGGATGGCGTGCTCCCCCGCGCCGCCGACCATGACCAGGGCGACGCCGGAGGGGCCGTACACCACCCGGAGGTGGCCGGTGTCGACGCCGGCCGCGGTGATCCGGGCCTTGAGGGTGACCCCGAAGGCGTCGGAGCCGATCGCGCCGAGGAAGACGCCGGAGGCGCCGGCGCGCACGGCGGCGACGGCCTGGTTGGCGCCCTTGCCGCCGGGCAGCATGACGAAGTCGCTGCCGAGCACGGTCTCCCACGGTCGGGGCAGCGCCGAGGCGGTGCCGACGAGGTCCATGTTCGCGCTGCCCACCACGGCGACCCGGGTCTGCGGCACGGCGTCCCCTCCCGTCGGGCTCAGGCGGCGCGCGCGGTCCAGCGCTCGCCGGCCCGCGAGACGACCAGCGGCAGGCCGAACGTCTTCGACAGGTTGTCGGCGGTGAGCGTCTCGGCGAGCAGGCCCTGCGCCACGATGCCGCCCTCGCACAGCAGCAACGCGTGGGTGAAGCCCGGCGGGATCTCCTCGACGTGGTGGGTGACCAGCACCATGGCCGGTGCGTCCGGGTCGTACGCCAGCTCGGCGAGCCGGGCCACCAGGTCCTCGCGGCCGCCCAGGTCGAGCCCGGCGGCGGGCTCGTCGAGCAGCAGCAGCTCCGGGTCGGTCATCAGGGCCCGGGCGATCTGCACCCGCTTGCGCTCGCCCTCGGAGAGCGTGCCGTACGTCCGGTCGGCGAGGTGGGCGACGCCGAGCTGGCCGAGCAGCGCGCGGGCGCGGGTCTCGTCGGTGCGGTCGTAGCTCTCCCGCCAGCGCCCCACCACCGACCAGGCCGCGGTCACCACGACGTCGGTGACCCGCTCGTCGCCGGGGATCCGCTCGGCGAGCGTGGCGGTGGAGAGGCCGATCCGGGTCCGCAGCTCGTTGACGTCGGTGCGGCCGATCCGCTCGCCGAGCACGTGCGCCGTGCCGGTGGTCGGGTGCAGCCGGCCGGCGGCGAGGTTGAGCAGGGTGGTCTTGCCGGCGCCGTTCGGCCCGAGCACCACCCAGCGTTCGTCCAGCTCGACCCGCCAGTCGACGTCCTGCACCAGCGTGCTGCCGGAGCGGCGGACGCCGACACCGTCGAGGCTGACCACCAGATCCGCGTCCACGGGTGCGGGGGCGGGGGTGCCGGCGGCGCCGGGGATCAGGTCACCAGTCACCGGTCCATCCAACCACGCAGCCGGCACGGTGCCCCCCACGGGCGGCGTCGCGGCCATAGGGTGGGGCGCCGTGTCGTTGGTCACCACTCCGGGAGGACACCTCATGCCCGACCGCTGCCGGGAGGCGTGCGGATGAGCGCGGTCATCGAGATCGCCGGTCTCCGCAAGACGTTCCACACCCTGCGTCAGGGGCGCCGGATCGCCGTCGACGGTTTCGACCTGCTGGTCGAGGCCGGGCAGGTGCACGGCTTCCTCGGGCCGAACGGCTCGGGGAAGACCACCACGCTGCGCGCCCTGCTGGGGCTGGTCCGGGCCGACGCCGGCCGGATGAGCGTGCTCGGGGCCGAGTCCCCGGATCGGCTGGCCGAGGTGGCCGGGCGGGTCGGCGCGATCGTGGAGAGCCCGCAGTTCTTCGGCAACTTCACCGGCCGCAAGACGCTGCGGCTGCTGGCGCTGGCCGGCGGCGTGCCCACCGCCCGGGTCGACGAAGTGCTGGAGCAGGTGGGCCTGCGGGACCGGGGCGACGAGCGGGTCAAGGGCTACTCGCTGGGCATGAAGCAGCGGCTGGCGGTGGCCTCGGCGCTGCTCAAGGACCCGCAGCTGCTGATCCTGGACGAGCCGGCGAACGGCCTGGACCCGGCCGGCATTCGGGAGATGCGGGATCTCACCCGGTCGCTGGCCGCGGCCGGGGTGACCGTGCTGCTGTCCAGCCACATCCTGGCCGAGATCCAGCTCATCTGCGACCACGTGACGATCATCAGCCGGGGCCGGCGGGTGGCGTACGGGCCGGTGGAGGACGTGCTGGCCGGTTTCGACCAGCACCAGTGGCAGGTCCGGGTGGCCGAGCCCGAGCGGGCCGTGGAGCTGCTGGGCCGCGCCGGCATGGCGGTGACCGCGCATGCCGACCACCTGGTGGTGACCGGGGTCGTCGACCCCGAGCTGATCAGCCGCACGCTGGGCGAGCAGGGCCTCTGGGTGCGCGAGCTGATCCCGCTCCGGCCCGACCTGGAGAGCGTCTTCCTGGAGCTGACCGGCGACCACCCCCATCCGGCGCTGCCCCGCCAGGTGGACGGTGCGCCGCCTAACGACGGAGTGATCGACCTGGACGTCCGGGAGAGCCGGGAGGTGGACGCGTGAACCTGGTCCGTGCCGAGCTGGAGCGGCTGGCCGCCCGCCGCTTCGTCCAGCTGATGGTGCTGCTGCTGGTGGTGGCCTTCGCGGTGACCGTGGCGACCACGCTGGCCGGCTCGCACCGGCCGTCGCCGGTGGAGCTGAGCCGGGCCCAGGCGCAGGCCGCCGAGGAGGTGCGCAACATGGAGCTTGCGCACGACCGCTGCCTGCGGATCAAGGCGGGCACCGTGACGCCGGACGAGAACGACTACCTGCCGCGGGACTGCGCGCAGATCGACCCGGCCCTCATGGAGAAGCTGCCGAGCGCGTCCGACTACCTCAGCGGGGTGTTCGTCTTCGCCAACGAGGCCGAGCCGCTGCTCTACTTCCTGATCGCGTTCCTGGCGATGTTCGGGTTCCTGGTGGGCGCCTCCTACATCGGCGCCGACCTGAACTCGGGCGGCGTGGTCAACCTGCTGCTCTGGCGGCCGCGCCGGCTCGTGGTGCTCGGCGCGAAGCTGGGCACGCTGCTCGGCGGGCTGCTCGGGCTCTCGGCGCTGGCGTCGGTGGCGTACCTGGGGGTGTTCTGGCTGATCGGTGAGGCCTCCGGGCTGACCGGCCGGCTGGGCGGCGCGTTCTGGTCGTCGCTCGCCGCGGTCTGGGTGCGCGGCCTGGTGCTGGTGCTGCTGGCCGCAGCGCTCGGCTTCGCCCTGGCCACGCTCGGCCGGCACACCTCGGCGGCGCTCGGCACGGTGGCCGCCTACCTGGTGGTGTGGGAGCTGGGCGCCCGGCTGGTGTTCCAGATCCTGTCGGTGACCCGCCCGGACCGGTTCATGCTCTCCAGCTACCTGGCGGCGTGGCTCAGCGGCGAGGCCCAGTTCTGGGACAACGACGCCTGCACCGGTGACATCGCGGGCTTCTGCGACGGTTACTACACGCTGGGCTGGGCGCCGGGGCTGGTGGTCCTGCTCGGCCTGACCGCCGCCCTGGTCGTGGGGGCGTTCACGGTGTTCCGCCGCCGCGACCTGATCTGAGGGTGCGCCGGTGCGGTCCCGGATCCGGGACCGCACCGGCAACTCCTTGCAGACATTCGCCACCTCGTGAAGAATTCCTTCGCATGGCGGCAGCGGCGACGACGGGCCGGCGGTCAGCCGACCGTCGAGCCGAACACCTCGTCGCGCACCTCGTCCAGGGCGGTGCGCAGCGCGCCGCGCAGGATCGGCTCCTCGGTCAGCCCGGTGCTCACCACCCGCGGCCGGACCAGGGTGATCGCGGCGACCTCGTGCTGCACCCGCTCGGCCAGCGCCGCCCCGCCGGCCCGCCCCACCTCGCCGGCCAGCACCACCAGGGGCGGGTCGAGCACCACGCAGGTGCTCGCCACCCCGAGCGCAAGCCGGCGCGCCAACTCGTCCAGCAGCGGCTCGCCCGCCTCGCCGGCGGCGATCGCGGCGCGGACCGCGTCGGCCGCGCCGGCCGCCGCGAAGCCGTGGTCCGTGGCCACCGCGCGGACCGCGTCGGCCCCCGCGAGCTGCTGGAACGCCGGCTTGGCCCGCTTCGACACGTCCCGCGGGATGGGTACGCCGGGCACCGGCAGGTAGCCGATCTCGCCGGCCGCGCCGCTGCTGCCGTGGTGCAGCCGCCCGCCCAGCATGATCGCCAGACCGACACCGGCGTCCAGCCAGACGAGCACGAAGTCCGCCGTGCCCTGCGCCGCGCCGGACTGCGCCTCGGCCACGGCGGCCAGGTTCACGTCGTTCTCGAAGACCACCGGGGTGTGCAGGTCCTCGCGGAGCGCGGCGAGCAGGCCGCTGTGCCAGCGGGGCAGGTTGAACGCGAAGGTGATGTCGCCGGTGCCCGGGTCCACCAGGCCGGGGGTGCCGAGCACGATCCGCCGCACGCTGGACAGCTCGGCGCCGGCGCTGCTGGCCGCCTGGACCACCGCGTTGTGCACCACGCCCACCGGGTCGTCGGTGTCCTTCGTGGACTGCTCGACCCGGCCGACCACCGCCCCGGTGATGTCGGCGCAGGCGGCCACCACCCGCTCGGCGCCGACGTCCACGCCGACCACGTACGCGCTGCCCGGCCGGACCGCGTAGAGCTGGGCGTTCGGGCCCCGCCCGCCGGCCTGCTCACCGACCCGGGCGACCAGGCCGCGCTCCTCCAGCCGTTCGACCAGCTGGGACGCGGTGACCTTGGAGAGCCCGGTCAGCTCGCCGATCCGCGCCCGGGTCAGTGGCCCCTGCTCGAGCAGCAGCTCCAGCGCCGCGCGGTCGTTGAGCGCCCGCAACAGTCGGGGGGTGCCGGGCAGCCGGGTCGCACTCATGCCACGTCCTCAATTTTCAGTAAAGTTTGCTAACCACAAAACGCCTGCCGAGGGGTGTCCGTTAGCGTATCGGCCGCCCCGAACCGGGGCCGTCGGACGACCCGGCAGGGAAAGGGGATACTCGTGGGGTTGGATCCAGGACTCCGCCGGCTCGCGCTGGGCACGCTGCTGGCGGCGTACCCCGGCCCGGTCCCGCCCGACTGGGCGGTCGACCTGCTCGCCGAGGGGCTCGCCGGGCACACCCTGTTCGGCACCAACATCCACGACCCCGCCCAGGTGGCGGCGACCACCGCGGCGCTGCGCGCCGGCCGGCCGGACGTGCTCATCGCCATCGACGAGGAGGGCGGGGACGTCACCCGGCTGGCGCACGCCACCGGCAGCCCGTACCCGGGCAACGCCGCCCTCGGCGCGGTCGACGACCCGACCCTGACCCGCCAGGTGTACGCGGCGATCGGCGCCGAGCTGGCCGCCCTCGGCATCAACCTGGACCTCGCCCCGACCGTCGACGTGAACACCGCCGACGAGAACCCGGTGATCGGCACCCGCTCGTTCGGCGCCGACCCGGTCCGGGTGGCCGTCCACTCGGCCGCCGCCGTCGTCGGTCTCCAGTCCGCCGGGGTGGCCGCCTGCGCCAAGCACTTCCCCGGGCACGGCGCGACGGTCGCCGACTCCCACCACGAGCTGCCCACCGTCGACGTGCCGCCGGCCGTGCTGCGCGAGCGTGACCTGCCGCCGTTCGCCGCGGTGGTCGACGCCGGGGTACGCGCCGTCATGACCGCCCACATCCGGGTGCCCGCGCTGACCGGCGACGGTCCGGCCACCTTCAGCCGGGCGGTCCTGGTCGACCTGCTGCGCGCCGAGTACGGCTTCACCGGCGCGGTGATCACCGACGCGCTGGAGATGAAGGGCGCCGCGCTGGCCGCCGGCGGGGTGGGACCGGCCGCGGTCCGCGCCCTGGTCGCGGGGGCGGACCTGCTCTGCATCGGCGCGAAGGTCGACGCCGGCCTGGTGGAGCACGTCGTCGAGGAGATCGTCGCCGCGCTCGCCGACGGCCGGCTGGACCGGGCCCGGGTCGAGGAGGCCGCCGGTCGGGCCGCCGGGCTGGCCGCCTGGACCGGCGCGGGTGGCTGCGCGGCGGAGACCCCGGACGGCCTCGGCTACGCCGCCGCCCTGCGCGCGGTGCGCGTCGAGGGCGACGTCACCGGCCTGGCCGTGCCGCTGGTGGTGCAGGTGCACGCCACCTCCACCATCGCCGAGGGGCGGGTGCCGTGGGGGCTGGGCCCGCACCTGGCCGGGGCGGAGGTGGTCCGCGCGGTGGCCGGCGAGACCGAGCCGGACGAACTGCGCGCGCTCGCCGGCGACCGGCCCGTCGTGCTGGTCGGCCGCCACCTGCACCGGCTGCCCGGGGCGCGGGAACTGGTCGACGCGCTGGCCGCCACGCACCCGGTGACCGTGGTGGAGATGGGCTGGCCGGGCGGCTGGCGGCCGGCCGGGGCGCGAGCCTTCGTCACCACGTACGGCGCCAGCCACGCCAACGGCCGCGCGGCGGCCCAGGTGCTCGGCCTGGCCGGCTGAGGTCTGCCCCGCGCCGTAACGGGGTACACGGGTCGGATGAGCGCAGCCGACCCCTGGAACCGGGCAGCGGCCGAGCTGGTCTCCCGGTCCCACCGGGTGCCGCCCGACGGGGTGCCCGCGGCGGTGAGCGCGGCGGTGCGCGACCTGGGCGTGTCCGTGACCACGTACGTGGTGGACGTCGAGCAGGACCTGCTGCGCCCGCTGCCCGAGCCGGGTCGGCCGCTGCCGGACCCGCTGCCCATCGACACCAGCCTGCCCGGCCGCGCCTACACCGAGGTGCGGGTGCGGGTCGGGCAGGACGGCCGGCTCTGGGTGCCGATCGTCGACGGCACCGAGCGGTTGGGGCTGCTGGAGGTCCGGTTGCCGGCCGGCGCGGACCCGGACGACCCCGCCCTGCACGAAGGCTGCCGGACGCTCGCCGGTCTGGTCGGGCACCTGGTGGCCAGCAAGTCCGTGTACGGCGACAGCCTGAACCGCGCCCGGCGGAGCGGACCCATGGCCGTCTCCGCCGAGTTGCTCTGGCAACTGCTCCCCCCGCTCACCTTCGCCACCGACACGGCCGCCGTCAGCGCGATCCTGGAACCCTGCTACGAGGTGGGCGGGGACGCGTTCGACTACGCGCTGGACGGCGGCCGGCTCACGCTCGCGGTGCTGGACGGGGTCGGGCACGGGCTGCCGGCGACGCTGACCACCTCGGTCGCGCTCGCCGCGCTGCGGGCCGCCCGGCGCGCCGGCGGCGGGCTGGCCGAGCAGGTCGCCGCGGTCGACGCGGCCCTGTTCAGCCAGTGGCGCGACGGGCGGTTCGTGACCGCCGTCCTGGCCGAGGTCGAGGTCGACACCGGACGGGTCCGGTACGTCAACGCCGGGCACCCCGCCCCGGTGCTGCTGCGCCGGGGACGGGCCGTGCGCGCCCTGACCGGCGGACGCCGCCCACCACTCGGGTTGAACCTGCCCGGCGGCGAGCCGGGTGAGGCCCGGCTGGAGCCGGACGACCGGCTGCTGCTCTACACCGACGGGGTGACCGAAGCGCGCGACGCGGCCGGGGAGATGTTCGGGCTGCCCCGGCTCGCCGACCTCGCCGAGCGGCTCATCGGCTCGGACCTGCCCGGGCCGGAGACGCTGCGCCGGCTGAGCCGCGCCGTGGCCGCGTACCGGGGCACCGCTTCCCGCGACGACGCCAGCATGGTGCTGGTGGAGTGGTCCGGCGCGGCGGCGGCCCGGACGGAGCCCTGAGGCGGTTCACCGCAGGCGGCGCCAGCCGGGCTCCACGGTCCTGCCGTCGTCGTCCCGGCCGCCCTGCCAACCGAGCAGGACGTCGACCGCGGTGATCCGCAGCACCCGGGCCACCAGGGGCTGCGGGTCGGTCACCCGGAGGTTGGCGCCCCGGCCGACCGCCTCGGCGGCGGCGCGCAGCAGGGCGGCCACCCCGGTCGAGTCGAGGAACGTGACGGCGCTGAGGTCGACCAGGATCTCCACCAGGTCGGGCCGATCCAGCACGGCGTCGAGCGCCCGGTCGAACGTGGGCACCCCGGCCATGTCGAGGTCGCCGGCCGGGCGGACGACCAGCCGCCCCGCCCCCGCATCCCGCGTACCGATCTCCATGACCCGCCCGTCCGCTCCGACACACGTCGCCGCGACGATACCGGCCGCGCGCCATCGAACGAACTTGAACATGTTCAAGTCCTGTCGTACGCTGAGTCGGACTTCGATTTGAACGTGTTCAAGAGAGGCGACGGGGATGGACGTGAAGGTCTGGATGTACCTGGCCTACCTCGCGGTCAGCATCGCGCTGACCGTGTGGGTGGCCCGGGCGCTCGCCCGCAACGGTCTGGTGTTCCTGGAGGACGTCTTCGCCGACAAGCGGCTGGCCGACGCGGTCAACAGCCTGCTGGTGGTCGGCTTCTACCTGCTCAACCTCGGCTACGTCACGGTGGCCATGAAGGAGGCCGGCCCGGTGGGCACCACCAGCCAGGCGCTGGAACAGCTCTCCATGAAGGTCGGCTGGGTGCTCCTGGTCCTCGGCGCGCTGCACTTCTTCAACGTCTTCGCGCTCGGTCGCTACCGGCGCGGGCGGCTGCGCCAGCAGGCGGCCGCCCACCCGCCGCTCGCCCCGGTCGGCTACCTCCCGCCGCAGGGCGGCGCCCGACCGGCCCACCCGGCCGCACCGGTGCCGGCCGGTCCCCCGCCCGGGCAGGCACCGCCGGCCCCGCCACGATGACGCTCGCCCCGGGCGGGCGCCCGACGGATCCCACCGGGCACGGGGCCGGTGGGATCCGCGGGTTCACCGTCCTCTACGACGCGCACTGCCCGCTGTGCCGGGCCGCCCGGCAGTGGCTCGCGTCGCGCGCCCAGCTCGTACCCCTGGAGTTCGTGCCGGCCGGGTCGGCGGAGGCCCGGCGGCGCTTCCCCGGGCTCGACCACGACGCCACGCTGCGGGACCTGACCGTGGTGGCCGACACCGGCGCGGTCTACGCGGGCGACGGCGCCTGGTTCGCCTGCCTCTGGGCCCTCGCCGACCACCGGCGAACCGCCGAGCGGCTGGCCCGCCCGCACCTGCTGCCGCTGGCCCGGCGGATGGTGACGACCGCCTCCGCGGCACGTGAGCTGGTCCGGGAACCCCGACCGGACCCGGGATACGGTGACGACGATGACCGAGCAGACTGCGCCGACGACCGCTGCGGGTGGCCCGAGCACCGGGGCGACGGCCCGGGGTGAGCAGACCCGCCAGCTGATCCTGGACACCGCCATGCGGCTGTTCCGCGAGCGGGGGTACGCGCGCACCACCATGCGCGCCATCGCCCAGGAGGCCGGCGTGGCGGTGGGCAACGCCTACTACTACTTCGGCTCGAAGGAACACCTGGTCCAGGAGTTCTACGCGGACACCCAGCGGGAACACCGGGTGGTGGCCGCGCCCGCCCTGGCCCGCGAGCGGGACTTCGCGGCCCGGCTGGCCGCCGTGCTGCACGCCGGGGTGGACGTCCTCACGCCGTACCACTCGTTCGCCGCCAGCTTCTTCAAGACGGCCGCCGAACCCACCTCGCCGCTCAGCCCGTTCTCCGCCGAGTCGTCCGGCCCGCGGGACGCCTCGGTCGCGCTCTTCCGCGAGGTCCTGGAGGGCTCGGCCGCCACGGTGGACGCCGAACTGCGCGAGCCCCTGCCGGAGCTGCTCTGGCTCGGCTACATGGGCGTGGTGCTCTACTGGGTGCACGACCGCTCCCCGGGCCAGGCCAAGACCCGCCAGCTCATCGACGGCGCCGTCCCGCTGGTCGACCGGCTGGTGAAGCTGTCCCGGCTCCGGGTGCTGCGCCCCGTGACCCGCCAGGTGGTCGGCCTGATCCACACGCTGCGTCACTGACCGCCGCGGCCACCCCCATCGGCTGAACCGCAGGTCAAGTCCGCAACCGGACAGGGGTCCTCAGCTCTTCACCCCTTGCTCGACACGCAGCGGACACATAGCGTTACCAGGGTCGGGACCTGGGGGGAGAGGCCGCGGACCGTGGATCCGGCCCGGGATCCACGGTCCGCGCCCGCCTCGGTCAGCGCGGGAACACCCCGTACGACGTCCACCCCCGGTCCGGGAAGCCGGCCGCCTCGGCCACCCGCGCGGAGGCGTGGTTGCCGTGGTTGTGCAGATAGGTGGGAACGGCTCCCTCGTCCAGCACCCGCCGGGCCGCCTGGGCGACCAGCCGCCGGGCCAGCCCCCGCCCCCGCGCCGCCGGCACCGTCCCCACGGCCAGTTCGTGCCCGTGCGCGTCGTGCCGCTTGATCCCCGCGCCGGCCAGGTACGCCCCGTCGGCGTCCCGGACCACCAGCACCTCCCGGTCGAACAGCCGCAGCCAGGGCGGCAGCCCGGGCGTGGTCGGCGCGACCCACTCACCGGCGTCGGGCAGCGGCGCCGGCGCGGTGCTCCACCGGAACAGCCCGGCGTGGGTGGTGAACTCGGGCGCGCCGACCGCTGCCGGGAGGACCGGCAGCAGCCGTTCGCCGGGCCGTTCCCGGACCAGGTCCCGCACCGCGCCGGCCCGGTCCGGCGGCACCGAGAGGATTCCGCACTCCGGTGACGCGACCGCGATGGCCGGGCGCAGCCGCCCGTCCCAGGCCGGCCGGGCCCGCCGGTGCGAGCGGACCACATGCAGCCCGGGACCCGCCGGCCACTGCCCCAACCAGGTCGCCAGGTGCAGGAACAGCCGCCGGTCGAGCACGTGATCATGGTACGCCCGCCCGCCGGATCCGTGCGGGAGTTGATTGAGACGCCGGGCGGGTGGGTAGACGGTCTCCGAACACCTCCGGCGACGCGGGAACCTCAGACATCGATCCCGCGTCATATTCATTTCCATACATGTACAAGTTTCTCTGGGACGGTAATGGTCATGCCGAATCAGCCGAATGACCGGTACCAGCAGGACGCCGAGCAGCGCTGGCAGGCCGTCGTGGCCGCCGGGCGGTTCCCGGCGCAGGCCGACTACCGGGGGGCTCGCCACGGGACACTCTCCTGGGCCGAGCTGAACGCGCTGCCGGCGGGCGCCTCCCCCCGGCGCGGCCTCACCGCCCGCTGACGCACGCGACACACCCGAGCGCTCCACACCGAGCTTTCGCACACCTGTGCTGTAGCGTCTTGTGGTCCGAATCCGGCCGACCACAGGAGAAACTGCGCGCATGGGCAAGAAGACGATCCACGTCTCCGACTTCAGCGGCCAGGTGCTGCGCGCCGACGACGAGGTGGTCAGAGTCGTCGTGCTGGAGCACCCGGACCTCGTGGCCGGGCCCGTGCAACTCGACGCCACCCCGGTCGAGGTGGAGAGCATCGACGACGCGGCGCTGGACGTGGCCGTCGTCGAGATCCACGACCGGCACGGCGGGGGCGAGCCGCGCCGGGTGGTGCTGACCGCCAGCGAGTTCGACGCCATGGCCACCGACATGCCGATGGCGCAGTTGCTGCGCACCGCCGAGCGGGTCAAGCCGCCCAAGGCCCGGCGCTCCGCCGAGAAGGTCGACTACGGCACCATCGAGCACGCCGGCAAGCCGCACCGCGGCCGGGTCACCGAGGAGGAGGCCCGGCTGGTGCGCGAGCAGCTCGACGAGGTGAACAAGCGCCTCGCCGACGCGGGGATCCGCCAGGTCGACCCGGCCGACCCGGAGCACGCCGCCCGCTACGGCTTCCCCACCGCCTGACCCGGCCGGGCACACGCCCCCGTGGCGCGTGCCCGGCCGGTGCGGTCGGGGCCCGGTCGCGGGTCAGGCCCGCTTGCGGGTGATCTCGGCGAGGGCGCCCTCGACCGCCGACTCCAGGGCCGACTTCTCCAGCCCGAGCCCGGTGAGCACGCCGTCGCCGGCCTCCTCCTCCAGCAGGGCGAGCAGGATGTGCTCGGTGCCCACGTAGTTGTGGCCCAGCCGCAGCGCCTCCCGGAAGGTCAGCTCCAGGACCTTCTTGGCTCGCGCGTCGTAGGGAATCAGGTCCGGAACCGTGTCGGCCTTCGCCGGCAGGGTCGCGGTGACCGCCTCCCGCAGCCGCTCCAGGGGTACGCCCCGAGCCACGATCAGCGCGGCCGCGAGCCCCTCCGGCTCGGCAAGCAGTCCCAGGGCGACGTGCCCCGGCGTGATCTCGGCGTTGCCGGCGGTCCGCGCCTCCTCCTGCGAGGAGACCACCACGTTGCGGGCCCGCGGGGTGAACCGGCCGAAGCCGGCGTTCGGGTCGAGGGCCGCCGCCGTCTCGGCCTTCGCGGCGGACCGCTTCTGGGCGGCCTGCTTGCTCACCCCCATGCTGCGGCCGATCTCCGTCCACGAGGCCCCCGAGCGGCGGGCCTGGTCGACGAAGTGCCCGACGAGGTGGTCGGCGAGGTCGCCCAGGTGGTCGGCGACCAGGACGGCACCGGAGAGCTGGTCCAGCGCGTCGCCGTGCACTTTCTTGATGCCGTCGATCAGCTCGTCGAGGCGTACCGGATGGGTCATCTTCAGCGGCTCAATCTCCTCCGTCATGCGTCAACCATAGGTTGACGAAGTCGCTGCGTCAACCACTGGTTGACGATCTCTCTAGGCCCTCAGACGCCGCTGGCCGGCACCCCGTGTTCGGGGTGCCGGCCAGCTTGCTTGTGTCAGCTGTTCCAGTACTGGGCGACGATGTCGGCGGCCTGCTGCTCCCACTGCGCGTACGCGTCCGGGTAGGCCGAGACCTGCACGGTCTGGGCGGCCTCGGTCAGCGGCATGTCCTGCCAGCCGTCGACCTGCTTCAGGCCCTTCAGGAACGCCAGCGTCGAGTACTCGGGGTCGGTGATCTGCTCCGGCGTGCCCCAACCGCTGGAGGGGCGCTGCTGGAACAGGCCCAGCGAGTCGTGGTCATTGGCGTCGCCGAGGTGGCCCAGGTTCTCCAGCTTCGACTCCTGCAGGCTCGTCGCGATCGAGATGACCGCGGCCCGCTCGGGCAGGCCGGCCTTCTTCGTCGCCGCGATGATCGCCTTGGCGTTGTCGATCTGCTCGTCGTTCAGGTCGATGTGCGACTGGGCGCCCTGCACACCGTGCGGGATCAGCTTCGCGGTGTCCGGCTTGTCGGCCTGCACCACCGCCGCCTCCGACAGCCCCGTCACCGGCGCCACCTCACCGTGGTGCAGCGGACCGGCCGCCAGACCACCGGCAACCGCCAGACCAGCAATACCCAGCACACTCTTACGCAGCATCGTGTTCATGACAGGTCAGCTCCATTCGGGGGTTGGCACACAGGACCGATAGGGGTCGGCCGTGCGCAAGCACCGTCAGGCGCTCAAGAAGTCGCTTCCGGGGGATCACCGGCGCGCGGGGCAAGGCCTCTTCGCGGCGCCGGACCATGTACAACGACCGCCGGCCCACCCACATTCCAGGCTCGGGGCACCCGCCTCGACGGGCCGCCCTCCTCGGTCGCGCACCCCGATACAACGACCCGCACCCGCCCGCCATTCCGCCACCAGCATGCCGCCGATCACAGCCCCGACACGGACAATCGCCCCATTCGACGCGGACGGCCCGCCGAAAGTGCGGCGGATCCTGGAGCCCCGACCACCGGGTCACGATGCGGACATCTGCCTCACGCGGCGCAGGCAGCCTTGCCCACGGAGTGAATCTTGGACCCGTCCCGTTCGTTCGAACGGCAACTGTCCAAGATCTCGACAGCGGGCCGGGGCCGGACAGACATCAGGCCCGGTCCGCGAGGGACCGGGCCTGATGTGAACCGTGCGCCGCCAGGGACTCGAACCCCGAACCCGCGGATTAAGAGTCCGCTGCTCTGCCAGTTGAGCTAGCGGCGCTCGCCGGCAACGGCAGGAACGTTAACACGCCCCCGAGCGGCCTCCGCCACGGGTGGCCCCGGTTCGGCAAAAGGGGTGCCGGGAGCTACGGCCGCACCAGGACCGCCGCCCCAGGACGACGATGCCCGATGACCTGGCCGGCGGTCGCCGGCCCACGAGGCGACCAGTCCAGCACCCATCTGCCACCCCGAACACGAAAAAGCCCCGCCCCGGTGTGAGCCACCAGGTCAGGGCCTTGCTCGTTGGTGCGCCGCCAGGGACTCGAACCCCGAACCCGCGGATTAAGAGTCCGCTGCTCTGCCAGTTGAGCTAGCGGCGCTCGCTGACAACGGGAAGAACCTTAGCACGCACGCCGACCCGGGTTCCAATCCGATACCGGGCTCCACCCTTCGGTCGAGCTTAACCGGCGAAAGCCCACAAAATTCGCGTCTGTCCGGTCGAGGGGCGCAGGACGCGGGCACTCATGGGGCACGATGTCCGCCAGGCACGCGAGAACAGAGGTGGGAATGGGCAGGTTCGCGCGGGCCGGGGCGGTGGTGGGCGTCCTGGTCCTCACGGCGTCGCTGGCACTGACCGGGTGCGGTGACGACCAGAAGAAGCCGGCGTTCGTGGCCGGCGCGCAGCAGGGCGACCCGGTGGCGACCACGTCGCCGGACGCGACGGGCGAGCCGAGCGCGCCCGCCCTGCCGGCGCTGACGGTGAGCCCGGCCGACGGGTCCGACAAGCGCCCGGTCAGCACCGAGATCAGCGCGAAGATCCCGGGCGGCGGCACGGTGTCGAAGGTCGTCCTCACGGCCGCCAACGGCGCGACCGTCGCCGGGCGGCTGCGCCGCGACGGCTCGTCCTGGGTGCCGTCGGCTCCGCTGAAGTACGGAGCCCGGTACACCGCCACGGTCACGGGCACCGGCACCGACGGCCAGACCCGGCAGGGCACCAGCAGCTTCACCACGATGGCCAAGCCGAAGTCGATGATCGGCTCCGGGCTCTACATGTTCAGCGGCAAGACCTACGGCGTCGGCATGCCGGTGGTCGCCGAGTTCTCGCCGGGCATCCCGAAGAAGGACCGCGCCGCGGTGCAGAAGCGGATGTTCGTGCAGACCGACCCGCCGCAGCCGGGCGCCTGGCACTGGGTCTACAACGGCACGCAGGCGTACTACCGGGCGCCGGAGTACTGGAAGCCGGGCACCACGATCACGGTCCGGCTGGCGCTGGCCGGGATCCCGCTGAGCAACGGCCGCTACGGCAACGTCGACCGGAGCGCCACCGCCAAGATCGGGCGCGCGTTCGAGATGAAGGTCGACAACGCGACCAAGCAGATGACCGTGTACGAGAACGGGTCGGTGGTCCGCACCATTCCGGTGAGCCTGGGCAAGAAGGGCACGCCCTCCTCCAGCGGCACGATGGTGGTGATGGAGAAGAAGGAGTCCACGGTCTTCGACACCCGGGACGAGCCGGACCCGCGCAACCAGTACGTCACGGAGATCGACTTCGCCCAGCGACTGACCTGGGGCGGCGAGTACATCCACGCCGCACCGTGGTCGGAGGGCAAGCAGGGCCGGGTGAATGTCTCGCACGGCTGCGTCAACGTCTCGATGGCGAACGGCCGGTGGCTCTTCGGCAAGACGCTGGTCGGTGACCCGATCACGGTGAAGGGCACCGAACGGCGGCTGGAGCCGGGCAACGGCTGGACGGCCTGGAGCATGAGCTGGTCGCAGTTCGCCGCGGGCAGCGCCGTGCCGGTGCCCGCGGGCGGGCAGGGATCGCCCTTCTGACCAGGCGTAACGTGGGCGGACGCGCCACCGACGGTGGCCGTTCGTCGGCGTACTGTCGGGCGGAGGGAAGACCACTCCGCCCGGCAGAGCGCCGCACGACATCAGAATCGTTACATCACGGGCGGGGTGTTTCGGTTCACTTCCGGCAACGGGTGACCGTTCCGGCGCGTCTGTAGAGACGGGACCCGGGACCACGACTGTGAGGGACACATGCGAGCTAGCCAGGACGAGCTGATCCGGGGCGGGGCGGCCCGGCGCGGCGGGCGACGCCGCGTGTTCGCGGCCACGGTGCTCGCCGCCGCCATGGCCCTGACCGCCTGCACCAGCGGCGGCGGCGGAGACGGGGACAAGTCGTCGAGCTGGCAGGGTGGTGGTGAGAGCGGCCCGAAGGCGGCGGCCACCATCACCGAGCCGGCGGCCGACGCCAAGGACGTGCCGGCCTCCACCGCCGTCACCTTCACTACGAAGGAGGCGCAGGAGACCACCGTCGAGCTGAAGGACTCCGCCGGCAAGGCCGTCGAGGGCCAGCTCGCGAAGGACGGGAAGAGCTGGCTGCCGGACGGCGCGCTGGCCTACGGCCAGACCTACACGGCCACGGTGACCGCGACCGGCGACGACGGCAAGCCGGCCACCGCGACCAGCACCTTCACCACGATGGCGAAGCCGGGCAAGCAGATCCGGGCGACCAGCTTCCTCGGCGACAATCAGGTCGTCGGGGTGGCCATGCCGCTGATCGTCAAGTTCGGCCGGGCCATCCCGGAGGACTACCGCGACGACCTGCAGCGGCGGATGACGGTCACGTCGAAGCCGGCCCAGGAGGGCATCTGGCACTGGATCAGCCCGACCGAGGTGCACTACCGGCCGAAGTCGTACTGGAAGGCCAACAGCACGGTGAGCTACAAGGTGCAGGCGGGTGGGCTGCCGCTCGGCGACGGCTGGTACGGCCGCTCCGACCTCACCGTCGACGTCAAGATCGGCCCGTCGTTCGTGATGACCGTGGACAACCGCACCAAGAAGATGACGGTCACCAAGGACGGCAAGGTGATCAAGACGATCCTGGTGAGCCTCGGCAAGAAGAGCACCCCGTCGTCCAGCGGCACGATGGTGGTGATCGAGAAGCTCCGCCACACGGTCTTCGACACCATGGAGGAGCTGGGCCCCGAGGAGGGCTACCGCACCGAGATCGACTATGCGCAGCGGCTCACCTGGGGTGGCGAGTTCATCCACGCCGCGCCCTGGTCGGAGGGCGTGCAGGGCCGGACGAACGTGTCGCACGGCTGCGTGAACGTCTCGATGAAGGACGGCAACTGGCTCTTCGCCAACACCCGCATGGGCGACCCGATCACGGTGAAGGGCACCGAGCGCAAGCTCCAGAACGGCAACGGCTGGACCGACTGGAACATGAGCTGGGACGAGTACGTCAAGGGCAGCGCCGTGCCGTACGAGCCGCCGGCCGCGCCGGGCGACGACACCAGCCCGGGCGCCGACGAGCCGAGCGTCACGCCGACCCCCTGACCGACGGTCATCGAACGGCCTCCTCCCACCGGGTGGGGGCCGTTCGCCGCTTCGAGGACCGGACATGACGAAGCCCCCTCCCGCAGGAGGGGGCTTCGCGTCATCTGGGGTGACTGATGGGAATTGAACCCACGACAACCGGGACCACAACCCGGTGCTCTGCCAACTGAGCTACAGCCACCATGCTCTCCGCGCCGGTCGACCCGGGCGGGGCGCGGACTAATAATAGCCACACCCCGGCCGGCCCCGTCCACCGGGTTCGGGCGGGCCGCCCGGCGGGGCTCAGAGCTGGGCGGCGATGGCCTTGGCGGTCTCCACGTCCGGGCCGGGCAGCGGCACGAAGACGGTCCGCCGGTAGTACTCCAGCTCGCGGATGCTCTCCCGGATGTCGGCCAGCGCCCGGTGGGCCAGGCCCTTCTGCGGCTGACCGAAGTACACCCGCGGGTACCAGCGCCGGCAGAGCTCCTTGATCGAGGAGACGTCGATCATCCGGTAGTGCAGGTGGGCGTCGAGCCGGGGCATGTCCCGGGCGATGAACCCCCGGTCGGTGGCGATCGAGTTGCCACACAGCGGGGCGGTGCGCGGGTCCTTCACGTGGCTGGCGACGTAGTCGAGCACCATGTCCTCGGCCTCGGCCAGGGTGACCGTCGAGCGGCGCACCTCCTCGGTGAGGCCGGACTTGCCGTGCATGGTGCGCACGATCTCCGGCATCGCCTCCAGCGCCGCCTCGTCGGCGTGGATGACCACGTCGACGCCCTCCCCGAGCACGTTGAGGTCGGGATCGGTGACGAGCGCGGCGACCTCGATCAGCCTGTCCCGGCCGAGGTCCAACCCGGTCATCTCACAGTCGATCCAGACGAGAAGATCAGCCACCGCCACAGACTACGCGCCGCCGACCCGCCCGCGCCTGAAGCTCCCTCGCCGAGGTGGACCGCTAGGGTTTCCCCGTGCCAGCCGAACCCGTCGCACCACCAGCCGTCACCGAGGACGACCCGGGCGGGCGTGCGGCCCGCCGGCTGGTCACGGTGGTGGCACTCGCGGCGCTGCTGCCGGCGCTCTACCGTCCGGGCCTCAACCACAACTTCCTCGACCTCAAGATCTACATGAGCGCGATGGACTGGTGGCGGGCCGGCCATCCGCTCTACGACTACGTGCAGCCGGACCGGGTGCAGGGCCTGCTGTACTTCACCTATCCCCCGCTCGCCGGGCTGGTGCTGTGGCCGTTCGCGCTTCCGCGGCTCGGCGTCACCGTCGCGATCTTCACGGTGCTCACGGTGGTCGGGGTGGTGGTGACCACCCGCTGGCTGGTGCTGCCCGTGGTGCGGCGGCACGACCTGCCGAAGCTGTTCACCGTCACGGTGGCCGTGCTGCTGGTCCTCGCGGTGGAGAGCACCCGGGAGACGATCACCTTCGGGCAGATCAACATGCTGCTGGTGGTGCTGATCCTGGGCGACCTGCTGTTCGCCGTACCCCAGGGGCGGCGCTGGGCCGGCGTGGGCGTGGGGCTGGCGGCGGCGCTCAAGCTCTTCCCCGGCATCTTCGTGCTCTACCTGCTGGCCACCCGGCGCTGGCGGGCCGCCGTGGTGGCGGCCGTGACCGCGACGCTGGCCACGCTGCTCGCGGCGGCGGTCGCGCCCCGCGACTCGTGGCGGTTCTGGACCCACGAACTGTGGACGACCGACCGGGTGGGCCGGACCGACTACACCGGCAACCAGTCGCTGTTCGGCCTGCTCAGCCGCATCACCGCGCCGGACAAGCCGAGCCAGCTGCCCTGGCTGCTGCTGGCGTTGCTGGTCGCCGGGTACGGGCTGTGGCGGGCCGCCCGGGCGGCGCGGGCCGGGGACGCGCTGGCCGGCCTCACCCTGACCGGCCTGGTCGGTGGGCTGGTCAGCCCGATCACCTGGACCCACCACCTGTACTGGTTCATCCCGGCGGTGGTGGTGCTGGTCGACGCGGCGCTGGACGCCGACCCGGCCACGGTGGAGGGTGCCCGCCGGCGGCGCTGGCTGCTCGTGCTGGCCGCCGGCACCGCCTTCGTGATCGTCTACGGGGTGGTCACCTTCCAGGACTGGGGCGTCGCACCGGCGCGCACCGACGATCCCGTGAACTTCGTCGTCCGCAACGCGTACGTGCTGCTCAGCCTGCTGTTGCTGGCCGTGCTGCCGACCCGCCGGCCGGCACGGGAGCGGGCCGGGGCACCGGTCACAAACAGGCAGTAACTGGACAGAACTCGCGTCAGGCGTCGTTCGGCGCTAATCTGGTCTCAACTACCTCAGGTTCTCCCAGGTAGCACCGATCCCCCGGTGACGGTGGCCCTCCGCGTCGGCAGCGCGGAGGGCCACCGCCGTGCGCGCCCGGTCACTCGTCGACCGGCGTGGCCGGCCGGACCGGGCGGGGCGTCTGAGCGGTGGTCACCGGGGGCCACGACCAGTCCGGGTCGACCGGCAGGTCGGCCAGGCTCTCCGGGCGCCGGCTCGGCACCGGGCCGATGGCCGCACGGGACCGTTCGACGGGCGCCGACCCGACCGACACCAGCTGCCGGTCAGGCAGGGTGGACGGCTCGGCCCGCTGGCCCAGCCCGCTGAGCGAGCTGACACCCAGCCGGCCGGCCAGCACCGGAACCTGGTCCGGCTCGACCACGAAGACCACCTCGCGCGGGCGGACCGGGCGCAACAGCAGCAGCACGGCGAGCACCACCAGCAGCGTCCCGCCGGCCAGCAGCGCCCAGGCCACACCGGGGAACCAGCCGGCGCGCAGCTCGGCGCGCAGGTCCAGAGCCAGGTCGGCCCGCCCGTCCGGCCGCATCAGCACCAGGCTCAGCGACCGGTCGGCCAGCTCGGCCGGGCTCCACTCCAGGGCGCCGACGCCCTCGCGTACCCAGAGGTCCTGGTCCAGCGGGACGGCGGCCGCGGCACCGGCGGTGGGCGGGTCGAGGCGGACCGGCAGCGGCCCCCGGGACAGCGAGACCCGGCTCACGGTGGAGTGCGGGACGTCGCCCAGCCACCGTCGCACCTGGTCGGTCGGGGCGAGGCCGAGGAAGGCGGGGCCGTCGGCGGTCCGGGCGGTCAGCCGCAGCCGGGCCTGCCCGGCCCGGGCGACCGGCGCGTCGGCGCGAAGCAGGGCGTCCACGTCGGTCACCACGACCGCCCGGGCGGGGGTGCGGACCGTCTCGAAGCGGGCGCCGAAGCCGCCGTCCGGGTCGGCGTGCCGGGCGGCGAGCCAGAGCCCCGCGCCCGCCAGCAGGGCCGGAATCCCGACGGTCAACAGCAGCATGCCGGCGATCGTGCGCACGAAACGCATTCGCGTCGTCCCCCTCGGTAGCGAAGTACCCGGCCGACCTTACCGACGACGGCCGACGATTCGCCGGATATCCACGGCAAGCACCCGAAGGACCGCGGAACGACCGCCGGCCCGCCGGAAGATCCGACGGGCCGGCGTGTCGACGCAGGTCAGGACTTCGCGGCGGGCTCCCGGCGGGTACGCAGGAAGGCCAGCCCGCCGAGGACCAGGCCGGCCAGGCCGGCGACCAGACCGGCCACGCCGAACGCGGTGGCCGCGCCGGTGTCCGCGTCGTCGTCATCGTCGTCGGCGGCGGCCGCCGCAGCCGGGGCGCTCGCGACCGGCGAGGCGGACGCCGAGGCGGCGGCCAGGGTGAGCACCGGCGCGGGGTTCTCCGGCTCCTCCCCGCCCGGCGTGGGCTCCTCGATCCAGCGCGACACGTTGCCGTCCGAGTAGGTCTGGAGCACCTTGAACACCATCCGGTCGACCTGCGGCAGCGGGCCCATCGACACCGGGAACTCCTGGAACTCGCCCGGCTTGACCCCGCCGTTCGGCGCGGCCGTCCAGGTGAGCTTGGAGACCGCCTCGGTGAGCTGGCTGCCGTGCACCTCGATGGGCGGGTCGACCTTGCGCTTCTCCACCGCCACCGTCCACCCGGGCACCGGCATGGTGGAGACCGAGCCGACCGGGGCGTTCTCCGGCAGGTTCACCTCGACCTTCGTCGTCGACGCCGTGTCGCTCTCGTTCGGCACCCGGAAGGCGAAGCGGCCGTAGCTGCCCTGCGTGGCTTCCTTCGGGTTGACGGTGACGTGCGCCGAGGCCGGCCCGGCCAGGCCGAGCACGGCCATGGCCACGGCGGCGAGGGTGAGCGCGGCGGCGGTTGCGGGACGCCGGAGACGGGTCATGTGGGCGAGCCTTCCGTTTACGTGACGGGCACGGTGGCGGTCACCGTGGCCTGGTCGATGTCGGACGTGCGGACGGTGAAGCGGAGCTGCCACTGCCCCGCCGCCGGGAGGTTGATCTCGCCGAAGGCGTGGTTGTCGGTCAGCGGCAGCAGCGGGATCGTGATCGGCTCGATGCCGGCCGAGGGCAGCGCGGCGGTGGCCTTCCACTCCTGCACCGGCTGAGGCCGGTTGTCCTTGGTGTACGCGTAGAGGTGCAGCGAGTTGCTGCCGGTCTCGGCCGGGTCCAGCTCGACCTGCAGCGAGTAGAGGGGGCTGCTCAGCGTGGTGGAGAAGAAGTTGTCCGGGGCGCCGGCCACGGTGGCGGAGGCCGTCCGGGCCGGGGTGGTCTGCACCAGCGTCGCCGAGAGGCCGAGCACCACGGCGGTGACCACCAGCTCGGCCACCACCGCCCGCCGCACCGACCCCGGACGGCCCGCTGCGGCGCGCCGCCGGACCAGCGCCCGGGAGTACGCGGCCACCCCGATCACCAGCGCGAACAGCACGATCTTGGCGAGCAGCAGCCGCCCGTACGTGGTGTCGACCAGCGCCTTCGGGGTGGCCACCTCGATCAGCCCCTGCACGGTCCCGGCGAGCAGCAGCGCCGCCACCGCCAGCGCCGCCCAGCGGGACCAGATCGGCAGGATCGCGTCCAGCTCCCGCTCGTCGGCCCGGCGCAGCAGGAAGACCGCGAGCATCACCAGGCCGCCCAGCCAGACGGCCATGCCGCCGAGGTGCACGGCGTCCACCACCACCGACACGGCGGGCGCGGGCGACGCGGCCGGGTGGCCCGCGAGGGGCCAGGTGAACAGCGCCGCCCCGCCGAGGATGGCCAGGATGAGCCCGTCGGTGCGGCCGACCGGCCCGGCGAACAGTGGGCGGAGCAGGAACGCCGCCGCGGCCAGCAGACCGAGCCGGACCAGGTGCGTGGCGCCGTAGGTGCTGCCCAGCACGTCGCCGAGGGCGGAGCCGGTGACGTCGAACAGGCCGCCGCCGTTGGTGTAGGGGACCTGGAGCCACAGCTCCGCGACCGTGGCCACGGCCAGCAGGCCCAGCCCCGACCACGCCAGCCGGGCCGGGCCGCGCCGGGACAGCCGCCGGGGCCAGAGCGCGGCCAGCACGAGCGCCGGGCCGACCAGCAGCAGCAGCCCGACGTAGCCGAGATACTTGGCCACCTTGACCGCGTTGCCCACCACCGGGTTCGCCCGGGTGTCCGCGCCGGTGTCCGTCGGCGGCGTCGACGGCGCGCCGACCGAGTAGGTGAACGCGCCGGAGACCGGGTGGCTGTCGGCCGAGATCACCCGGTAGCTGACCAGGTAGGTGCCGCGCGCGCCGGACGTGTCCACCGGGATGGTGACCACCGCGCCCTTGAAGGTGGGCTCGCCCCGGTCGGCCCGGGAACCGTCGGGCGCGATCACCCGGACCTTGTCGGGGACCTTGCGGACCCCCTCGCTGAAGGTGATCACCACTTCGGCGGGCGCGCTGGGCACCACGGCCGAGGCGGCGGGGCTGGTGCTCACCAGCACCGCGTGGGCGCTGGCCGGGGTGGCCGGGGCCAGCAGCAGGGCGACGAGGGTGACCAGCAGTCCGGCGGCGGTCCCCAGCCGGGCTGCCCAGGGACGGTCGGCGACGGCCACGGGGCGGCGGCGTACGGCAGCAGTCATGACCAGCATGCTTCCCGAACCGTGCGGCACCCGGCGACCCGACCTCATCCGCGCACCGGCGTCGTCGCCGAGGGCGGCCCCCCGGTACGGGCGTCGTCGCATGTCACGTGGAGGTAGTCGGCGGGCGGGCGGGAAAAGTTCCCGGCGTGGGCGGGACCACGTAATGGGCCGAAGGACCCTGTCCGGCACAGGTACGCCGCGTAACCTCGTCAGTCGTGATCCCCGCCCCGCGCGACACCCCCGCCGGCCGCCCCGCGCCGCCGGCGGGCGAGGCTGCCCGGGACGCCGCGACCAACTGGGCGCTGACCGCCCGGGCGGGTGACCCGGTGGCCCAGGCCGCCTTCGTCCGGGCCACCCAGGCCGAGGTATGGCGCTTCGCCGCCGCCCTGGTCGACCCGGACAGCGCGGACGACCTGACCCAGGAGACGTATCTGCGCGCGTTCCGGGCGCTGCCCGCCTTCGAGGGGCGGTCCACCGCGCGCACCTGGCTGCTCGGCATCGCCCGCCGGGCCTGCGCCGACCACCTCCGCACCGTGGTCCGCCGCCGGCGGCTGGACGCGCGGCTCGCCGCGCACGCGGCAACCGACCGGCCCTACCCCGACCCGGCCGGGCAGCTCGGCGCCACCGACCTGGTCCGCCGACTCCCCGCCGAACGGCGCTCCGCGTTCGTGCTCACCCAACTGCTCGGCCTGTCGTACGCCGAGGCCGCCGCCGTAGAGGGGGTGCCGGTGGGCACCATCCGCTCCCGCGTCGCCCGGGCCCGCGACGAGCTGGTCGAGGCCGCCGGCGACGCGTTGACGGGCTGATCGTGGAACTTTCCTCGGGTCCGAAGCGACCAATGACCGTGACCGCACACCCCACCCGGGCCGGCCGCTGGCCCGCCGCCCGGCCCTGGCTCGGCGTCGCGGCCCGCCTCGGCCTGGCCGCCGTCTGGTTGGTCGCCGGCGCCGCCAAGGTCGACGACCTGGCCGCCTCCGGCCGGGCGGTCAACGCCTACCAGGTGATGCCGTACGACCTGGCCACCGTGATCGGCGCCGCGCTGCCCTTCGTCGAGCTGGCACTCGGCGTGCTCCTGCTCCTGGGGCTGGCCACCCGGCTCGCCGCCGGCGTCTCCGCGGCGCTGCTGGTCGTCTTCATCGCCGGCATCACCTCGGCCTGGTCCCGTGGCCTGGCCATCGACTGCGGGTGCTTCGGCAGCGGCGGGCAGCTCGCCGCCGGCCAGGCGCCGAGCTACCTCCCGGAGATCCTCCGGGATCTGGGATTCCTGGTCCTGGCCGGGTTCCTGCTGACCTGGCCCCGCACCCCGTTCTCGGTGGACGGCTGGCTGGCGGGCGACACCGTGGAGGTCGACGATGAGTAGTCGCAAGGGGCGGAAGAACGCCGCCCAGGTGGTCCGCGCCCAGATCGCCCGGGAGAAGCGGCGCACCCGCACGATCTGGACCTCCGTCGCCGCCGTGGCGGTGCTGGTGATCGCCGGGTTGATCGGCTGGACGGTCTTCTCCAGCCAGAAGTCGGACACCTTCACCACCCCGCCCGACGCCAACCCGCCCGGCACCGCCATCGTCCTCGGCCAGGGCGCGGTCACCGTCGACCTCTACGAGGACTACCTCTGCCCGGCGTGCAAGCGGTTCCAGGACACGAGCGGCGCGACGATCAACCAGTTGATCAACGAGGACAAGATCCGGGTGAACTTCCACCCGGTGGCCTTCCTCAACCGCTTCTCCACCACGGAATACTCCACCCGCTCCTCGGCCGCCTCCGGCTGCGCCGCGCAGGGCGGCAAGTTCAAGGAGTTCACCGACCAGCTCTTCGCCCGGCAGCCGGCCGAGGGCAGCGCCGGGCTGAGCGACGACGAGCTGATCGACATCGGCGCGGGCGTCGGGCTCAACCGGGACGACTTCGGCTCCTGCGTGAAGGACGGGAAGTACAAGTCGTGGACCGAGCACGTCACCGACGACGCCAGCAAGGCCGGCGTGACCGGCACCCCGACCATCCGGATCAACGGTAAGGACCTCGAGGACCGCAGCCCGGACGGGCTCAGGGCGGCCGTGGAGGCGGCCGGCAAGTGATCCCCGCACCGCTGCGGCGGGCCGCGCTGGTCGTCACCGCCGCGCTCGCCGCCGTCCTCGCCCCCGCCACCCCGGCCGCCGCGCACGGCGCGGACGCCCCCGACGGCACCGACTACCGGGCCGAGGTCACCGGGACCGCTCCGGCCCGGCCCGGGCTCACCGCCCGGATGGTCGAGGCCGGCGCCCGCCTCGAACTGACCAACCGCACCGCCGCCGACGTCGAGGTGCTCGGCTACTCCGGCGAGCCGTACCTGCGGATCGGGCCCGGCGGCGTCTACGAGAACACCCGCTCCCCCGCCACCTACCTCAACCGCACCCTCGCCGGGGACAGCCAGCTCCCGCCGGAGGCCGACCCGGCCGCCGCGCCGGACTGGCGGCGGATCGCCGACGGACCGACGGCCCGCTGGCACGACCAGCGGACGCTCTGGCTGGAGTCGGACCCGCCCGCCCAGGTGGCCGCCGCACCCGACCGGGAGCAGCGGGTCCGCGACTGGGTGGTGCCGCTGCGCGCCGGCACCGGCACCATCGAGGTGCGCGGCACCCTGGACTGGGTGCCGCCGCCGGACGCGTACCCCTGGTGGGTGGCCGCCACCCTCGGCTTCCTGGTGATCGGCGCGGCCGGCCTCGTCCCGGCCGGCACCGCCACCGGCGTCCGCGCGCTGCGCGGGGCGGGCGCCCTGCTCGCGCTGGGCGGGGCGGCGACCGTGGCGCTCACCGCCGGCAAGGCCGTGGACGCCGGCGCCCCCGGGGCCGGCGGGGTGCTGCTCGACCTGCTCACCGGGCAGACGTGGACGCTGCTCACCGGGCTCGGCGCGCTCGCCGCCGGCGGCTACGCGCTGGCCCGCCGCCCGGCAGCCGACTTCGCGCTGGCCCTGGCGGGCGCCTGCCTCACCCTCTTCGCGGGCGTCTCGAACCTGGCCGTCCTGTCCCGCTCGGTGGCCCCGGTCGCCGGCCCGCCCACCCTCGCCCGGGTGCTGGTCACCGTGGCCCTCGCCACCGGCCTCGGCGCGATCGCCGCCGGCCTCCTGCGCCTGCGCACCGCCTCCCGGGCCGCCCGCGCCACCGCCGCGACGCCCGTCGCCCGCTGACTCAGGACGGGCGGGGCACGAAACCGTAGGGCAGCTCCAGGCGGTGCTCGGCGAGCAGGCGCTCGTCGGAGAGCAGCTCCAGGGTCGGCGCGTCGGCGACGACCCGGCCGGCGTCCAGGATCACCGACCGGTCGCACAGCTCCGCCGCGTACGGCAGGTCGTGGGTGACCATGAGCAGGGTCACCGGGAGGCCGCGCAGGATCTCCGCCAGCTCCCGGCGGGCGGCCGGGTCAAGGTTGGACGACGGCTCGTCCAGCACCAGGATCTCCGGGCGCATGGCCAGCACGGTGGCCACCGCCACCCGGCGGCGCTGCCCGAACGACAGGTGGTGCGGCGCGCGGTCCCGGTGCTCGGCCATCCCCACCGCCGCGAGCGCCTCGTCCACCCGGGCGGTCAGCTCCGCCCCGCGCAGCCCCAGGTTGGCCGGCCCGAACGCGACGTCCTCGGCCACGGTGGGCAGGAAGAGCTGGTCGTCGGGGTCCTGGAACACGATGCCCACCCGGCGGCGGATCTCGGCGAGGGTGTCCCGGTCCCGGCTCACCGTCAGGCCGCCCACGCTGACCGTGCCCCCGGTCGGCGTGAGGATGCCGTTGAGGTGCAGCACCAGGGTCGTCTTGCCGGCGCCGTTCGGCCCGAGCAGCGCCACCCGCTCACCGCGCGGCACGGTCAGGTCCACGCCGTGCAGGGCGACATGACCATCCGGGTACGCGTACCGGACGCCACGGACGTCCAGGGAGGGCGGCTGCTGCACGTACCCGATCATGTCAGGACGAGTGCGACGGCGGCGATGGTGGCCGCGATCGCCGGCACCGTCGCGGCCGCCGCCCACTGGCCGGCGGTGGCCGCGCCCGCGCCCTGCCACACCGCCGGCATCCGACCCGTGTAGCCGCGGGAGACCATGGCCAGGTAGACCCGCTCGCCCCGCTCGAACGCCCGCAGGAACAGCGCGCCGACCCCGGCGGCGAAACCGCGGAGCTGCCAGAGGAAGCGCGGGTCGTCGCCCCGGGACATCCGGGCCACCCGCATCCGCCGGGCCTCACCCACCAGCACGTCCAGGTAGCGCAGCATGAACGTGGCGATCTGGGTGAGGATCTGCGGGCACCGCAGCCGGTCCAGGCCGACGATCAGGTCCCGCGTCGTCGTGGTCGCCGCCAGCAGGAGCGACGCGAGTACGCCCAGCGTGCCCTTGGCCAGGATGTTCCACGCGCCGTGCAACCCGTCCACGGACAGGCTCAGCCCGGCCACGTCCACCCGCTCCCCCGTGCCGAAGAACGGCAACGCGAACGCGAACAGCACGAACGGCAGCTCGATCAGCGCCCGGCCGAGCAGCCAGCGCGGCCCCACCCGGGCCAGCGCCGCCACGGCGACGACCAGCAGGGCGTAACCGCCGAAGGCCCAGTACGCGGCCCGGGGCGTGGCGACCACCGCCACGGTGAACACCACCATCGCGGCGATCTTCACCTCGGGCGGGAGGCGGTGCACCGGCGAGGACGCCTCGCGGTAGAGCACGTGAGCGTGACCGGCACCCATCCGGGACTCAGCGGGTGCGCGCCGAGCGCTCGTCGGCGCTCGGGTCGCTGGCGGGACCGGTCACCGCGTCGGTCGCCGGGCCGGTCGCCGGACTGGTCGCCGGGCCTCGGCGGCGGGCCAGCCAGAACAGGCCGCCGCCGAGGGCGAAGGTGAGCAGCACGCCCAGCACCCCGGACAGGCCGGTGGAGAGGAAGCCGTTGCTCACCCCGCGCACGCCGTAGTCGGCCAGCGGGCTGTCCGCCAACTCGTGGTCCTTCGCCTGCTGCGCCGGGCAGCTGCCGCCGGTGATCTCGTCGTCGGCGTTGACCGTGCAGCCCTTGAGCAGCGACGAGTCGAGCCCGTCCGGGTGCGCCGAGGCGTAGTTGCTGACCACGCCGGCCAGCAGCAGGGCGACCAGCAGGCCGCCGAGGACGAACGGCCAGGAACGCTTGCTCATCGGGCACCTCCGGCAACCGGGACGGCGGGAGCCGGCACGGCCGGCTTGAGGGCGCGCAGGGCGTACACCAGGTCGGGGCGCACCTTCGCGACGGTGACCACGGTGGTCGCGGTGATCAGGCCCTCGCCGATGCCGATGAACAGGTGGACGCCGGCCATCGTGCCGGACAGCCCGGCCAGGTTGCCGCCCAGGTCGGTGGTGCCGCCCAGCCAGTACTCGAGCACGAACCCCTGGGACGCCACCACGACGCTGACCAGCGCGGACACGAAGGCGGTGATGCCCAGCCCGGTCGGGGTGCGCGGCAGCACCCGCAGCAGCAGCGCGATCAGCAGGTAGGCGGCGGCGGTGCCGAGGAGCGCCATGTTGGTGATGTTGAGACCGAGCATGGCCACCCCGCCGTCGCCGAACACCAGCGCCTGCACGACCAGCACCACGGCGACGCAGAGCGCCCCGACCCACGGGCCGACCAGCAGCGCGGCGAGCGCTCCACCGAGCAGGTGACCGCTGACCCCGGCCGTGAAGATCGGGAAGTTGAGCATCTGCACGGCGAAGATGAACGCGGCCACCAGGCCGGCCATCGGTGCCAGCCGGTCGTCGAGGTCACGGCGCCCACGCAGCACGCAGAAGGTGAGCACGGCCAGCGCGAGGGCCGCGAACACCGCGGCGACGGGACCGTCGATGATCCCGTTCGAGATGTGCATCGCCAGGGTTTCCACCCGCTGAGCTTATTTGTGCGGGGCTGCTGTTGCCAATCCCTTGCAACAAGCCATGGTGATCATCACGCGGGCGGCGCGTCGCCACCCGCCCCGGACCCGACGACGGCGGTATCGTCTCCGCCATGACCGACCGCCTGAACCCCGGCGACCCCGCCCCCGAGTTCACCCTCCCCACCGACACCGGCGGGACCCTGTCCCTGGCCGACCTGCGCGGCCGCAAGGTCATCCTGTACGCGTACCCGGCCGCCATGACGCCCGGCTGCACCAAGCAGGCCTGCGACTTCCGCGACTCGCTCGCCTCGCTCCAGGCCGCCGGCTACGAGGTGGTCGGCATCTCCCCCGACAAGCCCGAGAAGCTGGCCAAGTTCCGCGACCGCGACGCCATCACCTTCCCGCTGGTCGGCGACACCGACAAGTCGGTGCTGACCGCGTACGGCGCGTTCGGCGAGAAGCAGATGTACGGCCGCACCGTCACCGGTGTGATCCGCTCGACCTTCGTCGTCGACGAGGACGGGAAAATCGAGCGGGCGCTCTACAACGTCAAGGCCACCGGGCACGTCGCCAAGCTGCGCCGCGACCTCGGCCTCGACTGAGCCTGTCGGGGGCCGCCGCTACCGTCGGCACATGCCTCGCTACAAGTACCCGCCCGAGCGGCTGGCGGCAGCGGCGGCGCAGGCGCGCAGCGTCACCGAGGTCATGCGGCTGATCGGCGTCCGGGTGAGCGGCGGATCGCACGCGCACATCAGCCGGCAGCTCAAGCGCTTCGACATCGACACCTCACACTTCACCGGGGCCGCACACAACAAGGGCGGGCGAGGCATCCGCCTACCGGTGACGGCGTTGCTGGCGAAGCGGCCGGAGGGCAGCCGCAGAGTTCCCGGGCACCGGCTCAAGCGGGCGCTCCAGGCGATCGGCCTGCCCGAGGAGTGCGAGGCGGCCTGCGCGATCGGCGCGACCTGGGAGGGTGCGCCGCTGACCCTGCACGTCGACCACATCAACGGCCACTTCCTCGACAACCGTCCGTGCAACCTCCGGCTGCTCTGCCCGAACTGCCACAGCCAGACCGCCACGTACGCCGGCAACCGTAGGCCGGCTGTGGTGGCTCCCGATGTGGTCTACGATCCGGAGGCTGTGACACCGACCGCCTTCCCGATCGGCAGGCGCTTACGGCGTCGGGCAGAATTGCCGTGGAGGACGGTGGTGTACACCGTGAAGGGGTCGTAGCCCAATTTGGCAGGAGGCATGCGGTTTAGGTCCGCACCAGTGCGGGTTCGAGTCCCGCCGGCCCTACCATCCGCTCACCGGTGCCGCGGCACCGGTGAGTGTCGTAAGGATCACGAACCCGGGTCGGTGCCGCATCGGCTCGCGGAGGATGGCGGCGTGAACCTGCGCTTCGTCCTCGACCCCGACCTCACCCCCGAGCTGCGCGAGCAGATTGTCGCGCTGTGGGTGGACGTGACCAACGCCGGTGGGGCCGTCGGCTTCGTCGCCCCGGTGACCGACGCCGACGTGCGGCCCATGGCCACGGCGACCTTCGCCGCGATCGCCGACGGGCCGGACCGGCTGCTGGTCGGCTACGAGGGGGATCGCCTCGTCGGCGTCCTGATCATCGCGGACAACCGGTTCCACCTGAAGACGCACTGGCGGGTGTTGAAGCGGGTCATGGTGCACCCCGACACGCAGGGGCGCGGCTATGGCGCGGCGCTGATGCGCGAGGCCGAGCGGATCGGTCGGGAGCTGGGCCTGGCGGCGCTGCACGTGACCGTCCGCGACGGGCTGGGCCTGGGCGGGTTCTACGAGCGTCTCGGGTACCGGGAGGTCGGGCGGCTGCCCGGCGCGCTGCGGCTCGCCCCGGGCGACGACCGGGATGAGGTCTTCATGTGGCTCGACCTGGGCGCCGACCCGGTCTGACCCCCGCCTCGGCGGCGCGCCTCGTCGTGTGTTCGGCGCGCGAGCCGAGCCGCGCGTCAGCTTCCTCGTCGACCCGGACCTGACTCCACCTTGGGCGCCGGCCTGGTCGTCGGTGAGGCGCACGAGCCGCGTCAGGGCCGGGCGGCCGCTGTCGAGCTGACGTCGGCAACGACTCAGCCGCCGTGAGTCGCTCACGACATCAGCTCGACAGGCGGCCACGGAGACAATCGCCGCCGAGCCGGGGCGACGCGGCGGTGCGGGGCCCGGTCAGCCGCAGGCGGCGTCCGGGTCCGGGGTGCCCGGTGGGGCGGCGGCCGCGTCCAGCACGGCGGGAGGGCTGGTCGGCGCCCTGAGCGACGGGGTGACCGAGGCGCTGGGACGGGTGCTCGGCCGGGCCGAGGGCGAGCGGCTGGGCGTCGAGGACCGGGGCGCAACGCCGTACATGCGGACGGTGCTGCGCTGGACCTGGCCGGGAAGCATCCGGATGCCGGTGGCGGTGGCGCGGTGGCCGTACACGTCGGTGACGCGGATGCGGTACGGCCCGGGGCCGGCGCCGGAGGGGATCAGCCAGTAGTTGTAGTCCTGGCGGGTGGCGGCGCGCCAGGAGTCGCCCTGCCGCACCTCGACGGCGCGCAGCGGGTTGCCGTGGTCGCCGACCAGGACGGCGAACCACCACTGCGAGGCGCCCTCCTTGATGCGGAAGGTGAGCGGGCCGGGCAGGGGCGGGTCGACCACGGCGCGGTAGCTGACCTTGACGACGCCCTGCACCGGGTCGGCGATCCGGGCGAACGCCTCGGCGGAGAGGTCGAGGTGGCCGGGTTCGCACTCCGGGCACTGGTCCATGACGAGGACGCGGACGGTGCCCTTGGGGCCGGTGACGTCGAGGTGGCCGCCGCAGGAGGCGCCGGCCGCGTACTCGCCGGGGCCGAGGGCGACGTAGAGCCGGTTGGCGGGTGCCGCGGGCCGGGAGCAGTTGCCGCCGGCGCCCTTCGAGTCGTAGAAGGTCGCCTTTCCGCTGTGGATGGTGCCCCCGAGGGGTGGTGCGGCGGGCAGGGCGCGCGGCGGTGGGGCGGCGCAGGCGGGGGCGGCGCCGCCGCGTACCGCGAGGGTCACGGCGACCGCGGCGGCGAGCGCGGCGAGGCCGCCGGCGGCGAGCCAGCGGCGGGGGCCGCCCGGGGCACGGCGGCGGCCGCCACGGGTGGGTGGGTGCTGGTCCGCGGGGCGGCCGGGAGAGCTGCCGTCGGTCACGCCGCTCGATGCTGCCGGACCGGTGGGGCGCCGGACAAGCGGGCTAAGCGAAAGCTAAGACGGGGCGGGAGCGTCACCAGGCGACGCCGATGCCGTCGCCCGGATACCAGTGCCCGGCGGGGGTCTCCCGGTAGGCGAGGAACCGCCGGCCGGTGCGTTCGGCGTGCTCGGCGAGGACGTTGGTGGCGGTGACGTTGTCGGTGAGGAGCATGGCGCCGGGGGCGAGCTTCGGTTCGACCGCCTCGAACTCGCTGCGCTCGTGCACCCGGCTGTGGTCGCTGTCGTGCAGGAAGAGGTCGACGGGTCGCTCCAGCGCGCGGATCGAGGCGACCGAGTCGCCGATGACGAGGTCGACCACGTCGGCCCAGGGGGTGGCCTTGGCCAGGTAGCCGGCCTCGGGGTTGATGTCGAGCGAGGTGAGCCGGCCGGGGTGGCCCTCGGCGGCGTTGCGGAGCAGGGCGGCGGCCAGGACGCAGCTGCCGAGGCCCTTGTCCACTCCGGTCTCCACGACGTGGGCGGGCTTGCGGGCGCGGACGATGGCGTACCAGCCGATGCGGCGGGCATAGCGGACCTGGCGGTCGGCCAGGCCACGACGGGAGGCGGCGGCCGTGGCCGCCTCGATGTGGGTGCGCAGCTTGTCGTCGCCCTCGATCTCGGCGAACCAGCCGCGCACCTGCCCGACCGGGACGTCGCAGGCCACGCTGACGAACCAGGCCAGGTGGTGCCGGCTGAGCTTGGTCAGCTCGTACGTGTAGTTGTGGTGCTCCCGTGAGGTGAGCAGCCACCGGGCGGAGGTGCGCAGCACCCGGGCGTCGTGCCGGGCGACCCGGGCCAGGCGCTTCGGGAAGGCGGCGACCGGCGCGAGCCGGGTCCGGGCGATGGCCCGGCGGAGCTTCGTTGCATCCACCCCCGACGTTGTACCAGGTTCGCGGCAACGGTTGAGGAGGAAAGCGCCGAACGGATGGGTGAGGCTGGCCGGTCGGACGAGGGTCGGCGTGACGGAGCGTGAGTCAGTAGCATCGCGCGCATGCCAGATCCCCAGCGGACCGTCGACCCGGATCCAGACGCGCCGACGGCACCGTCCGAGGTGGACCCGACCGGCGAGGAGCCGACGGACGCGGCCCCACGTCCGCGACGCCGCCGGCGTATCGCCCTGATCGTGCTGCTGGTGGTGGTGCTGCTCGGTGCCGGTGGTGTCGGCGGCGGGTACTTCTACCTGCGCTCGGTCGATTCCCGCATCGAGCGGGTCGACGCCTTCCAGGGCGTGCCGCAGGAGGCCCGTCCGCCCGTCGCCGCCAAAGGGGCCATGAACATCATGGTCCTCGGCAGCGATTCGCGGGACCCGGAGAACACCACCGGTTCGCGGTCGGACACCATCATCGTGGCCCACCTGCCGAAGGACCGGAAAAGCGCCGAGCTGATCTCCATCCCGCGGGACACCTGGGTGCACGTCCCGCGATCGAAGGACGGCCGGCACGGCGACCGCGACGCGAAGATCAACGCAGCGTACGCCTGGGGTGGGGTGCCGCTGATGGTGCAGACCGTCGAGCAGTTCACCGGGGTCCGGATCGACCACGTGGCCATCATCGACTTCGCCGGGTTCAAGGACATCATCGACGCGATCGGCGGCATCGACATCGACTCGGAGCGGGAGTTCACCTCGATCCACCCGCCGTTCCGGAAGTTCGCCAAGGGCGTGCAGCACATGGACGGTGAGACGGCCCTGGACTGGTCCCGGCAACGTAAGCAGTTCCCGGACGGTGACTTCGCCCGGATCCGGCACCAGCAGCAGGTGATCCGGGCGATCCTCGACCGGGCCGCCTCCGGCGGCATCCTCACCAATCCCGGCAAGCTGAACGACTTCGTCAAGGCGTCGTCGGCCGCGGTGTCGGTGGACAAGGGGATGTCGCTGCTCGACATGGCAGCCGACCTGCGGAACCTGCGGGGCGGCAACCTGTTCTTCTTCACCAGCCCGACGAGAGGCACCGGTCGCGTCGGCACGGAGAGCGTGGTGTTCCCGGACCCGGCGAAGGTGCGCACCTTCTACGACGCGGTGCGCCGCGACGCGGTCAAGGAGATCGTGGGCGGCGCCCAGCGGTGACCCGGCGGACGGTCAGGCGCCCGGACCTCGTGGCCGCCTCGTGCCGAGCAGCTCGATCATGGCGGTGTGTGCCGGCTTCGGCCGGTACTGGGCGTCCAGCAGGCACGCGGCGCCGTAGCCGCGGTGGTACCCGGGGATCCAGCTCCGGGCGTCGGTGAAGCCCCAGACGGTCAGTGACACGCAGGCCGGCACGGACAGGCAGGCGGCCAGCACGTCCCGGTAGACGGCCGCCTGCTGGCGCAGCTGCGCCGGGCCGGCCGGCAGCTTCACCCGGACGTCGAGTTCGGTGATGGCGACGGAGACGCCCAGGGCGGCGAAGCGGCGCAGGTTTGCGGCGAGGCCGGCGGGCCGCCGGGCCGACTCCAGGTGGGCCTGGAAGCCCACCCCGTCCACCGGCACCCCCTGGGCGCGCAGGTCCCGCACCAGCTTCAGCAGGGCGTCGGACTTGCGGCTCCGCTCCTCCGTCCCGTAGTCGTTGATGAACAGCCGGGCGCTCGGGTCGGCGGCGTGGGCCCAGCGGAACGCATCGGCGATGTAGCCGGGGCCGAGCTTGCGCAGCCACAGCGTGTCCCGCAGCGTGCCGTCCTCGTCGAGCGCCTCGTTGACCACGTCCCAGGCCCACACCCGGTCCCGGTAGTGGGAGACGACAGCGGTGACGTGCGCGCGCAGCACGGCGCGGAGCCGCTCCGGGGACCAGTCCGGTGACACCCACTGCGGCACGTCGTTGTGCCAGACCAGGGTGTGGCCGTAGACCGACTGCCGGCTGCGCTGCGCGAAGTCGATGAGCTGGTCGGCGCCGACCCAGGCGTAGACCCCTTCCGAGGGCTCCAGGTTGCGCCATTTCATCGCGTTCTCGGCGGTCACCGTGTCGAACTCGGTAGCCAGCACGTCCCGGTAGGTGGAGTCGAGGCTCAGCGCACGCCCGTCGATGGCCGTGCCGATCCGCACTCCGGGCGGCATCAGGTCGCGCAGCCTGTCGCGCTCCGGGGTGGGAGCCGGCGGGGAGGGCGTCGCCGAGCCGGCGACGGACGGGCCGGTGGACCGCCCATGGCCGCTCGCGGTGACCACCACCAGCGTGGCGAGCAGGACGGCGCCGAGCGCCAGGGTCACCGCGAGCAGCAGGGTGGACCTGGACGAGCGGCGGGAGTCCGCGGTCACCGCGGAGACGGCTCGGCGGTGGCGCCGAGCGCCCACGGCGCCCGGGTGAAGTTCAGCCGGGCACGGTGGGCGAAGTCCGACCGGGACAGGCCGGGCACCGCGGTTTCGGTGAGCATGGCGGCAAGTATCCGGGTCACCTCCGCCGGGTCGCGCGGGACCCGGCCGAGGCGCAGCGACGCCGGCTGCGCGATCTCGTCCAGGAAGTCGTCACACTTCTTCTGGTACGGCACCAGGGTGAACGGGACCCCGGCCAGGTAGGCGAAGACGGCGCCGTGCAGCCGCATGTGCAGGCCCAGGTCGCACCGCTTCATCTCGTCCCAGCAGGCGCGTACGCCGTCCCGGGCGGTGACGACGCGGACGTCGCAGACACCCTCGACGGCCGCGCGCAGCCGCCGGCTGACCCCCGCGTCACCGTGCACGGGATGGGTGTTGAAGACGAACACCGTCACGTCGACCGGCTCCTTGAGGACCAGGGCCCGGACCCCGTCGATGAGCGCGTCCTCACGTCGCCGGGACTCGTCGTCCCCGGCCTCGTAGTCCACACCGAGCAGGGTCACGCCCAGCCGTGCCCGCCTCCCGGTGGGCCGGGGCGCCCGAAGCGGGACGGGTTCGCCGAGCGCCTCGGGCAGCAGGCCGGCCAGGTCGCCGGCGGACACCAGCAGGCCCGGATGCCCAGCGTTCCGGAGGATCTCGGCGGAGGCGAGGTCGCGTACCCCGATGAACTCGACCCGGCGCAGCACGTCGAGCAGCCGCCGCTCGGCGACCGGCGACAGGAACGGCCCGACCGAGACGCCGAGCGCGGCCATCGGGTGCCCGGACACGCGGGAGAAGTAGGAGAAGAGTTTCTTCTCGCTGAGCGGGCCCATTTCCCGGAACACCGACCCGCCACCGAACACCAGCATCGAGGAGCGCCGCAGCAGGGCGGCCTTGTTGAGCAGGGTGCCGGCGCGGCCGGTCACACCGCCGCGGACGTACCAGCGGGGATCCATTCCGGTGCGGTCGCCGGGCAGGTCCACCAGCGGCGGCGCCGCGAAGATCGGCGCCGCCGAGCCCCAGTACGCCCGGAGGGCCCAGTCCACGACGACGCAGAAGGCGTTGTCACCGACGTTGTCCATGCCGTAGTAGCCGACGACGAGGGGGCGTCGGGCTGCGGGCGCTGACTCAGGATGCACGGGGACCCTCCGCTGTCAGCCGGCGCCGGACGTCCCGCCACGAGGGCAGCGGGGCGTCGCCGACCACCCGCCGGCGCACCGCGACCCAGAAGAGACAGCAGAGCGCGATCTCGGCGACGACTGTCGCCGTCGCCGCCCCCATGATGCCCCACACCGGCGTCGCCACGGCCAGCGCGACCAGGTAGACCGCGGCGCCGACGCCCTGGTAGGCGACCTTGCGCCGGAGGAGGCCACCGCTGGTGAGCAGCGACGCCACGGCGGCGCCACCGAAGCGGAACGGAATGGCCAGTGCCAGTACGGCGAGCACGGCTGCCGAGTCGGCGTACTCGGCGCCGAGCAGCACCGGCAGCAGAGGGCCGGCGGCCAGCGCCACCGGTGCCGCGACGACCGCTCCGAGCAGCAGCATCCCGGCGCCGCCGTAGCGGTAGGCCAGCAGGATCGCGTCCCGGTCGGAGCTGGCCCAGCGGTGCAGCTTGGCGAGGAAGTACTGCTGGTAGACGACCCGGGGCACCAGATAGACGGCGGCCAGCACGGACATCGGCACGGACAGCAGGGCGGCCGCCTCCGGGCTGAGGAATTCGCCGGCCACCACGGTGCCGAGGTACATGCCCAGCAGGTAGAAGACGTTGCCCAGCACGAAGGGCAGCGCCGCGCCGAGCACGGCGCGCCCCGCCACCGGCCGATCCGGCGGAGGCGGGGCCTCGGCCCGGGGATGGCCCTCCAGTGGCATGACGCCCCGGACGAACGGACGCATCACCACCAGGCAGGCCATCACGGTCAGCAGGGCGACGACGGCGTACCCGGTCGCCGCGGCGACCACGCCCAGGCCGGCCGCCCACACGGCGAGCACCACCAGGACCCGACCCAGGTGCGGCACGAACTGGAGGGCGGACAACCCCCGGTAGTCGCCCCGTAGCTGCTGCACCGAGGCGACCAGTCCCAGCGCGGCCTGGGCGACCACCACGGCGGCCAGCAGCGCCCGGACGGTGGCCGCCTCGGCATCGGGCAGCGCCGCGACACCCCACAGGAGCACCGCCGCGGCGATCAGCGCGCAGCAGCCGGCGACCACCCGCACCGAGGGCCCGACCCAGCGGTACGCCCCGGCGCCCTCCTGGCCGAATCGCTGCAACCACAGCTCGGAGACGCCGAACACGGCCAGCGGAGCGGTGAGCGACACCAACGCCAGCACGGTGGTGAACGTGCCGAAGTGGGCCTGCGGCAGGCTGCGGGCCAGCAGGATCTGGGTGGCGAAGGCGGCGACGGTCACCCCGACCTGGCTGAGCCCCAGCATCCCGAGGTGCACCAGCATCGCGACGAGGCGGTTGCCGCGTCGGGACGGGACGGGAGGGCCGGCTGGCAGCTCAACGGCCGAGGGTGACAAGCCACTTCCCCGCTTCGCTCAGGGCACGCAGCGCCTTGATGCCCAGGCCGGCCCCCGGGACCCGGCATGGCCGGTACATGTCGACCAGGCGGAACCAGAACACCAGGCCGCCCATCCGGCCCCGCGTCACGTTGCCGTCGTGCCGCCGGAACAGCACGACGGGGTGGGCCAGCCGGCGCGGGTGAACGCCGGCCCGCAGCGCGCGCAGCACCAGCTCGATGTCTTCGAAGAGGCGGAAGCTCTCGTCGTAGCCGCCGATGCGGTCGAGCACCCGACGGTCGATGGTGGTGCCGGAGTGCTTGAACGGCAGCCGGGGCCGGGTCAGGACGCCGAGCAGCATCCGGCCGGGCGTCTGGTAGTCCGGTAGCTGGATGATCCGGGCCCGGTCCCTGCTGACCTCGCGGTAGTCGGTGTAGATCCAGTGCGCCCCGGTCGTGGTCAGCAGGTGGTGCAGCCGGCCGAGCGCGTCCGTCGACAGTTCGTCGTCGGAGTCGAGCACGGTGACGTAGCGGCCGGTCGACATCCGCAGGGCGACGTTGCGCGCCTGCGCGATGCCGCTGGGCGGCTGGGTGAACACCCGGACCCGGCCGTCCGCGGAGAGCATCGCCTCGTGCAGCACCCGGGTGACCGGCACCTGCGAGCCGTCGTCGACGACGACCACCTCGAAGTCGGGGAAGTCGTTCGCGAGCACGCTGCGGATGGCATTGACCAGCAGCACGGCCCGGTCGCGCACGACGATGCAGACCGAGAAGGTGGGCACCACGCGCGGTCTCTCGGCCGGCTGGGGCTGGTGGCCGGGGCGGGTGACGCCCAGGGTCTCGCCGGTCGATTGCGCACCGTGGTTCCGAAGGGGCGCCGGGGGCCAGGGGCTCACGGCGCGTCCCCGCCTTCCTCCGCCACCGTGGGCGCCGCCGCGCCGCTGTCCTCCTCCGCCGCCGCCTCGGCCGTCTCCCGGTCGATGCTGAGCAGCAGCACCAGGCCGAAGACGAAGAGCCACAGGAAGTACGGGTAGGCCAGCGGCTTCTGCGTCAGTCCGAAGAGGACGAGCGTGGCGAAGAGCACGGCCAGGGGCAGCCGCCCGGTGGGACCGATGCGGGTCCGGACCAGGCGGTAGAGCCCCACCAGGACGGCGAGGGTCAGGCCCACCCCGAGCACGCCCCAGATGACCAGCACCCGCAGCCAGTCGTTGTGCATGTCCCACGGCTCGTATCCGAAACCGAACAGCCACACGTCCAGCGGGGACCGGTGCAGGATCTCGGCCACGTCGTTCCAGATCGCGCCCCGGCCGTGCATGAACGTGTCGGAGCGGACGTCGAGCGACCCGACCTCGGTGAGGGTGACGTGGGCCTTGTTGCGCACCGCGGCGCTGGACAGGGCGCCGGCCACCGCGGCGACCACGGCCAGCGTCGCGCCGACGGCCAGCGGGAGCCGACGGCGCGCGACGCCGGTCCGCCAGCCGCGCAGCCGCCGCGCCTCGAACGCGACGACGATGACGGCCAGGCAGACGATGGTGAAGCGGTGCAGGGAGACGACTCCGGTGGCGACGAAGAGCGCGATGAGGGCGTACCGCACGGCCGCGCGGAGCCGGAGGCGGTCGCCGAGCACGTAGATGAGGAACACGGCGAACATGAGCAGCCGGCCGAGCGACATGGGGTGGTAGTAGCCGCCGGAGGCCCGCCCGATCTTCTGCCCGGGCAGCTCGAAGTAGAACGAGTACGGCAGCACGCCGGCGACCTGGAGCCAGGCCAGTACGCAGTGCACGACCGCCGCCGCCACGACCACCCCGGCGACCAGCGCGAGCCGTCGCGAGGGGAACCAGCCCGGCCGCAGCAGCACGAGGCCGAGCAGGGCCAGCGGGGCGAAGCCGACGACCAGCCGGAGCGCCTCGGCCGGTATGGCCGAGGTCGGTTCCAGGTGCGGACCGTAGATCGAGTAGCGGCGGATGTCGAAGAGGTCGAGGAGATCGGCACGGGCCGGCACGGCCAGGTAGTCGATGCCGGACATGACGAGCATCGCGACGAGCGCCACCAGCATGAACAGCAGAGAGCGGGCGGGTAGCCGGCGGCGGGCGTACACCACCGCGGCGAGCGCGCCCAGCATCAGCAGCGCGCCCAGCACCGTGACGACGACACCGACGTCGATCGAGTCGCCCGCCTTGGACTCACCGACGTCGAGCAGCGGCTTGACCGCGACCAGCGCCAGTGCCCCGGTGACCGCGTGGCGGGCGAGGCGCTCGATCCGGGTCGCCGGTGCATCCGACGACGCGCCGCCCGGTGCGGGATCCCGGGCCGGGTGGGTCAGGGTCTCCATCAGGGCGTGCGTCTCCCAAGGTCTGTCGCCACCACAACGACCGCCGGTGCGGTCGGTCCCGATTGGCGGCGGCAATGGATACCTGACCACCGTCCTATAGGGCCGGTCGGAATCAGGCTCGAAACAGGAGGACGATATCAGCGGGGCGGGAGCCGGCGGTGTCCCGAACGACGTGGTCCACGCCGCACCTGTGGCCTCCGAGTGGGGTCCTGAGCAGCACTTCGGACCGGTCCGGTTCATCGGACACATCCCCTTCACGGTGCCGCTGCCCGATACGCGACCCGCCTTGCGGCCGACGTGACCGGTCCGGCAAGCTGGCAGCCGATCACGGCCGGCCCGCGCCATGCAGGAGCCCGGCCGCCACCCCCTCGCGGAAGTGTGGACAGGTGCCCGAACCGGCCGAGCCGACAACGATCAGTGTGGTGATCGCCGCGCACAACGAGGCGACGGTGCTCGGTGGTTGCCTGGATGCCCTGCTCGCTGACGCCGAGCCGGGTGAGCTGGACATCGTCGTGGTCGCCAACCGGTGCACCGACGCCACCGCCGAGGTCGCCGCCGCCCGTTCCGGCGTCCGCGTCGTGGAGCTGGCGGAGGCCGGGAAGGCCCGGGCGCTGAACGCGGGCGACGCCGTGGCGCGCGGCTTCCCCCGCTTCTATCTGGACGCCGACGTGGTGCTCAGCCCCGGGGCGCTGCGGCGGATGGCGGACGTGCTGACCGCCGACGGGTCACCGCCGCTCGCGGTGACCCCGCGACGGGCCATGGTGACCGACGGCCGGTCCCTGCCGGTCCGCGGCTACTACGCGATCAGCACGCGGCTGCCCATCTTCGCCGACGCGCTCTTCGGCCGGGGCACGGTGGGCCTGTCCGCGGCCGGCCGGGCCCGGTTCGAGGGCTTCCCGGCGGAGATCGCCGACGACATGTTCCTCGACTCGCTGTTCTCCTCGGCCGAGAAGTGCGAGGTGGCCGGCGCGACCTCGTACGTGCAGGCGCCACGCAGGACGCCGGACCTGGTCCGCACCCTGGCGCGGGTGCGGGCCGGCAACACCATGCTGCGCGCCAGCCACGAGGGGGTGCGGCCCTCGGCGCGCTCGTCCTGGCTGCGCGACGTGGTCCTGCCGCGACCGTGGCTGATTCCGGCGGCGGCGATCTACGTCACGCTGACCCTGGTCGCGGCGTCGCGGGCCCGTCGTCACCCGCGCGACGGCTGGGGCCGGGACCATTCGACCCGCTGACCGGCGTCACCGCTGACGTCGGCGCAGCAACAGGGCGAGCAGCCCGACCACCAGCGCGCCGCCGAGCGCGGCGAAGATGACGGCCGGCAGCGCGGACGGGTTCGGTTCGTCGGCCGCCAACTTCTCCCGGTCGGCGGCGCTCTGCCGGTACGCCTGCGCGAGCAGGTTGGTCGGCGCGGCCTCCGCCACCGCGGCGAGGTGTGACTCGGCGGTGCTGCTACGCCCGGTGAACCAGGCGTCGAGCCCGGAGCGGTAGAGCCTGTCGGTGTCGGCGAGGGTGTTGGTCACGCCCGCCTCGCCGAGCAGGGTCGTGGCGGCGGAAACCGGCACCAGGGCGCGGTTCGCACCGCCGTCGGCCGCCCGGTCGCTGTCCACCACGCCGACGACCCGGCCGGCGGTGTCCACCGCGACGCCGCCGTGCGAGTAGATCCCGATGTCGTCGTTTACCCGCTGGACGGCGATGCTGCCCTGGTCGCCCGTCCCCGTCACCTGCACCACCTTGGACTCCACCGTGAAGCGCGCGCCCCGGAAGGCACTGTCGGTGGTCCCGTAGCCCAGCAGGAGCAGCACGCTGCCCGGGCCGACGGCGTCCGCCGGCGCCAGCTCGACGGCGGGCAGCTTGGCCTGGGACAGCTTGACGACGGCGAGGTTGCCGGCGTCCGGTTCGAGCACCCGGACGACCTCCCCCGGGATCGCCGGGCTGGTCGCCAGGTCACCCCGCGCCACGTTCAACTGCCCGGACACCTGGCTGGTGAACGGCGCGGCCGGGTCGGTGCCGGTGAACCGGGTGGTCGTCAGCTTCGACCGGACGTACCCCTCCAGGCCGCCGGCGGTGAGCCGCTTCTGGTCGACGAGGATCCGAGCCAGGGTGTTGAGGGCGCGCTCGCGCGCGGCGTCGTCGGTCGGCCGCACGCACTGCCCGTTGGTGAGCACGACCCCGTCGGCGTTCACCACGAAGCCGGAACAGCGCCGCTTGAAGGTGACCGGGGTGGGGCTGATCGGGGCGCCGGTCTTCGTGTCCCGCAGCATGCCGGTGAAGCTGGCCTCGACGAAGACCAGGGACGGCGCGGCGATCGCCAGGGCGCGCTCCTCGGCGCTGTACGGCGCGGCCTGCGTCCACGGCCGGAGCCCCGGAGCCGCGGCCGACGACGCCGGCGCCGCGGTGGCGAAGCTGGTCGCCCCGCCGGGCAGGGCGGAGGGCTCCTCGTCGCCGGAGGTGGCCCAGAGCAGCGCGCCGGTGCCGACGGCGGCGATGAGGACCACCAGCCCGGCGATGACGGCCGCGGAGAGCCCGCGGCGGCGCGGGGCCGGCGGCGAGGGCTGGATGCGGCGCACCGGGTCGGCGAACGCGTCCACCGGGGACGTGTCGGCGGGCGACACGGGCTGCGCCGGCGAGATCGGGGCGGCTTCCACCGGCGCCTGCTGATGCGGGGTCACGGCGGCGTGCATGGCCCAGGGCAGCGGCGCGCCGGAGGTCGGCGTCGGCGTGCCGGAGACGGGCGCCCCGGAGACCGGCTGTGGCGGGTTGGTGACGGTGCCGGTGGCGGGAATGAGGACCTCCGCCTCGGCCTCCGCCGGGTGCAGCTCCATGCCGAGGCTCTGGAAGAGGCGCTGGGCGCCCACCCCCTCCTCGGACGGGTACGCCACCCACGGCTTGGCGGCGGCGAAATCGGCGTTGACGTAGCGCTGCCCGGCGAGTGCCATCGCGTTCGCGGCGTTCGTGAACGCCTCCCGCCAGGGCTGATCCGTAGCGGCGGCGCCGTCGAGCACCGCCACGGTCACCAGCCGGTCCTGCCCGTCGATGGCCCACCACGCCGTGCCCACCGGGCAGACGCCGAGCGACTCGGTGAACCTGTACGGACCAACCGGCTGCATGCCACTTCTCCTCTGCTCACCCGCCGTGCGGATAGTACAGAGCGACCGCCCGCGCCCTCGTCCTCCGGTCGCCGCGTGACCACCGGCCGAAGGTTGCGCACTGAAAGTTTTCATGCATAGAGTCAGGCCGTGAATGAAAGCGGTGCGGCACCCACCGACCGCCTGCTCGACCTCTTCCACGGCGTCCGGCTCACCCCGACCCAGCGCCGCATCGCACACTGCCTGGTCAAGCAGGCGGGCGCGGCGGCGTACCTGTCGGCGGCGGAGGTGGCCGAGCTGGCCGGGGTCAGCCAGCCGTCGGTGACCCGGTTCGCCATGGCGCTCGGGCACGACGGCTACCCCGCCCTGCGCCGCCGGCTGCGCGAGCTGACCGCCACCGGCGCCGCCGACCCGGCCGGCGCCGGCAACGCCCTCCAGCGGGCGGTCCACGCCGAGATGGGCAATCTCGACCGGCTCGCCGGTCAGCTCGCCGACGCGCAGCGCATCGCCGAGGTCGGCCGGCTCCTCGCGGCCAGCCGCCCGCTGCCGGTGCTCGGCCTGCGCGCCGCCGCACCCCTCGCGGCGTACTTCGCGTACTTCGCCGCGAAGGTGCACCCGGACGTGCGGGTCGTCGACGACGGGGGCAGCCTCCTGGCCGACCGGCTCGAACAGGCCGCCGCGGCCGGGGCGCGCGCGCTGCTCGCCTTCGTGCTGCCCCGCTACCCCCGGGAGACCCTGGACGCGCTGCGCGAGGCCCGGGACGCCGGGCTGACCGTCGTGGCCATCACCGACTCCCCGGTGAGCCCGGCCACCGACCACGCCGACGTGGTGCTCCCCGCCGCCGTCGGCACCGACCTGGTCTTCGACCTGCACACCGCCCCGATGACCCTGGCCATGGTGGTGCTCCAGGCGATCTGTGACGCCACCCCCGCCGAAACCCAGGCCCGGCTCGAGGCGTTCGAGTCGTCCGCCACCCGTCGCCAGTTGTTCCTCGGCTGAGAGGAGTACGAGATGGACCAGCCCGTCCGCGCCGCCCGCGGCACCGCACGCACCGCGAAGGGGTGGCCCCAGGAGGCCGCGCTGCGGATGCTGATGAACAACCTCGACCCGGAGGTGGCCGAGCGCCCCGAGGACCTGGTGGTCTACGGCGGCACCGGCAAGGCGGCCCGGGACTGGCCGTCGTTCCACGCGCTGGTCCGGACGCTGACCGACCTGCGCGACGACGAGACCATGCTGGTGCAGTCGGGCCGCCCGGTCGGCGTCATGCGCACCCACGAGTGGGCGCCCCGGGTGCTGCTGGCCAACTCGAACCTGGTCGGCGACTGGGCCACCTGGCCGGAGTTCCGCCGGCTGGAGGCGCTCGGCCTGACGATGTACGGGCAGATGACCGCCGGCTCCTGGATCTACATCGGCACCCAGGGCATCCTCCAGGGCACCTACGAGACGTTCGCGGCGGTGGCCGAGAAGAGGTTCGCCGGCAGCCTGGCCGGCACGCTGACGCTGACCGCCGGCTGCGGCGGGATGGGCGGGGCGCAGCCGCTGGCGGTCACCATGAACGGCGGCGCCTGCCTGATCGTCGACGTGGACCGCACCCGGCTGGAGCGCCGGGCGCACGACCGCTACCTGGACGAGATCGCCGACTCGCTGGACGACGCGGTCGAGCGGGCGCTCGCCGCCAAGCGGGACCGCCGGGCGCTCAGCGTCGGGGTGGTCGGCAACGCCGCCACGGTCTTCCCGGAGCTGCTGCGCCGGGGCGTCGCCATCGACATCGTCACCGACCAGACCAGCGCGCACGACCCGCTGTCGTACCTGCCGGAGGGGGTGGAGCTGGCCGACGCCCGGGACTACGCGGCGACGAAGCCGGCCGAGTTCACCGACCGGGCGCGGGCCTCGATGGCCAAGCACGTCGAGGCGATGGTCGGCTTCCTCGACGCCGGCGCCGAGGTCTTCGACTACGGCAACTCCATCCGGGGCGAGGCGAAGCTCGGCGGCTACGAGCGGGCGTTCGACTTCCCCGGCTTCGTGCCGGCGTACATCCGGCCGCTGTTCTGCGAGGGCAAGGGCCCGTTCCGTTGGGCGGCGCTCTCCGGTGACCCGAAGGACATCGCGGCCACCGACCGGGCCATCCTCGACCTGTTCCCGGAGAACGAGTCCCTGGCCCGGTGGATCCGGCTGGCCGGCGAGCGGGTCGCCTTCCAGGGCCTGCCGGCCCGGATCTGTTGGCTCGGCTACGGCGAGCGGGACAAAGCCGGGGTGCGGTTCAACGAGATGGTCGCGTCCGGCGAGCTGAGCGCGCCCGTGGTCATCGGCCGGGACCACCTGGACTGCGGCAGTGTGGCCAGCCCGTACCGGGAGACCGAGGCGATGGCCGACGGCTCCGACGCGATCGCCGACTGGCCGCTGCTCAACGCGCTGGTCAACACGGCCAGCGGGGCGTCCTGGGTGTCGATCCACCACGGCGGCGGCGTCGGCATCGGCCGCTCCATCCACGCCGGGCAGGTCTGCGTGGCCGACGGCACCGCCCTCGCCGGGCAGAAGATCGAGCGGGTGCTCACGAACGACCCGGCCATGGGCGTCATCCGGCACGTCGACGCCGGCTACGACGACGCCCGCGAGGTGGCGGGGCGCACCGGCGTCCGCGTCCCCATGGCCGAGGCGTAAGGAAGGGCCCCTTGTTAACGCATTCGGTAGGGGAAGGGACCCTTCCTAACAGGTTCCGCAAGCTCTGGGACGAGATCGCGCCGGTCGGGCGGGACTCCGGCAGCGGCGGTTACCTGCGCTATGCGCTCACCGAGCCTGAGCTCGCGCTGCGGGCCTGGTTCCGGGAGCAGGCCGGGCAGCGGGGCATGCCGGTCAGCGAGGACGGCAACGGCAACCTCTTCGCCTGCTGGGGTGACCCGGCGGCCGGAGACGCGGTGCTGACCGGCAGCCACTTCGACTCGGTGCCGCACGGCGGGGCCTACGACGGGCCGCTCGGCATCGTCAGCGCGTTCCTGGCCGTGGACGAGCTGCGGGCCGCCGGGGTCGCCCCGGTCCGCCCGGTGGTGGTGGCCGCGTTCGTCGAGGAGGAGGGCGGCCGGTTCGGCGTACCCTGCCTGGGCTCGCGGCTGCTCACCGGGGAGATCGCGGTGGAGCGCGCGGCCGGGCTGCGCGACGCGGCGGGGGTGAGCTTCGCCGAGGCGCTGGGCGACCGGCCGGCGGGCGCCGACCCCGGCCTGCTCGGCCGCTTCGCGGCCTTCGTGGAGCTGCACGTCGAGCAGGGCCGCGCGCTGGTCGACCTCGGCGCGCCGGTCGCGGTGGCCAGCGCCATCTGGCCGCACGGCCGCTGGCGCTTCGACTTCGCCGGCGAGGGCAACCACGCGGGTACGACCCGGATGGCCGACCGCCGCGACCCGATGCTCACCTACGCGTTCACGGTGCTGGCCGCGAACAAGGAGGCCCGGCTGCGCGACGCGCACGCCACGGTGGGCCGGGTGGCCGTGGAGCCGAACGCCACCAACGCCATCCCGTCGAGGGTGACCGGCTGGCTGGACGCGCGGGCGGCCGAGCCGGAGACGCTGGACGGCCTGGTCGAGGCGGTCCGGGCCAAGGCCACCGAGCGGGCGAGGCGGGACGGCACCGAGCTGACCTGCACGCAGGAGTCGGCCACCCCGCTGGTGGCCTTCGACGGTGGGCTGTCCGGCCGGCTGGCCGCGCTGCTCGACGCGCCGGTGCTGCCCACCGGCGCCGGGCACGACGCCGGCGTGCTGGCCGCGCACCTGCCGACCGCGATGCTCTTCGTGCGCAACCCGACCGGGGTGTCGCACTCCCCCGCCGAGTCCGCCACGGACGCCGACTGCGCGGCCGGGGTGACGGCCCTGGCCCGGGTGCTGGAGGAGTTGGCATGCCGCTGACCCGCTGGCTGGCCGAGTACGCCTGGCTGCCCGACCACGCCGAACCCACCGCCGACGTGCTCATCGAGGCCGAGGCCGGCCGGATCACGGCGGTCACCCCGCTGGTTGGCGGCGGCGCGGCCCCCGCCGGGGTCGAGGTGCTCGGCGACGCGGTACGCCTGCCCGGGCTCACTCTGCCCGGCCTGGCGAACGCCCACTCGCACGCCTTCCACCGGGCGCTGCGCGGGCGCACCCAGGGCGGGCGGGGCGACTTCTGGAGCTGGCGGGATGTCATGTACGACGTGGCGGCCCGACTCGATCCCGACTCCTATTTGGCCCTGGCCCGGGCCGCGTACGCGGAGATGGCCCTCGCGGGCATCACCTGTGTGGGCGAGTTCCACTACCTGCACCACGGCCCGGAGGGCCGGACGTACGCCGACCCGAACGCCATGTCGGCCGCGTTGGTCGAGGCCGCCGCGCACGCCGGGATCCGGCTCACCCTGCTGGACACCGCGTACCTGACCGCGGGCGTGGACGGCGCGGAACTGGTCGGGACGCAGCGTCGGTTCGGTGACGGCGACGCGCTGCGCTGGGCGGAGCGGGTCGACGCGTTCCGCCCCGAGAACGACCACGCCCGGCGGGGCGCGGCCATCCACTCGGTCCGCGCGGTGCCCGCCGAGCAGCTCGCCACGGTGGCCGGCTGGGCCGACCGCAACGGGGTGCCGCTGCACGTGCACCTGTCCGAGCAGCCGGCCGAGAACGACGCCTGCCGGGCCGTGCACGGCTGCACCCCGACGCGGCTGCTGGCCGACCACGGGGTGCTCGGCCCGCACACCACGGCGGTGCACGCCACCCACCCGACGAGCGCCGACGTGGCGCTGCTCGGGGAGAGCCGGACCGGGGTGTGCCTCTGCCCCACCACGGAGCGGGACCTGGCCGACGGGATCGGGCCGGCCCGGCGGATGGCCGAGGCGGGCAGCCCGCTCAGCGTGGGCAGCGACAGCCACGCCGTGGTGGACCTCTTCGAGGAGGCCCGCGCCGTGGAGCTGGACGAGCGCCTGCGGACGCGCCGGCGGGGGCACTTCAGCCCGGCCGAGCTGGTCACCGCGGCCACCGTGGCCGGGCACGCCGCGCTCGGCTGGGGCGACGCGGGCCGGCTGTCGGTGGGTGACCGGGCCGACCTCGTGACGGTACGGCTGGACAGCGCCCGGACGGCCGGGGTGCCGCCGGTCGGGGCGTTCTTCGCGGCCACCGCCGCCGACGTGACGCACGTGGTGGTCGACGGGCGGACGGTCGTGGCCGACGGCCGGCACCAGAGCGTGGACGTCCCCACCGAGCTGCGGCACGCCATCCGGGAGGTGACGTCATGACCTGGCAGCACCGGCCGGTGCGACCGGGCGACCCGGTGCGGCCGGCGCCGCGGAACAGCGGCAGCCTGTTGGTCGACAACATCGGGGAGCTGATCACCAACGACACCGGCGGCGAGGGCGGGCCGCTCGGCATCCGCCGGGACGCCGCCGTGCTGGTCGAGGACGGGCAGGTGGCCTGGATCGGGCCGGCCCGGTACGCGCCGGCCGCCGACCGGCGCATCGACGCCGAGGGCGGCGCCGTGCTGCCCGGCTTCGTGGACAGCCACGCCCACCTGGTCTTCGCGGGCGACCGGGCCGCCGAGTTCGCCGCCCGGATGGCCGGCGAGCCCTACACCGGGGGCGGCATCCGGACCACCGTCGGCGCCACCCGGGCCGCCTCCGACGACCAGCTGCGGGACACCGTCCGGCGGCTGCGCGGCGAGGCCATGCGGCAGGGCACCACCACCGTCGAGATCAAGAGCGGGTACGGGCTGACCGTCGCCGACGAGGCCCGCTCGCTGCGGATCGCCGCCGAGTTCACCGAGGACACCACGTTCCTCGGCGCGCACGTGGTCCCCGCCGAGTACGCCGACCGCCCCGACGACTACGTGGGCATGGTGTGCGGGCCGATGCTGGCCGCCGCCGCGCCCCACGCCCGCTGGATCGACGTGTTCTGCGAGCGGGGCGCCTTCGACGTGGACCACGCCCGCGCGATCCTCGCCTGCGGGCAGGCCGTCGGGCTGGGCGTGCGGGTGCACGCCAACCAGCTCGGCCCCGGGCCGGGCGTGCAGCTCGGCGTGGAGCTGGGTGCGGCCAGCGTGGACCACTGCACGCACCTGACCGACGCCGACATCGACGCGCTCGCGTCAACCGGCACGACGTGGGTCTCCGGCTTCGAGCCGACCACCGTCGCCACCCTGCTGCCCGGCGCCGAGTTCTCCACCCGGTCGCCGTACCCGGACGCCCGCCGGCTGCTCGACGCGGGCGTCACCGTGGCCCTGGCCACCGACTGCAACCCCGGTTCGTCGTACACGTCGTCCATGCCGTTCTGCATCGCCCTCGCCGTCCGCGAGATGCGGATGACCCCGGCGGAGGCGGTGTGGGCCGCGACGGCCGGTGGCGCGGCGGCCCTGCGCCGCAGCGACGTGGGGCGGCTCGCGCGGGGCGCGCGGGCCGACCTGATGATCCTCGACGCCCCGTCCCACCTGCACCTGGCCTACCGGCCCGGTGTCCCGCTGATCCGCCAGGTTCTGCACAACGGAGTGCCGCAATGTCGACCGTAGTCATCCAGCCCACCGGGATCTCCCCCGCCGACGTGCTCGCCGTGGCCCGCGGCACCGCCAAGGTCGTCCTCGACCCCGCCGCGGTGGAGGCGATGGCCACCAGCCGGTCCATCGTGGACGGCATCGAGGCCGCCGGCCGGCCCGTGTACGGCGTCTCCACCGGTTTCGGGGCGCTCGCCAACACGTTCGTCGCGCCCGAGCGGCGCGCCGAGCTCCAGCACGCGCTGATCCGCTCGCACGCCGCCGGGGTGGGCGCGCCCATGCCCCGCGAGGTGGTGCGGGCCATGATGCTGTTGCGGGTGCGCTCGCTCGCCCTCGGCCGCTCCGGGGTCCGCCCGCTGGTCGCCGAGGCCCTCGTGGACCTGCTCAACCACGAGGTGACCCCGTGGGTGCCGGAGCACGGCTCCCTCGGTGCCTCCGGCGACCTGGCGCCGCTGGCGCACTGCGCGCTGGTGCTGCTCGGTGAGGGCTGGGTGCTCGGCCCGGCCGGCGACCGGATTCCGGCCGGTGACGCGCTGCGCCGCGTCGGGCTGGAGCCGGTGGGGCTGGCCGCCAAGGAGGGGCTGGCGCTCATCAACGGCACCGACGGCATGCTGGGCATGCTGCTGCTGGCCGTCCACGACGCCCGGCACCTGTTCGCCATGGCCGACGTGACCGCCGCGCTGGCCATCGAGGCGATGCTCGGCTCGGAGCGGCCGTTCCTGCCCGAGCTGCACGCCATCCGGCCGCACCCGGGCCAGGCCGCCTCGGCCGCGAACATCCACAAGCTGCTGCAGAACTCGGCGGTGATGGACTCGCACCGCGACGACCTGGCGCACGCCGTGCAGGACGCCTACTCGATGCGCTGCGCGCCGCAGGTGGCCGGCGCGGCCCGGGACACCCTCGACTTCGTCGAGGTGGTCGCCGGGCGGGAGCTGCTGTCGGTCGTGGACAACCCGGTGGTGCTGCCGGACGGGCGGGTCGAGTCGACCGGCAACTTCCACGGCGCGCCGCTCGGCTTCGCCGCCGACTACCTGGCCATCGCCGCGTCCGAGGTGGGTGCGATCGCCGAACGCCGGGTGGACCGGCTGCTCGACGTGACCCGCTCCCGGGAACTGCCGGCGTTCCTCTCCCCCGACGCCGGGGTCAACTCCGGCCTGATGATCGCCCAGTACACGGCCGCCGGCATCGTCGCGGAGAACCGCCGGCTCGCCGCGCCCGCCTCGGTCGACTCACTGCCCACCAGCGGCATGCAGGAGGACCACGTCTCGATGGGCTGGGCGGCGACCAAGAAGCTGCGCACCGTGCTGGACAACCTGACCAGCCTGCTGGCGGTCGAACTGCTGGCCGCCGTGCGCGGGCTCCAGCTCCGCGCCCCGCTGACCCCGTCCCCGGCCGGCCGGGCCGCGGTGGCTGCGCTCGGCGAGGCGATCGGCGAGCCGGGCCCGGACGTGTTCCTCGCCCCGCTCATGGAGGCGGCGCGGGAGGTCGTGCGTGGCCCCGGGCTGCGCGCCGCCATCGAGCGCGAGGTCGGCCCGCTGGGCTGAGGTCCGCGCCTCGATCGCTGACGGCTCAGCCACCGGCCCGGCGGCGTGTCCGGTCCTCCACCCGTCAGCGATCGGGGCGCGGGTTCACGTCAGGTGGCCGGCGGGAGCACCTTGGCGACCAGCTTGGCCAGCTCGCGCAGCGCCTTGCCCCGGTGGCTGACCGCGTCCTTCTCCTCCGGGGTCAGCTCCGCGTTGGTCCGCTCCTGCCCGTCGCCCAGGAAGATCGGGTCGTAGCCGAAGCCGCCGTCACCGCGCGGGGCGCGCAGCAGGCGGCCCGGCTGCCGGCCGTCGACCAGGTGCTCCTTGCCGCTGGGCAGCACCAGCGCCACCGTGCAGACGAAGGCGGCACCCCGGTGCTCGTCCGGCAGGTCGGCGATCTGGTCCAGCACGAGCTGGAAGTTGGCCTGGTCGTCGCCGTGCCGGCCGGCCCAGCGGGCGCTGAACACGCCCGGCATGCCGTTGAGCGCGTCCACCGCCAGGCCCGAGTCGTCGGCGATGGTGGGCAGGCCGGTCCGCCGGCAGCCCTCCCGGGCCTTGATGAGCGCGTTCTCGCCGAAGGTCAGGCCCGACTCGGGCAGCTCCGGGTATTCCTCGACGTCGTCCAGGCCGAGCAGGGCGATCCGGTGGGCGCCGAGCGCGCCGTCGAGGATCCGCTGCAGCTCGACGAGCTTCTTCCGGTTGCGGGTGGCCAGGAGCACCGTGTTCATGTTCAACGCCTTCCGCTGCGCGTCAGCCAGTTCATCAGTTCAGTGCCTTCCGCTGCGCGTCGGCCAGGTCCAGGCAGCCCGCCACGCCCAGGTCGAGCAGGGCGTCCAGCTGCTCCCGGGCGAAGACGCCGGCCTCGCCCGTCCCCTGCACCTCGACGAAGTCACCGGTCCCCGTGCAGACCACGTTCATGTCGACCTCGGCCGCCACGTCCTCCTCGTAGCAGAGGTCGAGTCGCGGCTCTCCGGCGATGATGCCCACGCTGACCGCGGCCACCGACCGGTGCATCACCTTCTCCACCTTGCCCGCCAGGGCCTTGCGCTCGGCGAGCCAGGTGACCGCGTCGTGCAGCGCCACGTACGCGCCCGTGATGGCGGCCGTCCGGGTGCCGCCGTCGGCCTGGAGCACGTCGCAGTCGAGCACCACCGAGTTCTCGCCGAGCGCCTTCAGGTCGACGCAGGCCCGCAGGCTGCGGCCGATGAGCCGGGAGATCTCGTGGGTCCGGCCACCGACCCTCCCCTTGACGCTCTCCCGGTCCGAGCGGGTGTTCGTGGCCCGGGGCAGCATCGCGTACTCGGCGGTCACCCAGCCGAGGCCGGAGCCCTTGCGCCAGCGGGGCACTCCCTCGGTCACGCTGGCCGTGCAGAGCACCCGGGTCGCGCCGAACTCGACGAGCACCGAGCCCTCCGGGTGAGTGCTCCAGCCCCGGGTCAGGGTCACCGGTCGGAGTTGGTCGGGCCGCCGCCCGTCAGGTCGCGCCATCCCTGCACCCTATGTGGTGCCGTGATCGAACCGCCCCCGGGTGCCCACCGTTCAATCGTGCCAGCCGACGCTCAGCGTCACGGTGACCGAACCGTCGACGCTGCTCCTCCCGCTGCGGGGGAGGACACTGACCACGCTGGCGGTCATCGAGAAGCCGTCCCGCTTCCAGGTGAAGACGCCACAGGTCGGGATTCCGGGGTCGGCCAGGCAGGTCCGCATCCGGTCCACGGTGATGGGCAGGCCGGCGTTGGCCAGCCACGCCTGCAGGCTCTGCGCCACGTCGACGGGGCAGGCGCCCCGCTGGCAGACGAGCTTGTAGGTGGCGCCGGCCGTGTTCTCGTCCGCCGCGACGCCGGAACTCGTGAAGCCGGCGGGCACACCGGCGTCGTCGACCATCTCCTTGCGCTGCTCCTGCAGCTGGCGGGGCTGGTACCAGCCGTTGTAGGTGAAGGCGCCGCAGCAGCAGAGCCCGAGCAGCAGCGCGCCGACGGCAAGCACGACCGCCACCACCCGGCCGGCGCCGGACCGCTTCCGCGGCGCCGGGTGCGGGCCGGGCGGGAAGGGCGCGGGGTACGGCGGGTGCGGCGGGCCGCCGAACGGCCCCGGGTACGGGCCACCGGGCGGCGGCGGTCCGGCCGGCGGCGGCCAGCCCGGCGCGGGCGGCTGCTGGGCGGGCGGCCAGCCGGACGGCTGGTGCGGGCCGGATGCGCCGGAGGAGGGGTCGGTCACCCGCGTGATCTTAAAGCGCGCTCACCGTCCGCGGCTGCCCCGTCGGCCGCCGTCGGCCAGGGCCGTCAGACGTCGTACGAGGCGCCGGCGCGGACCACTTCGAGCGGCCCGGTGTACGCCCCGGCCGCCGACTCCACGGTGTGCGACTCGCTGCCCCAGGCGGGGACGAGGTGGGTGAGCAGCAGCCGACCCACCCCCGCCTTGGTGGCCGCCTCGCCGGCCTCCCGGCCGGTCAGGTGCAGGTCCGGTGGGTTGTCCACCCCGTCCATGTAGCTGGCCTCGCAGAGGAACACGTCGGCGCCCTGGGCGAGGCGCAGCAGCGCGTCGCAGGGCGCGGTGTCCGCCGAATAGCAGAACACCCGGCCGCCGTGCTCCAGCCGCACCCCGTACGTCTCGACCGGGTGGTTCATCCGGTCGACGGTGACGGTGAACGGGCCGATCGGGAAGGTGCCCGGCTGCAGGCCGTAGAACTGGTAGACGTCCTCCACCGAGCCCTCCTCCTGCCCGTACGCGCTGGCCAGCCGGTCCGGCGCGCCGGAGGGGGCGTACATCGGCAGGGGCGGGTACGGGCCGTCCGGGGCGTACCGGCGGACCACCACGTAGGACACCGCGTCGAACATGTGGTCGCAGTGCAGGTGGGTGAGGAGGATGGCGTCGGGGGCGTGCAGCCCGACGTAGCGCTGGAGCGTGGAGAGCGAACCCACCCCGAAGTCGATCAGGAGCCGGAACCCGTCGGCCTCCATCAGGTAGGCGGAGCAGGGAGACTCGGGCCCGGGGAAGCTGCCCGCGCACCCCAGGACGGTCAGTCGCATCCGGTCGCCTCGATCTCACGCTCGGTAGTCGACACGCCGGCGGTCGCCCCGCCGATGATCACTACCGACGCGTTCGCCACGCTGCGCAGCCTACGCGTCGGCCTAGTCGGGCAAGAATCATCTGCCGGAAGTTGTCATCAACGTGACACCCGCACACATCCGGTCCCTGGGAGGTAACGGTCGGTTCGGTCTGCGGCGTGCGCAGACCGAACCGACCGTCGCGCCGTCAGGCCCAGAGCTGCCCCTCCAGGGCGTCCTCGGCGTCCGCGAGGGTGCCGCCGTACGCCCCGGTCGACAGGTACTTCCAACCGCCGTCGGCGACCACGAAGGCCACGTCGGCGCGGCGGCCGTCACGGACCGCCTCGTGCGCCACCGCGAGGGCGGCGTGCAGGATCGCCCCGGTGGAGAAACCGGCGAAGATCCCCTCCACCTCGACGAGCTGCCGGGTCCGCAGCACCGCGTCCCGGGTGCCCACCGAGAAGCGCCGGGAGAGCACGGTGGCGTCGTACAGCTCGGGCACGTAACCCTCGTCGATGTTGCGCAGCCCGTAGACCAGCTCGCCGTAGCGGGGCTCGGCGGCGACGACCTGGATGCCGTCGACCTTCTCCCGCAGGTAGCGCCCCGTGCCCATCAGGGTGCCGGTGGTGCCCAGGCCGGCCACGAAGTGGGTGATGGTCGGCAGGTCGTGCAGCAGCTCCGGCCCGGTCGTCTCGTAGTGCGCCCGCGCGTTCGCCTCGTTGCCGTACTGGAAGAGCATCACCCAGTCGGGGTGCTCGGCGGCGATCTCCTTGGCGGTGGCGACGGCCTGGTTCGAGCCGCCCGCCGCCGGCGAGAAGATGATCTCGGCGCCGTACATCCGGAGCAGCTGGACCCGCTCGGTGGAGACGTTCTCCGGCATCACGCAGACCAGCCGGTAGCCGCGCAGCTTGGCCACCATGGCCAGCGAGATGCCGGTGTTGCCGCTGGTCGGCTCCAGGATCGTGTCGCCGGGACGGAGCCGGCCGGCCTCCTCGGCCGCGCGGACCATGAACGGGGCCGCCCGGTCCTTGATGCTGCCGGTCGGGTTCCGGTCCTCCAGCTTCGCCCACAGGCGCACCGGAGGCGCCCCGTCGGGGACCGTTGGCGAGAGCCGCGGCAGCCCGACCAGGGGCGTGCCGCCGCTCGCGTCGAGCAGGCTGTCGTACCGTGCCATGCCGCCGACCGCCCTCAGCGGGCGGCGACGGACGCGCGGTGACCGGCGATCGCGGCCGCGGCAGCGAAGCCGAACGCGCCACCGGCCACGGCCGGCAGGATGGTGACGCTGTCGCCGTCGTTCAGCTTGGCGTCGAGCGCGCCGAGGAAGCGGACGTCCTCGTCGTTGACGTAGACGTTGACGAACCGGTGCAGGGCGCCGGCGTCGGTGACCAGCCGGGCCCGCAGGCCGGCGTGCCGGGAGTCCAGGTCGACGAGCAGGTCGCCCAGGGTGTCGCCGCTGCCCTCGACGACCTTCGCGCCGCCGGTGTAGCTGCGCAGGATGGTGGGGATGCGAACCTCGATGGCCATGATGTCTCGTGCTCCTTGTTCGGGTCGTGCCAGGTGACGGGAAGAAGAAAGGTGTGCCGGCGCTGGAAGGTCAGCGGTCGGAACACTCGTAGTCGACCGTCGCCGGGCTCTGCCCGAACATGTAGGACTGGACGGCGTGCGGGTCCACGGCAGCCACCATCTCGACCGGCTCCTCGGTGACCACGCCGTCGACGATCCGGAAGGAGCGGATCTCCTCGGTGTCGGGCTCGCGGGTCGAGACGAGCAGGTAGTGCGCACCCGGCTCCCCGGCGAAGGACACGTCCGTGCGGGACGGGTAGGCCTCCGTCGCGGTGTGCGAGTGGTAGATGACGACCGGCTCCTCGTCGCGGTTGTCCATCTCCCGCCACACCCGCAACTGCTCCATCGAGTCGAACTCGTAGAAGGTCATGGAGCGGGCGGCGTTGTCCATCGGGATGTGCCGGGTGGGGGTGTCGCTGCCGGCGGGACCGGCGACCACGCCGCACGCCTCGTCCGGGTGGTCCCGACGCGCGTGGGCCACGATCGCGTCGATGATCGACCGGTCGATGCTCAGCACGCCGCCAAGCCTAGCCCCTGGCCGTCTCGGGCCGCGAGGTGGCGGCCGTCACGACTCAGTCGATCAGGGCGTTGAGCAGGGATTCCTGGAGATAACCCAGGTACGCGTAGACCGACAGCTGGAACACCCGCGACGAGGTGGGGTCCTCGGCGACCGCCTCGTCCAGTTCCTCGCCCAGGTCGGTGCCGTCCTTGATCTCCAGCCGGACGCCCATGGCCAGCCGGGCGTCGTTGAGCGCGCGCAGCCACGCCTCGGCCGCCTCGGCGTCGAGCCGCACCTCGCCACCGGCCTCGCCGTCGGGCAGCGCGGCCAGGATGGCGCCGGCCTGGTCGATCTTGGCGGTCTTGAGGTCGCCCTCGGTGTAGCGGCGGAACTCGGCGCTGCCGGCCACGTCGTCCGGGTAGACCTCGGGGAAGAGCCGGCCGACGACCGGGTCGCCGTGGTCGAAGCCGTCGGTGAGCAGCCCGACCACCTCGGAGGCGACCTTGCGCAGCACCCGGACCTCGTCGACCGCGAAGGTGGCCACGTAGCGGTCGCCCTGCCGGCGGAACATGCTCATGACCGGTCCACCGTCGCCCAGAGGCCGTACGCGTGCAGTTGCGACGCGTCGTGCTCCATCCGCTCCCGGGCGCCGCTGGAGACGACCGCCTTGCCCTTGTGGTGCACATCCAGCATGAGTTGCTCGGCCTTCTCCCGGCTGTATCCGAAGAGCTTCTGGAACACCCAGGTCACGTACGTCATGAGGTTGACCGGATCGTCCCAGACGATGGTCACCCATGGCCGGTCGGAGACCGGCACCTCTTCGGTGTCCGGCGTCTCGACCGGCGCAACCTGTGGAGCCGCCATGCCCCCCATCGTGCCACCGGATCCGGGGAACCGATGAACCGGAACGGCGCGGCGGTCGGGATCACCCGCCCGGGCCGCGTACGCCGAGCGCGACGGCGGTGCGGCGGCCCCGACCTCAGGCGAGCAGGATGCCGTGGTCGACAGCATCGGCGAGGACCGCGGCAAGCGAGAGGCGGATCACCTCGAAGCGACGGGACACCTGGCGGGAGACCTCCAGCTCGACCTCGCGCAGTGCCCGCTGCGCCCAGGAGCGGGCCGCGTTGGGGTCGGCGTTGCCGGGCGCCCGCCAGTGCTGCCAGCAGCCGCCGTTGAGGGCCACCCCGACGGGCGGGAGCGCCTCGTCGCGCTCGGCGCCCGGATAGCCGGCGAGCGCGTCGAGGGCGCCGGTGCCGGCCAGCCCGGCCACCCCGGCCGTGCTCGTGACGAGGAGCACGCGGTCCAACTCGCGGCCGTCCGGGTGGTCGGCCAGGCCCCAGCGGACCGCGTGCACGATGCGCCGGCGCACGCCCTCGGCGAGCGGCGCGCCGAAGACCCGGGCGGCCGCGTCGTCGACGATGCCGCGGACCGCCTCGTCGCACTGCGCGGTGGCGAGCAGCGACAGCGCCTCCATCTCGCGGTCGAGCAGGTGCGGCAGGCCGGCGCAGCCGACCCCGAAGACGATCTCCTGCACCACGCGGAGGTGGATGTTGGCCAGCTCCAGGGCGAGGTGCTGGCGGATCTGCTGGGCGCAGGAGCGGGCCTGGCGGTCGATCCGCTCGGTGAGGTCGGCCGGCTCGGAGCCGGCCACCACGGGCACCCGCCCGTGCGCGCCGGGCGGCTCCGGGGGGCGGGAGCTCGCCCGGCGCAGCCCCTCGTCGGCGGCCCAGCCGACCAGCGCGCGGCGCAGCACCGAGTGCTCGCCCTGGCGGACCGGGAACCAGCGGGCCTGGGCGAGCGCGGGCACCGCGGCCAGCAGCGCGGCCCGGTGCGCCGCGACGGAGACCTCCACGGCGTCGTACCGGCGGGCGGCGGGGCCGGGCGGGCCGGGCCGGCCGGCCGACGACCCGGACGCCCCCGTGTCCTCCGTCGTCGTGCCGTCCGCCGGCGCCGCCCAGCCGGCCACGCCGGGGGTGACGGCGAAGAACACCTCGACCCGGGTGCGCGCCACCTCGGCCAGCAGGTGCAGCTCGGCCGCGCTGAACGCCTGGTCGGCGGAGATCACGAAGAGCAGGGCCCCGGCCCGGCCCGCCGCGTCGAGCAGCACCCGTCCGCCGGCCACCCCGAGGGCGCCGGTGTCCGGCGTGTCGAGCACGGCGAAGTGGCGCAGCAGCGGATCGGGCAGGCTCAGCTCCACCCGGCGCGGCGGGCGAGCGAGGGCCGGGCCGGCGGCGAGGGGGTCGGCGCGGTAGGAGTGCGGCTGGCGGTAACCCGGCACGTAGGCGGCCCGGGTGGGCACCTTGGCGTGGTGGACGAGGAGATGGCTGCCGGCGGGCACGGCGAGCATCCCGGGGTCGAGCCCGAGCAGGCCGGCGAGCAGCTCGCGGCGGCCGGCGCCGGCCGGGCCGGTGACGACGACGCCCAGCGGCTCGTCCGGCCCCGGCTCGGTCACGCCTAGCCGGGTGGGCAGCGGGGCGCAGCGGGGTGTCTCGGCCAGACCGCCCGGTTCGGGCACGTCGACCGAGGGGAGTGGACCTGGGTTCAACAGGCGGCCTCCGGTGAGGCGACCGGGTTGCGGTCCGGTCGCGTGGAAAATCCCTGGTCACAGGGCGATATCGGAAGCCTACGGCTGTCGCGGATCCGACACCGAACACATTCGATACTCACGAGTAATCGACAGATTACTCAACTTCGCTGCGTGACGGTCTACGCGCGGACGGAACACCATCGATATGCTGCACCGATGAGTCGGTGGGACTTCGTCGGCCGAACGGATGAGCTCAACCGTCTGTTGTCGGCGGTCGGCGGTCCGGAGGGACGCGGGCTGCTCTTCAGCGGCAATGCCGGGGTGGGCAAGAGTCGGTTGCTGCGCGAGGGGGTGGCCGCGCTCTCGCCCGACCGCTACGCCATCTGGTCCGTGGCGGCCAGCGCCACGACAGCCGCGCTGCCGTTCGGCGGGCTGGTCCAGGTGCTGCCGAGCGCGCAGCCGCAGGGCCTCTCCCCCGCCGGCATCCTGCGCTGGGCGGTCGACGTGCTCCAGGAGCAGGCCGCCGGCCGGCCGATCGTGCTGGCGATCGACGACGCCCACCTGCTCGACCCGCCGTCGGCGGCGCTGGTGCACCTCATCGCCCGCTCCGAGAACGCCACGGTGCTCGGCACGCTGCGCAACGGCGAGCAGATCCCGCTGCCGATCCGCGCCCTGTGGACCGACGACCTGGTCGACCTGGTCGAGCTGGGACCGCTCGGCCCGAACGAGACCACCGGGCTGCTCGCCGCGATCCTCGGCGGTCCGGTCGACGCCGGCTCCTCGGAGCGGCTGCACCGGCTCTCCGCCGGCAACCCGCTGCTGCTGCGCGAGCTGGTGCTGGCGGCCTCCGGTGGCGACGAGCTGAGCAAGACGTACGGGATCTGGAAGTGGACCGGCCGGCTGGAGCTGGCGCCCAGCCTCACCGACCTGATCGACACCCGGATCGGCCAGCTCACACCCGGCGTGCGCGCGGTGGTCGAGCTGGTCGCGTTCGGCGAGCCGCTCGGCCTGCAACTGCTGGAGCAGGCGGTGGACCCGGCCGACGTGGAGGTCGCCGAGGAGCGGGGCCTGATCTCCATGGTGCGCGACGACCGGCGGCTCAACGTGCGCCTCGCCCACCCGCTCTACGGCGAGGTGATGCGACGGCACTGCCCGGTCAGCCGCACCCGGCGGCTCCAGGCCACCCTGGCCGGGCTGCTCGAACGGGTCGGCAAGCGGCGCCGCGACGACCTGCTGCGGGTCGCCGTGTGGCGGCTCGACTCGGGCACGGCGCAGGACCCGGCCCTGCTGCTCGACGCGGCCGCCCAGGCCTTCGGCCGGTACGACGTGCCGCTGGCCACCCGGCTGGCCCGGGCGGCGCTGGACGGCGAGGGCGGCTCGGACGCCGCGGAGCTGCTCGCCACGATCCTCATGTTCGCCGACCGGCCGGACGAGGCCATCGCGGTGCTCGACCAGGTGGCCGGGGCGATCCAGGACGACCGGCGGCGCGGCCGGTGGCTGACCGCCCGGGGCATGGTCAGCTACTGGGGGCTGAGCCGGGAATCCACCGTGGAGGAGATCGCCGCGCGCGGCGCCGAGCTGACCGATGCCGCCGACCAGGCCCGGGTCCGCGCCTTCGAGGCGATCATGCGGCTGCACCGGCTGGACACCGACACCGCGGTCCGGCTGGCCCAGGCCGTGCTGGACCGGCCGGCGGCCCCGATGGCCGCGCGCGAACTGGCCCGGTGCACCCTCGCGCACCTCCAGGCCGCGCAGGGGCAGTACGTGCGCAGCGCCACCGCGATCGCCCGGGTGCAGGCCGAGGCGGCGTGCTGGCGGGGCGACATGCCCTACCTCCAACTCGCCATGGAGCTGGCCCGGGGCACCCGGCTCGCGCTCTCCGGCGACCTGGCCGGCATCGACGCGATCGTCGCCGACGAGTTCGCCGACCTGGCCGGCGCCGGGGACTTCCGGCTCGGCACCGGCTACCTGGCCATCCTCCAGGCGTACGCGGCGCGGCTACGCGGGCGCGGCGACGAGGCGCTGAAGACCAGCCTCGACGCCTGCGCCGTGCTCGCCACCAGCCGGGTCTACGCCGGCCTGGCGCACGCCGAGCGCGCCCAGGCGGCGGCGCTGCGCGGCGACGCCACGCACGCGGCCGAGGCGATGGCCGAGGCGGACCGCACCCACGCGCCCGGGATGGCGGTGCTCTACCCCTGGCTGGAGCAGGCCCGGGGCGCGGTGCACGCGGCGGTCGGCGACCTGCCGGCGGCCACCAAGCACCTCACCGCGCTCGCCGACCGGCTGCGGGCGGACGGCCTGGCCGGGCACGAGCTGCTGGTCCTGCTCGACCTGGTCCGCTTCGACCAGGCCAGCGCGTCGATCGGGCCGACCTGCACCGACGGCGACCGGCGGACCGTGGCGCAGCGCCTGACCGAGCTCTCCGAGCAGGTCGACGGGGTGCTGCCGCCGCTGGTCGCCCGGTACGCTCGCGCCACCGTCGACGGCTGCCCCGACGACCTGCTCGCCGTGGCCGACGGCTTCGCCGCCCGGGAGCTGACCGTCTACGCCGCCGAGGCGACCGCCATGGCGCTGCACCGGATGCGCGGCGGCCGGCCCGGGGCGACCGGCCCGGCCCGCGAGCGCCTCGCCGAGCTGCTCCGCCGCTGCGACGAGGTGTCCACGCCGGCGCTGCGGCTGCTCCGCCCGACGCTGAGCGAGCGGGAGTGGGAGGTCGCCCGGCTCGCCGCCGACGGCGTGACCAGCCGCACCATCGCCGAGCGGCTCTTCCTGTCCACCCGCACGGTGGAGAACCACCTCCAGCGGGTCTACAGCAAGCTCGGGGTGGCCGGCCGCGCCGAGCTGCGGGCCGCATTGCGGTCGATGCCGGGCCACGACGGCACGGATCCGGCCTGAACTCTAGGCTGAGGCGGTGAGCACCCTTCGCCCCGCGCTGCTGACCGACCACTACGAGCTGACCATGGTCAGCGCCGCCCTGCGGGACGGCACGGCCGACCGTCGCTGCGTCTTCGAGGTGTTCAGCCGGCGGCTGCCGGCCGGCCGCCGCTACGGCGTGGTCGCCGGGACGGGCCGGCTGGTCGACCTGATCCGCGACTTCCGGTTCGACCCCGCGGAGATCGACTTCCTGCGCCGCACGGGCGTGGTGGACGACCGGGCCGCCCGGTGGCTGGCCGACTACCGCTTCACCGGCGACGTCGACGGGTACGCCGAGGGCGAGCTGTTCTTCCCCGGCTCCCCGATCCTCACCGTCTCCGGCACCTTCGCCGAGTGCGTGGTGCTGGAGACGCTGGCGCTGTCGGTGCTCAACCACGACTCCGCGGTGGCCGCCGCGGCGGCCCGGATGGTCACGGCCGCCCGCGGCCGGGCGCTGATCGAGATGGGCTCCCGCCGGGCGCACGAGGAGGCCGCGGTGGCCGCCGCCCGGGCCGCGTACCTGGCCGGGTTCCGGTTCACCTCCAACCTGGCCGCCGGCCAGCGCTACGGCATCCCCACGGCCGGCACCGCCGCGCACGCGTTCACCCTGCTGCACGACGACGAGCAGGCGGCGTTCGCCTCGCAGGTCGCCACGCTGGGCAAGGACACCACGCTGCTGGTCGACACCTACGACATCAGCCAGGGCATCCGCAACGCCATCGCGGTGGCCGGGCCCGAGCTGCGCGCGGTCCGGATCGACTCGGGCGACCTGGCGGTCATCGCCCAGCAGTCCCGCGAACTGCTCGACTCGCTCGGCGCCACCGAGACGAAGATCATTGTCTCCGGCGACCTCGACGAGTACGCCATCGCCTCCCTCGCCGCCGAGCCCGTCGACATGTACGGCGCCGGCACCGCCGTGGTGACCGGCTCGGGCGCACCCACCGCCGGCCTGGTCTACAAGCTGGTCGAGGTGGAGGGGCGCCCGGTGGTCAAGCGCTCCGAGCACAAGGCCACCATCGGCGGCCGGAAGGTGGCCGTCCGCCGGCACAAGCCGACCGGCACCGCCACCGAGGAGGTCATCGTGCCGCAGGGCGTGCCGGACCGGCAGCCCAACGACCGGCTGCTCCAGCGCGCGTTCGTCGTCGAGGGCGAGCCGGTGGCGCTGCCCACTCTCGACGAGTCCCGGGAGCACCTGCGGGAGTGCCTGATCTCCATCCCGTGGGAGGGGCTCAAGCTCTCCGGCGGCGATCCGGCCGTCCCGGTGACCGTCGTACCCGCGAGCTGAGAGGACCGACATGGCCAACGCCTTGATCATGGTGGACGTGCAGAACGACTTCTGCGAGGGCGGCTCCCTGGCCGTGACCGGTGGGGCGGGGGTCGCCGCCGGCATCACCCGGCTGCTCGCCGCCGAGCCGGAACGCTGGGACCACGTGGTCGCGACGAAGGACTTCCACATCGACCCGGGCGCCCACTTCGGCGACCCGCCGGACTACGTCGACTCCTGGCCCCGGCACTGCGTCGTCGGCACCGCCGGCTCCGAGTTCCACCCGGACCTGGCCACCGGACGGGTGGAGGCGATCTTCCACAAGGGCGAGCACGCGGCCGCGTACTCGGGCTTCGAGGGGCACGCCGGCGACGGCGAGTGCCTGGCCGACTGGCTGCGCCGGCACGACGTGGACCGGGTCGACGTGGTCGGCATCGCCACCGACCACTGCGTCCGGGCCACCGCGCTCGACGCGGCCCGGGAGGGCTTCGTGACCACGGTGCTGCTGGACCTGACCGCCGCCGTCGCGCCCGACACGCTGGACGTGGCGCTGCGGGCCTTCGACGGCGCCGGGGTCACCACGGTCGGTGAACCTGTGATCAGGGCCGCTTGAGCAGGTAATCGGTTGCGGCTGTCGTACCCCCGGCCCAGGATTGCGGCCGGAGGTACGGACCGTCGTGAACTTGAAGCCTTACCGGGAGGCGCTCGCCCTGCCCGGTCTCCGGTCGTTGCTGCTGATCTCGGTGCTGGCGCGCATCCCGCTCACCGCGACCGGCGTGACGCTCACCTTCCACGTCGTGCTCGACCTCGGTCGCGGCTACGGCGCGGCCGGGCTGGTCGGCGCCGCCTCCACCGTCGGGGCCGCGCTCGGCTCCCCGCTGCTCGGCCGGCTGGTCGACCGGCGCGGCCTGCGCCCGGTGCTGCTGCTCACCACGATCGCCGAGGGCGTCTTCTGGGCCAGCGCGCCGACCCTGTCCTACCCGGTGCTGCTGCCCACCGCGTTCCTGGCCGGGCTGTTCGCGCTGCCGGTCTTCTCGGTGGTCCGCCAGTCCGTCGCCGCGCTGGTGCCCGCCGAGCGGCGCCGCCCCGCGTACGCCCTCGACTCGATGTCGGTGGAGCTCTCGTTCATGGTCGGTCCCGCGCTGGCCGTGGCCATGGCCGCCGCCGTGTCGCCCCGGCTCACCATGTGGGCGGTCGGCGCCGGGATCGTCGCCTCCGGCATCTGCTTCTGGCTGCTCGACCCGCCCACCCGCGCCGCCGACGAGCCGGCCGGCCCGGCCCGCAAGGTGCCCCGCCGGGAGTGGGTCACCCCCCGGCTGCTCGCCGTGCTGGCGGTCAGCCTGGCCGCCACCCTGGTGCTCGGCGGCACCGACGTCGCGGTGGTCGCCGTGCTGCGCGAGGGCGGCGAGGTCGGCTGGACGGGCGCCGTCCTGGCCATGTGGGCGGTCGCCTCGCTGGTGGGCGGCTTCGCGTACGGGGCGGTCACCCGCTCCCTCTCCCCGCTGGCCCTGGTGGCCGCGCTGAGCCTGGCCACCATCCCGGTCGGGCTGGGCGGATCGCACTGGTGGCTGCTCTGCCTGGCGCTCGTCCCGGCCGGCGCGCTCTGCGCGCCCTCCATCGCCTCGACCTCGGACGCGGTGAGCCGGCTCGCCCCGGCCGGGGTCCGCGGCGAGGCCATGGGCCTGCACGGCTCGGCCGTCACCGTCGGCATCGCACTCGGCGCGCCGCTGGCCGGCGCGGTGATCGACGCCTCGGCGCCGGCCTGGGGGTTCGCGGTCACCGGCGCGATCGGCGTGCTGGTCGCCCTGGCCGTGCTCCCGATCGAACTGCGCCACCGCCGCGAGCCAACCCCCACCCCGCAACCGGAACTCGCCCCCGCCGCCCCCTGACCCCCGCCGCGTCGGCCGCGAGGACGTCGCGGCGGGGTGGGACGGCGGTGTCGCCGGCGCCAGCTCGGCGAGGTGGGGGTGTCCGGCGGGCCGGGATACGCCCACCTCGCCGAGCCGACGGGCCGCGCCACCCGACGACCGGACGCCCGCCCAGGCGAACCCAGGCGGCACGCGGCCCGGCCGCCAACGCCCGGCGGAGCCGAGCCGGCGGCCTACGCCCCCCTCACCCCGGCCGCGGCTCGCGCAAGCCGCGCGTCGCCCCCGGCGGGCCGACTCACGCTCTCCCCCGCCCGCTACCCGGGCCGTTGATCAAGAAGTTTGCGTCAGGATTCAGGCTGTTCCTGACGCAAGCTCCTTGATCAACGCCACAGGGCGGAGGGCGGGCGCCGGCACCACGCCGCGCGCGGCGCGACGGGCGGGAAACGCGACGGGCGCCGCACCCCGAAGGGTGCGGCGCCCGTGCTTGGGTCGGCCTGGGTCAGCTCTTGTCGAGCCGGCCCTCGGTGTCCTCCTGGTACGTGGCGCCACCGTCGGACTCCGCGGTGAGCGGCTTGGCGCCGCCCTCCGGCGGGCCGGCCAGCGACTGGCCCGCGGCCAGCTCGGGGAACTTGTGGTCGAACGCCGGCCGCTCGGAGCGGATCCGCGGCATCCGGTCGAAGTTCCGCAGCGGCGGCGGCGAGCTGGTGGCCCACTCGAGCGAGTTGCCGTGGCCCCACGGGTCGTCGACCTCGACCACCGGACCGGTCTTGTACGACTTCCAGCAGTTCCAGATGAACGGCAGGGTCGAGATGCCGGTGATGAAGGCGCCAACGGTGGACAGCGTGTTCAGGAACGTGAAGCCGTCACCGGGCAGGTAGTCGGCGTAGCGGCGGGGGAAGCCCTCGGCACCCAGCCAGTGCTGCACCAGGAACGTGGTGTGGAAGCCGATCATGGTCAGCCAGAAGTGGATCTTACCGAGTCGCTCGTCGAGCATCCGGCCGAACATCTTCGGGAACCAGAAGTAGATGCCGCCGAACACGGCGAACACGATGGTGCCGAAGAGCACGTAGTGGAAGTGCGCCACCACGAAGTACGAGTCGTGCAGGTGGAAGTCGAGCGGCGGGCTGGCCAGCAGCACACCGGTGAGGCCACCGAAGAGGAAGGTCACCAGGAAGCCGATCGCGAAGAGCATCGGCGTCTCGAAGGTGATCTGGCCCCGCCACATGGTGCCGATCCAGTTGAAGAACTTCATGCCGGTCGGCACGGCGATCAGGTAGCTCAGGAAGCTGAAGAACGGCAGCAGCACCTGGCCGGTGGCGAACATGTGGTGCGCCCACACGCTCATCGACAGGGCGGCGATGGCGATGGTGGCGGCGACCAGACCCTTGTAACCGAAGATCGGCTTCCGGGAGAACACCGGGATGATCTCGGTGATGATGCCGAAGAACGGCAGCGCGATGATGTAGACCTCGGGGTGCCCGAAGAACCAAAACAGGTGCTGCCAGAGCATCGGGCCGCCGGTGGCGGGGTCGTACACGTGGGCGCCGATCAGGCGGTCCGCGGCGAGCGCGAAGAGCGCGGCGGCCAGCAGCGGGAAGACCAGGATCGCCAGGAGGCTGGTGACCAGCATGTTCCAGGTGAAGATCGGCATCCGGAACATGGTCATGCCGGGGGCGCGCAGGGTCAGGATCGTGGTGATCAGGTTGACCGCGCCGAGGATGGTGCCCAGACCGGAGATGGCCAGGCCGACCACCCACATGTTCGCGCCCACGCCCGGCGAGTGCTCGGCGGTGCTCAGCGGCGTGTAGGCCGTCCAGCCGAAGTCGGCCGCGCCGCCCGGGGCGATGAAACCGGCGGTGGCCATGGTGCCACCGAACAGGTACAGCCAGTAGGCGAAGGCGTTCAGGCGGGGGAACGACACGTCGGGCGCGCCGATCTGCAGCGGCACCACGTAGTTCGCGAAGGCGAACACGATCGGCGTCGCGAAGAACAGCAGCATGATCGTGCCGTGCATGGTGAAGAGCTGGTTGTACTGCTCGGGCGACAGGAACTGCAGGCCCGGCCGCGCCAGCTCGGCGCGCATGATCAGGGCCATGAGGCCACCGATCATGAAGAACGCGAACGCGGTGACCATGTACATGATCCCGATCTGCTTCGCGTCCGTGGTGCGCAGCAGCCGCGCGATTGCCGACCCCTTGACCGGCTCGCGGACCGGCCAGGGCCGGGTCACGACCGGCTTGGGTGCGACGGTGGTCACGAGTGGCCTCCGGTTCTGGGTTGTCCCGCTCGGCGCGCTCTTGATCTGCGCAGCCGTCATCCGCAAGGAGGATAGTCCCCGGTAGGTGGCCCCGCTTCGTGGGGTGGCGGCTACGATCACCGGCCCTTCTACAGCGGGCCGGTCAGCAGCCGGTAGTGCTCCTGGAAGATCCGTCCGCCGCGTCCGCGCAGCAACGGATCGCGCAGTGCCGGCGGCACGTCGCGGGTCCGGTTGCGGTCCCGGGTCCGGTCCCGCACCCAGCGGGTACGCGGGCGGCGGCGACTCTCGTACGCGAGCAGGGCGGCCTCGACGCTGCCGGCGGCCCGCAGCGACTCGGCGAGCACCACGGCGTCCTCCAGTGCCATGGCGGCGCCCTGGGAGAGCGTCGGCGCGGTGGCGTGAGCCGCGTCACCGACCAGCAGCACCCGGCCGTGGAACCAGCGCCCCAGCTCGACCTCCTCGGTGAGCTCCACGTTTACGGTCTCCAGGGCGGCGAGCACCTCGGGCACCGGCCCGCCGTAGTCGTCGAACAGCTCGTGCAGCCGGGCGAGCGGGTCGGCCGGCAGGCTGGTGCCGGCCTCGTCGGCGTAACAGTGCAGCCGGCCGGCGCCGAGCGGCACCACCAGGAAGCCGGCGCGCTGGCCGAGCAGTGCGGTCCAGTCGGCGACCCGGGGGCCGCCGCGCACCACGCTGCGGTAGACCACCTGGCCGGCGGGGCGGGGCGGGCCGCCGAGCGCGGCCAGGGTGCGCACCGCCGAGCGGGGCCCGTCGGCGCCGATGACCAGGTCGTACTCGCCGCTCGTGCCGTCGGTGAAGCCGACCGCGACGCCGCCGGGCAGCGGCTCGACGGTGCTGATCTCGGCGCCGTGCCGGACGGCGCCGCCGGCGCCGGTGAGCAGCACCCGGTGCAGCTCGGCGCGGGGCAGCGCGCGGCACTCCCCCACCCCGGCCCACAGCGTGTCGAGGTCCACCTCGCAGAGCGCCGCGCCGGTGGCGTCCAGGAAGCGCTGGCGGTGGATGACCTCGCCGAGGGGGCGTACCGGGCCGTCCAGGTCGAGCCGGCGCAGCGCGCGGGCCGCGTTGCCCGGGAGGTAGAGGCCGATGTCAGCGCGCTCGGTCGGGGGGAGCTTCTCGGTCACGTCGGGGCGGAACCCCGCGAGGCGCAGCGCCCGGGCCACGGCGAGACCGGCGATGCCCGCGCCGACGACGAGGATGCGCAGGGGGGAACCACCCATTGTTGGGTACGCCTCCGGAGGGGTTCGGAACGCGTTGGAGGCAAGACATTACTCGCCGCAACCAAGGGGCGGAAGTGCCCATCGGCCCTGGCGTGGAGGCCCGGTCAGCGGCCGGGAGCCCTCCCACCGGCGGGAATCCCGCCCCGACCGGTGGACCCCGCCGGGCCGTCACATCAATCGACCCGACCGGAACGGTTGCGCTGGAGTTTCAGACATGTAAATGTGTTGGCGTAAGCGTGGGAGCGCTCCCGGCATCGCCCACCGACACGAATCGGAGCATCATGAAGCGTCCACTGAGGGCCCTCGCCGCGGCCGGCCTGCTGGCCGCCGGCTCGATCGTCGCCGTCGCGCTCGGCGGCACCGCCTCCGCCGACACCCAGATCTGCGAGCAGTACGGGTCGACCACCATCGGCGGAAAGTACGTCGTGCAGAACAACCGCTGGGGCACCAGCGCGCAGCAGTGCATCAACGTGACCTCCACCGGCTTCTCGATCACCCGTCAGGACGGGGTGGGGAGCACCAGCGGCGCGCCGGTCTCGTACCCGTCGATCTTCGTGGGCTGCCACTACACCAACTGCTCGCCCGGCACCAACCTGCCGATCCAGGTGAAGAGCATCAGCAGCGCGCCGAGCAGCATCAGCTACACCTACGTGAGCGGCGCGGTCTACGACGCCGCGTACGACATCTGGCTCGACCCGACGCCGAAGAAGGACGGGGTCAGCCAGATGGAGATCATGGTCTGGTTCAACCGGCAGGGCCCGATCCAGCCGATCGGCTCGGTGGTCGGCACCGCCAGCGTCGCCGGCCGGACCTGGGAGGTCTGGCTGGGCAGCAACGGCTCGAACAACGTCATCTCGTACGTGGCGCCGTCCCCCATCACGAGCATGAGCTTCGACGCCATGGCGTTCATCAACGACACCCGGAGCCGGGGCGCGATCACCAGCGACTGGTACCTGACCAGCATCCAGGCCGGCTTCGAGCCGTGGCAGGGCGGCGTCGGCCTGGCCGTCAACTCGTTCTCGCAGAGCGTCAACACCGGCGGCACCACGCCGACCACCCCGCCGGCCACCACGCCGCCGCCGAGCACCCCGCCGCCGGGCAACGCGGCCTGCTCGGTGCGCTACGCCACCAACGTCTGGAACAACGGCTTCACCGCCGACGTGACGATCACCAACACCGGCTCCAGCGCCGTCAACGGCTGGACGCTGAACTACAACCTGCCCTCCGGGCAGACCATCACCGGCTCGTGGAACGCCACCGTGACGCAGAGCGGGTCCGCGGTGAGCGCCCGGAACCTCAGCTACAACGGCACGTTGGCGCCGGGAGCCTCGACCAGCTTCGGCTACCAGGCCACGCTGAGCGGCGGATTCTCCACGCCCTCCAGCTTCACCCTGAACGGCAGCACCTGCACCAGGGCGTGACACCCCCTGATCCCGGGGCGCGGTCCGCACGGGCCGCGCCCCGCCTCACGCTCGACGCCGCCGCTGGCCGTCAGCCGCCGAGCGCGTCGATGTCGCGCATCTCCTCGGCGGTGAGCGAGAACCCGAACACGTCGGCATTGACCCGGATCCGCTCCGGGGTGACCGACTTCGGGATGACCACGATCTCGTGGTCGATGTGCCAGCGCAGCACCACCTGGGCCGGCGAGACGTCGTGCGCCTGGGCGATCCGGACCAGCACCGGGTCGGAGAGGTCACTGGTCTTGAACGGGCTGTAGCCCTCCAGCACCACCCCGCGGTCCCGGTGCGCGGCGTGCACCTGCCGGTCGTACAGGGACGGGCTCCAGCGGATCTGGTTGACCGCCGGGGTCTCCTCGGTGGCCTGGATCAGCTCGTCGATCTGGCTGATGCTGTAGTTGCTCACCCCGACGGCCCGGGCCAGGTTCTCGTCCCGGGCCGCCAGCATCTCGCGCCAGACGGGGATGCTGTCGGCGGGCGAGGACGGCGGCCAGTGGATCAGCCACAGGTCGACGTGGTCGGTGTCGAGGGCGGCCAGGCTGGCCTCGATGGTCTCCCGTTCCCGGCCCACCCGGTCGGGCGGCAGCTTCGTGGTGATGAAGAGGTCCTCGCGGCGCAGCCCGCTCTCCGTGATCGCCCGGCCGACCTCCTTTTCGTTGCCGTACATCGTGGCGGTGTCGATGTGCCGGTAACCGGCGTCGAGGGCGGCGAGCACGGCCTCGTACCCGGCGTCGCCGGTGGCCTGCCAGGTGCCGAAGCCGAGCAGCGGAATCCGGACGTCGCCGGTGAGCGGGACGGTGGGCTGGTCGAGGTCCATACGGACGCTTCTACCCGTGATGGCCGCCGCCATGCCGGCGACCCGCCGAGCGGCGGCCGAACGGGACGGAAGAGGCAGGAACCGGGCGAGGAGGCCGGACCTGCCGGAGAATGCGGGGGTGGCTGACCGGCTGGAGGAGTACCGGCGGAAACGGGACGCGGCGCGTACCCCGGAGCCGGTGCCGGAGGAGACCCCGGAGCGGAAGCGGGCCGCGCGGCGCAAGCCCCGGTTCGTCATCCAGCAGCACCACGCCCGGAGCCTGCACTGGGACCTGCGGCTGGAGCACGACGGCGTGCTGGCCTCCTGGGCGGTGCCGCGGGGGCTGCCCCGGGACCCGGGCCGCAACCACCTCGCCGTGCACACCGAGGACCACCCGATGGAGTACCTCACCTTCCACGGCGAGATCCCGGCCGGCGAGTACGGCGGCGGGAGGATGACCGTCCACGACACCGGCACCTACCGGGTGGAGAAGTGGCGCGACGACGAGGTGATCGTGGTCCTGGACGGCCGGCGGACGAAGGGGCGGTACGTGCTCTTCGCCACCGGGGGCCGGGGCCGGGACTGGATGGTCCGCCGCACCGACCCGGCGCCGGAGGGCTGGACGCCGATGCCCGAGCTGGTCCGGCCGATGCACACCACCCCCGGCAAGGGGCTGCCCAGGGACGAGGCCGCCTGGGGGTACGAGCTGCGCTGGGACGGGGTGCGGGCCATGGCGTACGTCTCCGGCGGTCGCCTGCGGCTGCTCGACGACTCCGACGAGGAGATCGGCGGGGCGTACCCGTGGCTGCGGGCGATGGCCGAGGAGTTGGCGCCGGTCGAGGCGGTGCTGGACGGCGTGCTGGTGCGGATCGACCCGGGCGGGCGGGTGAAGCCGCCGACGAAGCGCGACGGGCAGTTCCTCGCCGTCGACCTGCTCTGGCTGGAGGGCGTGACCAGCCTCGACGTCCCGTACGCGCAGCGCCGGGAACTGCTCGACGGTCTGGCGCTGACCGGCCCGCACTGGCAGACTCCGCCGTGGTTCCCGGGGGTCGGCGCGGACGCCCTGCGGACCGCCCGCGAACAGGGGCTCCCGGGGGTGGTGGCCAAGCGCCTCGACTCCCCCTACGAGCCGGGTCGGCGCAGCCGGCACTGGCTGAGCCTCGACCCGAGCTGAGGAGCCTTGTGCACCTGACGCACCTGGAGTGCCCGCGCTGCGGCGACCAGCATTCGGCCGAGGAGTTGCAGAACCTGTGCGGGTGCGGTTCCCCGCTGCTGGCCCGCTACGACCTGGCCGCCGTGGCCGCGGCGGTCACCCCCGAGCAGTTCGGGCTCCGCCCGGCCGACCTGTGGCGCTACCGGGAGCTGCTGCCGGTGGCCGATCCCCGCTTCGTCACCACGCTGGGCGAGGGCTGGACGCCGCTGTTGCGCGCGCCGGCCTACGGGCAGGAGATCGGGATCCCGGACCTGATCGTGAAGGACGAGGGGCTGACCCCGACCGGGTCGTTCAAGGCCCGAGGCGCGGCGGTCGGTGTGAGCCGGGCCCGTGAGCTGGGCGTCGAGCGGATCGCCATGCCGACCAACGGCAACGCCGGTGCGGCCTGGGCGACGTACGCGGCCCGGGCCGGGATGGGCGCCACCATCGCCATGCCGCTCGACGCGCCGACCATCTGCCGGCGGGAGTGCGTCGCCGCCGGGGCGGACCTGCGGCTGGTGGACGGCCTGATCAGCGACGCCGGCCGGTGGGTGGCCACGCTGGTCGCCGAGTCGGGCGGGCGGGTCTTCGACGCCGGCACGCTTCGCGAGCCGTACCGGCTCGAGGGCAAGAAGACCATGGGGTACGAGATCGTCGAGCAGCTCGGCTGGCAGGTGCCCGACGTGATCATCTATCCGACCGGGGGCGGCGTCGGGCTCATCGGCATCCACAAGGCGCTGCATGAGCTGCGCGAGCTGGGGTGGGTGGAGGACCGGCTGCCCCGCCTGGTCGCCGTGCAGTCCACCGGCTGCGCGCCGATCGTCCGGGCGTTCGCGTCCGGCGAGTCGCGGGCCACGCCGTGGGCGGACGCGCACACCCTGGCGTTCGGCATCACCGTGCCGGCCCCGCTCGGCGACGAGCTGATCCTGGCCGCGCTGCGGGAGAGCAGCGGCACCGCGATCGCCGTGGAGGACGCCGAGATCCTCGCCGACCTGCGTGACTTCGCCGCCCGGGAGGGGCTGCTGCTCTGCCCCGAGGGCGCGGCCTGCCTGACCGCCGCCCGGCAGTTGCGGGCCGGGGGCTGGATCCGGCCCGGCGAGCGGGTGGTGGTGTTGAACACCGGCGCGGGCCTCAAGTACCCGGAGACGGTGGACGTCTCGGGCGTGCCGACGGTGTGACGCGGGCGCCCCGGAGGCGGGGCGCCCGCGCCGGACCGCCCTACCGGTAGGTGATGTCGCCGGCGGAGTAGAGGCGGTTCACCCCGTCGGCGCCTCGCCGATCTCCTTCGGTTCGCTGCCCTTCGGCACGCCCTGGTACTTGACGCAGATCCGGGTGGACCGGTTCGGGTCGTTGAGGATGGTGATCCGGCTGTCGGAGAAGGTGTCGGAGAAGACGGTGGCGGCGAAGGCCGACGGCACCGTCCCGGCGGCGAGCGCCGCCGCGGTGATCCCGGCGCCCGCCGCGAGCAGCAGCGGGCGTCGGAGCCGGGCACGTGAGGTCTGCACGGTGTTCCTCCTTGAGGCACGTGGTGGTGGACCGCCACGGCTGGGGGCCGACGCCTGGCCGTGGTCGCGACGGTCGGTGCGCCCCACCGGAGGCCCGGTCTCCGGTAGCGGGGTGGCGAGGCCCAGGAAGGGGCTTTCCCGCACCAGCAGGCTAGGCCCGTGCAGAGATCAACGTCAATGGCTGTGATGTGCAGGAATGTTGCAGCTCAACCCGGCTCGCGCTCCACCACGGCACGGTGGTGGAGCGCGGGGAGCGGGTCGGCGGCGGTCAGGAGGTGGGCGGTTCGTCCTCGCCGGCCTCCTCGGCCGCGTCGGCCTCCTCCTTGGTCCGGTGCACCGCGCCGTCGGCGTGCTCCGGCGGGCCGTACACCGTGTACAGCACCAGCGGGTTGGGGCCGGTGTTGACGAAGTTGTGCTTCGTGCCGGCCGGGACGACCACCAGGTCGCCCGCCACGACCTCCTTCTTCTCCCCGGCCACCCGCGCCTCGCCCGTGCCGCTGACGAAGGTCAGGATCTGGTCGATGTCCTCGTGGACCTCCTCGCCGATCTCCCCGCCCGCCGGGATCGTCATGATCACCAGCTGGGTGTGCTGGCCGGTCCACAGCACGCGGCGGAAGTCGGGGCTCTTCTCGGCGACGGTCGCGATCGTGAAATGCTCCATGGCCCGCTCATACCCGGTCCCCGCGCCGCTCACGCCGGGACTCGCAAATGGTGGAATTCCCCACCTCTGCGGGGTTTGGATCCCATCAGGACGGGCATGTGCGCTCACAAGACCGGTGCGGGCTGGGCCGGTCGAGCCAGGTCCCCGCTTTCGTACCGCCGTACGGCTGCGGTGGTGGGAGACGGCCAGAGCGCGGCGACGTTACGACCCAGGTCGGGCGGCGCCGTGCGCTCGTGTGCGCGCCCGTTCCGCCCACCGGCACCCGGCCAGCACCAGCGCCGCCGCGAGGAACCCCAGCAGGTCGGCCCAGATCCCGCCGGCGGTCGTCCGGACCTGGTATTCCTCCACGCTGTAGAAGACCAGACCCGGGCCCGGTGCGCCGCCCGCCGGCCAGGCCGGCGGGGCCACGCCGAGCGCGGCCACCGCCGCGAGACCCAGGCCCAGGGTGACGGACACCGACCCCGACCGGACCAGGGCCACCAGGGCCAAGGTCACGAGCACGAGGTACGGCGGCAGCACGTCGGCCGCGTCGGGCGGCAGCACGTACGGGGGCAGGAGGGCGACGGACTCACGGAACACGGCGAGCAGCCCGGCCAGCCCGGCCAGCGCGACGGCGACCGCCGTGCGACGCCGATCCGGCGCCCGCCTCGGCAGGGCGGACACGGCCACCGCGAGCCCGATCCCGGCGACGCCCCACAGGAGTCGGTCCCCGCTCCACCCTGGCTCGACCGGCGGCTCCCCAACCCAGAGGAACTGCCGCTCGCCGCTACCCGGACGGAGCGCCACGGCGACGGCGAGACCGGCCACCGCCAGCCCGTACCGGGCGCGCCGGGGCAGGTCGGGTGCGGCCAGGGCGGCTCCGGCCAGGGCGCACCAGGCGAGGGCCTGCGCGGCCGGGAGCAGCGGCTGGGCGTACCAGCGTCCGACCAGGTGGGCGAGGGCCAGCAGGATCGCGGCCGCGACGACCAGGCGGTGGGGACGCACCGCGCGATGCTGCCACAGAGCGGCGGCCCGCGGGGGGTCAGGCGAGCACGGCCAGGTGGAACGGCCGGTCGGTGTGGCCGCTCGCGGCGTACGTCTCGACGAAGACCGCGTTGGGGATGCCGGTTCGCGGCGCCACCGTGATCGCCCCCTGTGGGGCCAGGCCGCCGGCAGCGGGGCCTACCGTGCCGATGTACGCGGCGCCGGCGACGTCCTGGTCGAAGCCGACCTGGTACATCCCGGCGGCCAGCCGGGTGGCCGACGTGGCCCCGAGACCGCGGACCAGGGCGCCGTTCGCGTCGACCACGGCGAACAGCACGCGGGCGGTGGCCGGCAGGCCGGCCGGCGCGCAGGAGTTGATCTCGCTGTCGGCACGGGCGATCTCCGCCATGTCGGCGGCGGGCTGGCCGGCCGGGCCCCGCCTCGATCTGGAGCTGGACATGGGGGTCCTTCCTGCCGCCGGTGCGGCGACGGCATGCTCCCGAAGCTATGCCGGCCCACCGTCCACCAACCAGCGACGGCACTGTCCGATCAAGGACAATTAACCCCTCTGAGCTGGGAAAACATCAGTCGTCCGGGGTGGCGACCGGCTCGGAGCCACGGCAGCGCAGGCGCAGCTCGTGCTCCCCCTCGGGGCCGACGAAGCGCACCTCGACCCGGTCGTCCGGCCCCCGGTCGACGTCCTTCACCCGATAGCCCTGCGCCGGGGACCAGGACACCAGCCGTACCCCGCCCGGCACGCACTCGGCGAGTGCCGTCCCTCCGGCGGTGCGGAAGGTACGCGCGGTTCCGCTCGTTGCCGGCGGGCGGCTCGCCGCGCCGGCCGTCGGCGTCGCGCCCGCCGTGGGGCCCGTGCCCGGCGTCGTGGCCACCGGCGCGGGCGAGGCGAGCGCACGGGCCACCTCCCGCGGGTCGCGTACGCCTCCCGGGGTGCCGGTGATGCCGCTGCCGACCAGTTGGACCGCGGCCAGCCCGACGAGGGTGGCGGCGGCGGTGGTGGCCAGCCACCCGGCGGCGGCGAGGATCGGACGACGGCCCATGCCCCGAGTCTCCCCGATCCCGGGTTGTGCGGGGCTTCGGGGAACGCTAAGGCCGGGTTAACGAGGGCGGATCCGGGCGGCCGGAGCGACTAGCCTGCCAACCGTGGCCCGGCTGCTGCTCATCGAGGACGACCTGACCATCCGCGCCACGCTGCTCCGGGCTCTGCGCGAGCGCGGGCACGCGGTCGCCGCCGCCTCGACCGCGCTGGACGGGCTGCGCGAAGCGCTGGACGACCAGCCCGACCTCGTCGTGCTCGACCTGGGACTGCCCGATCTGGACGGCGGCGAGCTGCTGCGGATGCTGCGCGCCGTCAGCTCGGTCCCGGTCATCGTGGCGACCGCCCGCGACGACGAGGCCGAGATCGTCCGGATGCTCGACGCGGGCGCCGACGACTACCTGGTGAAGCCCTTCACCGCGGCCCAACTCGACGCCCGGGCGCGGGCCGTGCTGCGCCGCTCCACCGCCGACACCGGCACGGACCCGGTGCTCGTGGTCGGTGGGCTGCGGATCGACCCGCGGGCCCGGCAGGTCACGCTCGACGGGGTGCCGGTCGAGCTGACGCCCCGCGAGTTCGACCTGCTGCACCACCTCGCCGGCCGGCCCGGGCAGGTGGTCACCAAGCGCGAGCTGCTCACCGAGGTCTGGCGGATCCCGTACGGCGGGGCCGACAAGACCGTCGACGTGCACCTGTCCTGGCTGCGGCGCAAGCTCGGCGAGAGCGCCCAGGAACCGCGCTACCTGCACACCGTCCGGGGCGTCGGGGTGCGGCTGGACGCGCCGGGGAGCAGCCGGTGAGGGGCCGGCTCGCGCTGCTGGTCGCCGCCGTCGGGGTGCTCGTCATGGTCGCGTTCCTGGTGCCGCTGGCCGTGCTGGTGCGCACCGTCGCCGCGGACCGGGCGACGGTCCGGGCCGCCGCCGACGCGCAGGGCCTGGTGGCGGTGGTCGGCACGGCCGACCGGGATACCGTCCGGCTGACCGTCGACCATCTCGCCGCCGACTCGGGGCGCGAGGTGAGCGTGTTCCTGCCGGACGGGACCGTGCTCGGCGTGCGGGTGCCGCGTACCCCGGCGGTGGCCCTCGCCGCGCGGGGGCAGAGCCTGACCGTCGAGTCCGCCGCCGGCCGGGAGGTGGTCATCGCGGTCCAGGGCCGGCCGGACGGGACCGCGGTGATCCGCACGGTCGTCCCCCGCGCGGAGCTGACCGCCGGGGTGACCCGGGCCTGGCTGGTGCTGGCGCTCCTCGGCCTGCTCCTGGTGCTGGTGGGACTGGGCCTCGCCGACCGGCTGGCCCGTACCCTGGTCCGGCCGATCGCCGACCTGGGCGCGGTCTCCCACCGGCTCGCGAACGCCGAGCTGGACGCCCGGGTCGAGCCGGCCGGACCGGCCGAGCTGCGGGAGGTCGCGGGCGCCCTGAACCACCTGGCCGAGCGGATCCAGGTGCTGCTGCGCGAGGAGCGCGAGCAGGTGGCCGACCTGTCGCACCGCCTGCGCACCCCGCTGACCGTGCTGCGGCTGGAGGCCGAGTCGCTGCGCGACCCGGACGACGCGACCCGGTTGACCACCGCCGTGGACGGACTGGAGCGGGCGGTGACCGGCGTGATCCGGCAGGCTCGCTGGCGCAGCACGGCGGCCGAGGGCGGCGGTTGCGACGCCGCCGCGGTGGTCGCCGAGCGGGTGGCCTTCTGGTCGGTGCTCGCCGAGGACACCGGGCGGAGCGTGACGCTCGACCTCGCACCCGGGCCGTTGCCGGTACGGGTGGCCGGTGACGAGCTGGTTGCCGCCGTGGACGCGCTGCTGGGCAACGTGTTCGCGCACACGCCGGACGGCACGCCGTTCACCGTCCGGCTCGGCCGGGACGCCGGGCGGGTGGCACTGACCGTGGCGGACGCCGGCCCGGGACTGCCGGCCGGGTCGGCCCGGCGGGGCGCCAGCCGGGCCGGATCGACCGGGCTGGGCCTGGACATCGCCGACCGGGCCGCGCGGACCAGCGGCGGCCGGCTGGAGCTGGGCGGCGGACCCGGCGGCGGAGCCGTGGTGACGCTCCGGCTCGGGCCGGCGCGGCCTTAACCGGGTGTTGGACCTCCGGTAGCGCGGCGCTAGCCGTCCCGGACCGATCCTCGGCAGACAACGAGGAGAGGTGGAGACGATGCGACGAACTTCCCTGGTCCTGGCGGCGGTCGGCGGGGCGGCGGTGCTGGCGGTCACCGGCGGGGCGATCGGCGTGACCACGGCCGACGGCTCCGATCCGGCCACCGCGCCGGCCGCCGTGACCGCCGACGTCACCGACCCGGTCGGCGGCACCGCCGACGACAACCCCACGACCGCCGACGACAAGCCCGGCACGGCCGACGACAAGCCCGGCACGGACGACTCCGCGACGGCCGGCACGGCCCCCACGCGCGGCGCCCCGAAGACGTCGCCGTCTGGTGCGGTCGACCGGCAGCAGGCCGGCAGCGTGGCGCTGGCCCTGCTCGACGGAGGCCGGATCGTGGAGATCGAGGCGGAGACCGAGCACGCGCGTCCCGTGTGGAGCGTGAAGGTCGCCCGTGCCGGGACCACGTATGAAATCAAGGTCGACCGCGCTGACGGCACCGTGGTCGAGGTCGAGCGGCGGACGGCCGACGGAAGCCGGACGCACGACCGGGACGACGACCACGGCGGCGACGATCGGAACGACGACCACGGCGGCGACCGGTCCGGCGGCGACGACTGACTGCCGGGCCGCGGGTCCGGGCGGACGGTTCCGCCCGGACCCGACCGCGGCGCCGCCCGTCACCAGGACGGATGGTTTGTCGACGAGGTCCGGAAAGCCTGTGGCGGAACGCGATCGGGTCGCTACATTGAAGTATGGTGCCCGCCCACGGGGGTCGGGCGGCGGAACCGGTCTACCGCCCTGTGCTGGCCGGTCGCCGGGGTGAGCTGGAGGCGCTGGCCCATCTCGACGACGCCACCGCTCCGCTGCTCGCCCCGGTCATCGACGTCCACGCGGTGGATCCGTGCACTGTGGACCTGCTCGGCCGGCTGCCGGCCGGGCTCCTTCCCGCCGTCGACGTGTCGGCGCTGCCGGAGTCGGCGGAGAGCGAGCTGGTCCGCTGGGGCGTACCGCTGGTGCCGGTGATCGGGCTCGCGGAGGGCGACCGGCGGTTGGTGGCGCACGGCGCGGCCGCCCGGGAGTACGCGCGGCGGGCGGTGGTCCGGCTGCGGACCGGGCAGGACCGGGCCGGCCCGGACGCGACCACGGCAGCGCTGGAACGGGTGTGGCGGCTGGCCCGGCTGGTGCCGGAGCAGTGCGACCTGCTCGTCGACGCGGGGGACGTGTGCTGCCCGGCCGACGTCCGGTCGGCCGAGCCCCGGATCGGGCGGCTCGTGGAGTGGGCCCGGCGGCACGCCTGGCGCTCGGTGACGGTGGCGGCCGGCGGGATGCCGCCGACGCTGGCCCGGCTGCCGACGGACGAGCCGGTACGCCTGGACCGCTTCGACTGGCAGCTCTGGCAGCGCCTGGTCGACCTCGGGGTCGGCTACGGCGACTACGGCGTGGGCTGTGCGGTGCCCGGGGCGGACGGGCCGGGCGACCGGCTGCCGACGCTGCGCTACACCGCGACCGGTGCGTGGTGGGTCTACCGGTGGTCGCGCCGGGGCGGCGACCGCTTCGCCGACCTGTGCCGCACGCTCGTCGCGGCCCCGCACTGGCCGGCCGCGGGCGCGAGCTTCTCCTGGGGCGACCACGAGATCGTGCGGCGGGCGCGGCGCGGCGCGGGTGCCGGCTCGCCGGCGAACTGGATCGCCTGGAGCACGTCGCACCACCTGGCGCACGTGCTGGCCACGCTGCTCCGCCCGGAGCGGGAGCAGCGCGGCGGGCCGTGGCGGGCCGGCCAGGACGTCCCGGAGCGGGGGCGCGCCGGCCGGCCGCAGCGCGGTGGTGAGAGCCGCCGCGCCGGGTGAGTCACTCCTTGTCGGTGAAGCCGAACTGCACGATGCCCTCGTCGTCGACGGTGGCGTCCACGGAGGTGTCGTTGAGCAGTTCGGCGGCGTCGGCGTCGAGGAAGATGCGGGCCCCCTGGGCGTCGATCACCTGGTCGCCCTGGGCCGGCTGCTCGACCAGCTCGATGGAGAGCGAGCCCGCGTCGGTGTCGGCGGCGATCCGCAGGCCACCCTCCTCGGCGACGTCCTGCTGGTTGGCGAGGTCGCGGATCACCAGTACGGCGTTGTCGGTCATGGTCAGCATGGCGGAACTCCTCGTGTCTGGTTCGGGAATCGCGGGCGGGTCGATGCGGCCCACGCGGCCGGTCGGGACCCCGGGAAGGCGAATCAGGCTTCGCCGTGCAAACCGGGGCAGGTCGAACGCCCCTCACGGCCTACGGTGCCCCCTGCCCGGGCATCCGTCAAATAGAGCCGGGTCAGTCGACACCGGGCGGGCGGGGACGGCGGCCGGGAATGTTTCTTCCCCCGTCAGGCGGGTAATCCACCGGGATTCGTCAATAACTTTCGCTGTGGAGTCTTCTCTGGAGGAAAGCTCCATGGCAGCATCGGCACATGCATCGTCGTCTCTTCCCCAGGGCGCTCGCGGTGCTGGCGCTGGTCGCCACCGCGGCCACCGCCGGCGCGCCCACCGCCACGGCCGAAGCGCCCACCCCCGCGCAGACCCGGCTGCACGCGACCATCGACGCCATCCTCGCCGACTCCCGGCTGGCCGGGGCGCAGGCGGGCGTGGTCGTCGTCGACACCACCACCGGGGAGACGCTCTACGACCGCAACGGGGACCGCCGGCTCATCCCCGCCTCGAACACCAAGCTGCTCACCTCGACGGCGGCCATGGAGCTGCTCGGCCCCGGGCACCGCTTCACCACCGACGTGGCCGGCGACGGGGTCCGCGGGGCCGGGCTGCTCTCCGGCAACCTCTACCTGCGCGGCGGGGGCGACCCGACCATGCTGGCCGAGGACTACGACCGGCTCGCCGCCCAGGTGGCCGCCGCGGGCGTACGGGTGGTGACCGGCAACCTGGTCGCGGACGACACCCGCTACGACCGGACCCGCCTCGGCCCGGACTGGACGTGGGACGACGAGTCCTACTACTACGCGGCACAGGTCTCCGCGCTGACCGTCGCCCCGGACACCGACTACGACGCCGGCACCGTGATCGTGCACGCCGCGCCGGGCACCCAGGCCGGCGCGCGGCCGAAGGTCACCATGACGCCGGCCAACGGTTGGCTGCGCATCGACAACCGGGCCCAGACGGTCGCCACCGGCGAGACGACGATCGCCTTCGAGCGCGAGCACGGTGGGAACACCATCGTGGTGACCGGCCAGATCGCCGTCGGCCAGGCCGAGGAGAGCGACTGGATGACGGTCTGGGAACCCACCGGGTACGCCGCCGACATCTTCCGGTCGGCGCTGCGCCGCCACGGCGTGCGGGTGCTCGGCCGGACCGTGCTCGGCCAGGCCACCCCGGACACCGCCAAGCCGGTCGCCCGGCACGACTCGATGCCGCTGGCCGACCTGATGGTGCCGTTCCTCAAGCTCTCCAACAACGGCCACGCCGAGGTGCTCACCAAGGAACTGGGCCGGGTCCTCTCCGGCTCCGGCACCTGGGCCGCCGGGTTGACCGCGATCAGCGAGTACGTCGGCGACTCCGGAATGGACACCGGCACGCTGCGCCAGCGCGACGGCTCCGGGCTGTCCCGGCGCAACATGATCCCGCCCGCCCAGTTCGTCGCGCTGCTCTCGACGGTCCGCGCCGAACCCTGGTTCGGCACCTGGTACGCGGCCCTGCCGGTGGCCGGCAACCCGGAGCGGTTCGTCGGCGGCACCCTGCGCAGCCGGATGGCCGGCACGGCGGCCGCCAACAACGTGCACGCCAAGACCGGCAGCCTGACCGGGGTGTCCGGCCTCTCCGGCTACGCCACCGACGCCGACGGGCACGTGCTGGCCTTCTCCGTCGTGCTCAACAACTACCTGACCTCGTCGGTCAAGGGGCTGGAGGACCAGATCGCGATCGCGCTGGCCTCGTACACGGCGAAGGGGACGACCACGGCGCGGGTGGCGGTGCCGACGGCGCCGGACTCGCCACGGGCGCCCGAGGGCCTGGAGTGCTCGTGGGCGAAGCCGGCGGTCTGCTGAGCCCGCTCAGGCGCCGAGCCGGGGCGGACCCGGCTCGGCGGTGGGGTCCCCGCGCTCGATGAGCGCGTCGATCTCGGCCGGCGGCAGGCCGCGCAGCGCCAGCACCCGCCGGCCCCAGCGGTGCAGCCGGCACGGGTGCGGGCTGGCGTCGTTCCGGCAGATCGTCCCGCCGGACCAGCGCCGTGGCGCGTGCACCACCACCGCCCGCACCGCGAACTGAGCGTCCTCGCCGGTCACGTACGGCGGCAGCGGAATCTCCCGCAGGACGTCGCCGTCGGACGGCGGAAGGGAACGGACGACGCGGACACTGCTGCTCATCGGTCGAGCCTCCACAGCGGATGGTCGGACGGGGACAGCGAAAAACTACGGCGTCCCGCCCCGGCCGCGACGGACAAACTGTCCCCGCGTCCGGGTCGCGCCCGCACCTCCCGGCCCGGGCGTCAGAGCCGCTCCAGCACCACCACCGGGATCTCCCGGTCGGTCTTAGTCTGGTACTCGTCGTACGCCGGCCAGGCGGCCGTCATGGTGCGCCACATCCGCGGCTTCTCCTCCGCCGTCGCGGTGCGCGCCCGGACCGGGAAGGTGGCCGGCCCGACCTGCACCTGCGCCTCGGGATCGGCGAGCAGGTTGAGATACCAGGCGGGGTGCTGCGGCGCGCCGCCCTGCGAGGCCACCACCAGGTACGCGTCGCCGTCCCGGCCGTAGATCAGCGCGGTACGGCGCAGCTTGCCGGAGCGCCGGCCACGGGTGGTCAGCAGCAGGGTGAAGACGCCGGGACGCCACTCGTGGCCCTCCGCGCCGCCGGTCTCCACGTATCGCCGGATGTGCTCGGCCACCCAGCCCTCGGGGCTGTCCAGCACCTGCTCGCGGGCATCGGTGTCCCTGCTTCCTACTTATTGCTCATAGTTGAGCGGTTCGGATGGTTCGCTCTCCGCCCGTTGGTGGCTGGGCTGGAGTCCTGGACCGGCAGTCTGGTCCGGTGGCGATCGGTCCTGTCCTGCAGGATCTGCTTCACCTTGTGGTGTGGGGTGTGCAGGGCGATGTCGGGGTCGCCGGCTCGGTGCAGGATGTTGATCGCGGCGTTCACGTCGGCCTGCCACACCACCCCGCACGAGGTGCAGTGAAACCGGTCCCCACTACGTCGGCCGAACCGGCCGCAGCGGTGACAGGTTTGTGAGGTGTAGGCGGCGTTGACGTGTACGAGCGCAGAACCTCTGCGCTCCGACACGCTTTTCAGGGCCTCGGCGGTGACTCCCTTGGTCCACGCGGCGAGACGCCGGTTGATCTTCTTAGGAAGCTTCCTGCGGCCGGTGAAGCGTTTGGTCAGGTCTTCGGCGATCACGGTGCCGGCCTTGTCCACGACCTCGTGCGCCGCGGTGAAGACCTCCGTGCGCACCCGTGCCCGATGCCGGGCCGCCTGCCGATCCCGCTTCACCGTGCCGAGATTGTTGACCTTGATCCGGTGCGCTTTCGCGTGGTCCCCACGCAGGGCGGCGTTGTTGGCGATCGAGCGTAGCTTCGCCCGACGGCGGTTTCGTTCCTTCAACCGGTCCGACTCGCGGGTGAGCAGGTCGCCGAGCCCGGCACCGTGGGGCTGACCATCGGAGTCGGTCAGGGCTTCGGTGTAGCCCTTGTCCACGCCGATCGTCGCCTCGCCGCACGGCCGCTGCGACGACCGCATCGTCGCCGCGTCGATCTGGTAGTGCACCTCCACCCGGCCGCCGCGCAAAATCAACCGCAGCGTCCCGGTCGGGGCGACCGTCGTGGACAGCGGGATCCTGACCATCTTGCGGGGCTCGAGACCGGGGACCGCCAGCCACAACCGGCCCCGCCCATCCACGGCGGTGTGGTACTTGTCGGCGCGTACCACGATCTGATCGTGCGTGCGGTTGCGGCCACGCTTCCAGTGCTTGCGCATCTGCCGTGACAGGAACGGATCCTCAGCCCATTGGTCGGCCTTCAGCGCGGTGAACATCCGCCTACGCTCGGCCGGATCGCTCGTGCGTCGGCTGACCGCCCGCCGGACGTCGACCTTGGCCGCCGCGAGGTTGGCGGCGATGTCGGCCATGGCGTCGCGCACGGTTTCCTTCCACGCATTCGCCAACACGGCGAACTGCACATGCGTGCCGTCGGTCAGCCACCGGTCCCGCACCTGCCGGTCCCGCAGTCCGGCCCCGACACCGTTGATCGAGCCGTAGCGCTGCCACACCTCGCTGCGCACCCGACCCAACCGGCGGGCCTGCTCCATCAGGGCGGCGTACTTGCCCGGATTCAGTGGGGCCGAGTAGGCGATGCGGGTGACCTTCACCGGTCACCCTCCATGGTCAAGTCCGCCCTTTTCAACTCCTTCTCGTAGCGGCGCAAACCGTCCAGCCGGTGCGAGAAGGTGTGCACGACGGCCAAGAGGTCCTCGACCAGCTCCTGCTGTGGGGACAGGGACTCCTGGTTGGCCACGACGATCTCGCAGCCGCCACGCGCCGCCACATGCTCCACCAGGTCAAACCCGAACCGGGCCAACCGGTCCTGGTGCGCCACCACCAGCGTGCCAACCTCACCCCGGTCCACGGCGTCCATCAACGCCAGGAACTTCTTACGGCGAAGGTCCATCCCGGCGCCGACCTCGCTGATCCACTCATCCACCGCCAGACCACGAGCGAGGCAGAACTGTTGCATCGCCGCCACCTGCAAGGCCAAGTCGACCTTCTGACCCGGCGACGACACCCGGCAATACACCACAACCTTCCGCCGGTCGGCGTCGAAGCCCGGCTGAAGCACCCTGCGCACATCCGAATCGTCGAAATACCGCTGCCCAGACGGCAGACGACGGGCCGAGATCCGGCCCTCCGCCTCCCACCGCCGCACCGTGCTCACCGAACGGCCCACCCGCTTAGCGAACTCGCCGATCCGATACACGCTACCCACGACAGCCGATTGTGGACAGCTCTGGAAAGGAAAGCAACCCCTAGTAGCTGCTCCCGGCCCGCCCCCGGGCACCGGACGATCGCGGTCAGCGCAGCGCGACCGCCTGGAGGCTGACGTTCCCGCAGTCCCCCAGGGACTCCTCGACCGTCCAGTCCATCAGCAGCTTCGCGCCCGCGGGGGCGCGGAACCGGATGGTGAAGTCGGCGGTCCGCACGGTGTGCGGGTCCTCCAGGCGGACCGTGCTGGCCGGCCCGCCGCCGGAGATCCGCAGGTCGAGGCGGGCGCGGGCCATCCACAGGCCGGCGTAGAGGTGCACGGTCCGGGACTGGCCGTCGGCGGCCACCGCCAGCGTGAAGCCGCTGCCCCGGTCACAGGTGTACACGCCGGACATGGTGCCGTCAGCCGAGCCGACCGGGGCGCCGTCGCGCCACGCGTACGCCTCGGGGTTGTTGCTGTAGCTCTGCCGGCGGCCCCGGCCGCCCTCGTCGCGGATGCCGCCGGAGCCGTGCCGCTTGCGCACCGGCGTCCGGGCGCCGAGGTGTCCCCACTGGACCCAGTCGACCGCGCCCACCGCGCTGAGGTCGACCCGCGCGGGCACGTCGGACTGGCTCACGGTCAGCGTCGGCGGCACCGCGGGTGTGGACGGCGACGGGCTGGGCGAGGGTGGGCGCTGGCGGGGACGCAGCCCGGGCGTGACGGCCCCCGGCTGCGTGCCGCCCGGGGGCGGCAGCACGGGGCGGCCGGTCGGCGCGACGGGCAGCACGGCGCTCTCCTCCCGGGGCGTGTCGTGCCGCTCGGTGCCGAGGTAGGCCACCAGCGCGGCCAGGCAGGCGAACGCGGCCAGCACCTCCAGCAGCCAGCGCCGCCGTTGCCGGGCCCGTGCGAGCCGGCGGAGCGCCGACCGCGTCTGCCCGTGCGGGTACGACGTCCGGCCACCGACCCGACCGTGGTCCTGCTGCCCCACCGAACCTCCGCTCACCGCCGCGCTCCGGCCGCCGGTTCACGTTTCCATCATGGGCCGCGGTGCGCCATATGCCGGCGGGGGCCAGTTTCCACTTCGTTACCAATCGGTAGCGACGGCGACTCAACTCACCGTGACGGCCTCCACCGTCACCCCGTCGTTCTCCGCGCCCACCACCTTGAGCGCCCGCCAGGTGACTAGCAGCCGCTGGCCGCGCGGCGCGCGGAAGTGGACGACGTACTGGAAGAAGCGGTCGCCGGACGCGAGGGCGACCTCACGGACGGCCGGGTCGCCGCCGCCGGAGAGCCGCACGTCGAGCCGGGCGCCGGCCGAGAACGCGCCGACGAAGAGCCGGACGGTCCGCAGGTCGCCGCTGCCGGCCACGCTCAGCGCGAAGCTCTTCCCCGCGCCACGTTGGAAGACCCCGGACCGGGTCCCGTCCTGCCGGGCCGTCGGCGTGCCGTCCGTCCAGGTGAGAGCGGCGGCGCCGGCGTTGTGCTCCAGGCGGTCGCCGCCGAGCTCACCGATCTCGCCGGTGCCGCGCTGCTTGCGCTGGACGCTCGCCGCGCCGGTGCCGCCCCAGTGCAGCCAGTCCCGGGTGCCGAGCACGGTCAGCGACACCGACGGCGGTACCGGATCCTGGTCGAGGTTCAGCAGCGGCCCGCCGGGAAGGGCCGGGTTCCCGGTCACCGGCACCACGGTGGGCGGCGCGGCGGTCGGCGCCGGGGCCGGGGCCGTGGGCGCGGCCGCCGGCGCGGCCGGGCGGCCGTCCGGTTCCGCGCCCCGGCCGGCGTACGCCAGCACCAGCACCAGCGCGGTCAGCGCCGCCCCCGCGAGGATCATCCGCCGCCGGCGACGCCGGGCGCGGGCCACCCCGACCCGGGTGGGCTGGTCGGGCGCCACGCCGACCGCCGTGCGGACCCTGTCCGCGGCCGGGCTGACCAGCCCGGCGAGCCGGGCCGTGACGCCCTCCGGGGCGGAGTGCCGCACCGGCGCGGCGGGCCTGGCCGCCGCGGGTGGCGCGGCCGGGTCGGCGCGACCCGGCACGTCCGGGGCCGGCGGGGCGGAGGGCTCGGCCTGGTCGGCGCCACCCGGCACGTCCGGGACCGGCGGGGCGGAGGGCTCGGGCGGCGGGGCGTCCGGGTCGCCGGGCAGCCGGCGGGACCCGGGCGGCGGCTCCCCCGCGCGGGCGGGCTCGGCCGGCACGGCGGGCAGCCACCCCCCGACCCGGATACCGGTCTGCGTGAGTTCGTCCTCAGCCACCGACCCCTCCCTCGGCCACCGGCGCCGGCGGCCGTCCCCGTGGCCCGCCGCAGGGAGGATGACACACACCTCGATCTTCGAGAAGCCGTCGACCGGAGGCATCTTCCCGACAGCGCCGATCAGCGGATCTCGAAGCCCAGCGCCTGCGCCAGCACGACGGCCTGCTCGGCGTCGACGACCGCGCCGGCCCGCTCGACCGCCGTCGGGTCGAGCGCGGTCAGGTCGCTGCCGCGCAGGTCGGCCCGGATCAGCTTGGCGGCGTGCAACTGGGCGCCGGAGAGGTCGAGACCGGTGAGCACCGCGCCGGTCAGGTCGGCGCCGGTCAGGTCGGCCTCGCGCAGGCGCGCGTCGGTGATGCGCACGCCGCGCAGGTCGGCGCCGGGCAGGGCCACGAAGGACCAGTCGCCGCCGTCGACGCGCAGCGGCCGCAGGTCGCACTGCTCGAAGCTGCTGCCGACCAGCTTGCAGCCGGTGAACTCGGCCTCGAAGAGATTGCAGCGCTTGAAGGTGCAGCGGGTGAAGGCCGAGTCGGTGTGCCGGGAGGCGTTGAGGGCCACGTTGCCGAAGACGCACTCGGTGAAGGTCGCGCCCTGGCTGACCGCCTCGGTGAGGTCGACGTGGAAGAACTCGCACCGGACGAAGTGCCGGTCGACCAGCTCCTCGGCGTACCAGTCCTGGTGGCGGTAGGTGACGTCCTCGACCGCTTCGGGCATGCGCCCGAGACTAGTGTGGCCGGCCGACCCTTCCCGCTCGCCGTACCGGCCGGTAGGTTCGGCGTCGTGAGCGTCGCAGTGAGCACCGACCCGGACCGCATCGGCTTCGACCCCGCGCGACTGGCGCGGATCGACGAGCATTTCGGCAGGTACGTCGACGACGGTCGGCTCGCCGGCTGGCAGATCGTGGTGACCCGCCGGGGCGAGATCGCCCACTCCGCCACCTACGGGCTGCGGGACCGGGAGGCCGGCGCACCGGTCGAGCCGGACACCCTCTGGCGCATCTACTCCATGACCAAGCCGATCACCTCGGTCGCCGCCATGATGCTCTGGGAGGAGGGCCGGTTCCAGCTGAACGACCCGGTCAGCCGCTGGCTACCGGAGTTCGCCGACGTGCGGGTCTACGACCGGGGCTCGGTGCTCAAGCCGTACACGGTGCCGGCGGTCGAGCCGGTCCGGGTGTGGCACCTGCTCACCCACACCGCCGGCCTGACCTACGGCTTCGCCCAGGTCAACGTGGTCGACGGCCTCTACCGGGCGGCCGGCTTCGACCTGGGCGTGCCGGCCGGCGCGGACCTGGCCGAGGCCACCCGCGGGATGGCCCGGCTGCCGCTGCTCTTCCAGCCCGGCACGAGCTGGAACTACGGGGTCTCCACCGACGTGCTGGGCCGGCTGGTCGAGGTGGTCTCCGGGCAGTCGCTGGACGCGTTCTTCGCCGAGCGGATCTTCCGGCCGCTGGGCATGACCGACACCCGCTGGTGGGTCGACGAGCCGGACGCCAAGCGCCTCGCCGCGCTCTACACGCCGCACCCGGCCACCGGCCAGGCGGTCCGCGCCGAGGCGATCGGCCGCTACGCGCTCCGCGCGCCGGAATGCCTCTCCGGCGGCGGCGGGCTGGTCTCCACGGCCGCCGACTACCACCGGTTCACCCAGTTCCTGCTCCGCGGCGGCGAGCTGGACGGGGTCCGCCTGCTCGGCCCTCGCACGGTGCGCTTCATGACCCGCAACCACCTGCCCGGCAACCGGGACCTGGCCTCGTTCTCCCCCGAGGGCTTCGCCGAGACGATCCTCGACGGGGTCGGCTTCGGGCTGGGCTTCGCCGTGGTGCTCGACCCGGTGCCGTCGCGGGTGCCGAGCAGCGTGGGCGAGTACTACTGGGGCGGCCTGGCCAGCACCGCCTTCTGGGTGGACCCGGTGGAGGAGGTCACGGCACTGCTCTTCACCCAGCTCATGCCGTCGAGCACGTATCCGCTGCGCCCCCAGCTGCGCCAGCTCGTCTACTCGGCCCTGGTCGACTGACACCGCCGGGCCGTCCGCCCGGTTCGGCGGAACGGCACCGGTCGGGCGGCCCGCTCCCTAGCCTGGGGAGCATGAGCGACATCGTCGTGTTCGGCGCCGGCGGCACCGCGGGCTCCCGGATCGCCGCCGAGGCGGTCGAGCGGGGGCACCGGGTCACCGCGGCGGTGCGCCGCCCGGAGGCGACCAGCTACCTGCCGGCCGGGGTCCGCGCGGTGACCGGTGACGCGACCTCGGCCCGGAGCGTGCGCGAGCTGGCCGGGGACGCCGACGTGTTCGTGGTGGCCATCGGCGGCGGGGAGCGGGAGCTGTGGCGCGACGCGGCCCGCACCCTGGTCGACACGCTGCGCGAGCTGCCCGACCCGCCCCGGGTGATCCACGTGGGGGGCGGGGCGACGTTGCTGACCCCGAAGGGCACCCGCTACCTGGACGAGCCGGACTTCCCGGAGGAGTACCGGGACTCGGCCGAGGGCCAGGCCGACGCCCTCGACGTCTACCGTTCCTCCGCCGACGGCGTGACCTGGACGTACGTCTCGCCCCCGCCGCTGGAGTTCCACCCCGGCGAGCGGACCGGCCACTACCGGACCGGCACCGACCAGCCGGTCACCGACGCGCAGGGCCGGTCGGTGCTCACCTACGAGGACCTGGCGGTGGCGATCGTCGACGAGATCGAGAACCCCCGGTTCGGCAACGCCCGCTTCACGGCCGCGTACTGAGGTCAGTCGGCCAGCCGGGCCGGGAAGCCGCCGGTGGCGATCGGCCCCCAGCCGTCGATGGTCACCCGGATCAGCGACTTGCCCTGCTTGACCATCGCCTCGCGGTACTCGTCCCAGTCCGGGTGCTCACCGGAGATGCTGCGGAAGTAGTCGACCAGCGGATCGAGGGCCTCCGGCAGGTCGAGCACCTCGGCGGTGCCGTCGACCTGCACCCACGGCCCGTCCCAGTCGTCGGAGAGCACGCATGCGGAGACCCGGGGGTCGCGACGGATGTTGGTCACCTTGGCCCGCTCGGGGTAGGTGGAGATCACCAGCCGCCCCTCGGCGTCGACCCCGCAGGAGACCGGGGAGGACTGGGGGCGGCCGTCGGCGCGGGTCGTCATGAGCACGACCCGGTGCCGGGGGCGGAGGAACTCGATCAGGGCGTCCCGGTCGACCCGGGTGTTGCTCGCGATGCTGCGTGCCATGCCTCGGTTCTACCAGGCGGGCCGGGCGCGGCTCAGCGCGGACGCCCGGCGGTCCGGCGCGGGGAGGCCTGCGCCGGCACGCGCGGCCGCGCGCTGGGCCGCCAGGCGCGCCCGTTGGCGTAGATCACCCGGAAACCGAGGTACGAGGCGAGCGGCGCCCAGTGGGCCGAGCCCATCCGCAGCTCGGCGGCGTTGTGCCGCTGCCCATTGGCCAGCACGTCGAGCAGCACGGTCTCGAACGCGGCGGACTCGACCCAGTCCACCTCGCGGGTGAAGCCGCAGACCAGCGCGGCCCCGGTGACGTCGAGGAATTCGCGCAGCGCGGCGTCGGAGGCGCGCAGCACCGAGCAGCTGCCGAAATAGAGGCGGCGCCCCTCGCAGCGGCCGGCCATCCGCTCGGCGACGTCGGCCAGCTCCACGGAGTCCCAGTCGGTCAGGCAGAGCCGGCTCGGCTCGCCGTGCATGGCGAAGAAGCCGACCCGGAAGTCGGCGTACTGCTTGAGCAGCCAGCGGTCGAGGAAGTAGAAGAGCTCGTCGCGGGTGGCGGCGTCCTTGTGGATGAAACGGATCCGGCCCAGCCGTTCGAGCAGTTCGAGGGTGGGCAGGACGGAGCCCCGCTCGTTGAGGTCCCGGTGCCACTGCCCCTCGACGCAGAAGACGCCACCGCGCGCCAACGCCCACCTCCCCCGCCTCGGAGCCAGACGTTACCGGGCGGCGAGGGCGGGGCGACATCACCCTCGGTGTGGCCGGTTGCCGGGTTCCGTTACGGACACGCGGTTCCGGGGCGGAATGGGCGTTTCACAATCACGGCAATCCAGCTAATACCCAGCAGGGACCTAATGCGAGAGCAATTCCGGTTAACTGCCACAAACCGTCAGGAGTGCTGCCACCGTGGAAGGACGGGGCTTCCCGGTCGATGTCCCGTCACAACCCCACATCACTCTCCAATCGGAGGAATTCAGTGCGCATCAACATGCTCAAGCGGGTGGTGGTCGCGTTCGCGCTGGCCCTGCCCGGGGCCGCCATCGCCACGGTCGTGGCCGCGCCGGCGGCCCACGCCGACGGCTGCTACACCTGGCCCCGGAACCTCTACCAGGGGCGCACCGGGGAGGACGTCCGGCAACTCCAGATCCGCGTGGCCGGCTGGGCCGCGTACCGGGACATCGTCCGGATCGACGGCAGCTACGGGCCCGAGACGGCGGCCGCCGTCCGCCGCTTCCAGTCCGCGTACGGGCTGCGCGCCGACGGCGTCGCCGGCCCGCAGACCTTCGCCAAGATCTACGACCTGCAGGACAACGACTGCACGCCGAAGCACTTCAGCTACGCCGAACTGGACAACGGCTGCGGCAAGGGCGGGTGGAGCGGGGGCCCGCTCTCGTCGACCGCCGCTCGCGAGAACGCGGTGCGCGCCATGTGGAAGCTGGAGGCGCTGCGGCGCAGCCTGGGCGACACGCCGCTCTACGTCATCAGCGGCTTCCGCGACATCGCCTGCAACCGGCAGGTCGGCGGCGCCACGGACAGCCAGCACCTCTACGGCACCGCGGCCGACGTGCTCTCCCGCAGCAGGACGCTCTGCCAGGTGGCCACGTCGGCCCGCAGCCACGGCTTCAGCGGCCTCTTCGGCCCCGGCTACCCCGGCCACAGCGACCACGTCCACGTGGACTCGCGTCGGGAGAACAACCAGGACCGGTCGGCGAACACCACCACCTGGTCCGTCCCGAACTGCGGGGTGAGCTGAGCCGACGCCGACGGCGGCCCGACGCGGGGGTGGGGGCTCCCCGCGCCGAGGCCGCCGTCGGCGGCCCCGGGACGCTGCGACCACTCCGGCTCGGCGGGTCAGACGCCACGCTGCGACCCGGACCGGTCGTCAGCTCGCCCGGGGCCAGCGCGGCCGGGTGGCGGGGGGCGCCACGGGCCGGCCGGTACCGCCGGGCCGGAGACCGGGCCGCACCGGAGGTGCGGCGACCCGGCCGGCCGGGCCGCGCGGGGACTGGGGCGCCGTCGGCCGGCCGGCCGACGGGCCGGTCAGCACGAACGGGAAGGGCACGTGTACGAACGGGTTCCCGTGGCGGACCAGCGCGTCGATCTGACGCTCGTTGAGGCCGTGGGCCTCCAGCACGCGCCGCCCCCACCGGTGCAGCCGGCAGGGGTACGCGGACCCGTCGTTGCGGCACTTCGGTCCGGCGGGCCACTCCTCGGCGGCGTGCACCACCACCGCCCGGACCGCGAGGCGGACGTCCTCGGGTGTCAGCGGCGCCGGCACCGGCACCTCACCCAGGATCTGATCGATGGGATCCGTCGACTGCTCACCAACTCGCACGGCAGGCCTCCCGCAGCTCGGCAGCGGTGCGGCGGACCGGCCGCACCACATCCTCGACCACTGGTACGGCCCCGCGCCGGCAGCAGTTCAATCCCGCCCGGCGGTCAGACCAACCCGGCGTCCTGCACCAGCAGCGCCACCTGCACCCGGTTGTTGAGATCGAGCTTCGTGAGCAGGCGCGAGACGTACGCCTTCACGGTCGCCACGCTCATGAACAGCTCCGCGGAGATCTCCGCGTTGCTCCGGCCCTCCCCGAGCGCCACGGCGACCTCCCGCTCCCGCTCGGTCAGCCCGTCGAGCAGCCGCAGCGCCCGCTCCCGCCGCGTGTCCGGCGCGCGGGCCGGCGCCGGCGCGGTCACGTGCGCGATGAGCTTGCGGGTCACCGCCGGGGACAGGGTCGCCTCGCCGGCCGCGACCCGGCGCACCGCCGCCACGATCTCGGCGGGCGGGGTGTCCTTGAGCAGGAAGCCGCTCGCTCCGGCGCGCAGCGCCCGCAGCACCTGCTCGTCGGCGTCGAAGGTGGTCAGCACCAGCACCTCGGGCGGGTCCGGCGCGGCCCGCAGCGCCTCCGTGGCGGCCAGCCCGTCGACCCGGGGCATCCGGATGTCCATGAGCACCAGGTCCGGGGCGTACGCGGCGACGGCGGCGGGCACCTCCGCGCCGTCGGTGGCCTCGCCGACCACCCGGAGGTCCGGCACCCCGCCCAGGATCATCGACAGTGCGGCCCGGACCAGCGCGTCGTCGTCGACGATCAGCACCCGGACGGGCGGCTCGGCGGTCACGCGGGCGCCCAGGGCAGCCAGGCGGTGAGCCGGAAGTCGCCGTCGGCGTCGCGCCCGTGGTCGAGCCGGCCGCCGGCCAGGGTGACCCGTTCCGCGACCCCCACGAGCCCGGTCCCGGTGCCGGGGATCGGCGAGGCGGCCTCGCCGACCGGCCACGGGTTGCGGATCTCCACGGCCAGGCCGTCGCCGGGGCCGCCGGCCAGCCGGACGGTCACCACCGCCCCGGGCGCGTGCTTGCGGGCGTTGGTGAGCCCCTCCTGCACGATCCGGTACGCGCTGCGCCCGACCGCGGCCGGCACCGCCGCCCGGTCGGCGACCTCGTCCACCACGCTGACCCGTACGCCGGCGGTGCGGGACTCGGCGACCAGGGCGGGCACCTCGCCCAGGGTCGGTTGGGGGCGCTCCGGGGTGGCCTCGGCGGACGGCTCGGCGCGCAGCACGCCGATCACCTCGCGCAGGTCCTGCAGGGCGGCGTGCGCGCTGGACCGGATGACACCGGCCGCCCGGGCGACCTCCTCGGCGGGCGCGTCCGGGCGGAACTCCAGGGCGCCGGCGTGCAGGCTGAGCAGGGAGATCCGGTGCGCGAGCACGTCGTGCATCTCCCGGGCGATCCGGGTGCGTTCGAGCTGGCGGGCCTGGTCGAGCCGGAGCTGCTGCTCGGCCTCGGCCCGCTCGGCCCGGTCGCGCAGCGACAGCACCAGTTGGCGGCGGGCCCGGACGAAGAGCGCCCAGGCGACCGTCCCGCCGATGAAGAGCAGGGTCCAGGCCACAGCGGCCCAGAACGGCAGCACCGGGTCGGGGCGGATCGCCAGGTAGAGCGGCGTCGTCACCAGGTGCCAGCCGACCAGCGCCAGGGCCACCACGAGCCGCTGATGCACCACGAGCGTGAACAGGATGATCAGCAGCGCGATCCCGGAGGTGACCGAGAACAGGGCCAGCGGCGCGGCGGCCACGGCCAGCCCGACCGGCCAACGCCGGCGCAGCCAGAGGGCCGCGCTGGCCAGCAACCCGATGACCAGGTCGAGCTGGTTCAGCCAGGCCGGCCCGAGGTTCATGGCGAACTCCGGCTTCGGCTGCACCGAGTCGCCGTAGGCGAGCAGCACCCAGGCCACCGAGAACAGGAAGGCCAGGCTGTCGACGAGCCAGTCCCGGGGCGTCCGCCGGACAATCCGGGCGGCGGGCGCCAGTGAGCCCGGCAACAACCAGGGATGATCGGGTACGACGGCGCTGCTCATCCACCCATGCTAGGAAGCCCGTCGCGGGCCCGACCAGCTACCAAAGTCGACGCCTGCCGGTAGACCGAGGTATCGGCGGCTCCCGACCGCCGGCCGCAGCGGGCGACCGGGTGGCCCCGGCAGGCTCGACGGCATGATCGAAGTCGACCACCTCACCAAGCGGTACGGCCCGCACACCGCCGTCGAGGATGTCTCGTTCCGCTGCGAACCGGGCACGGTGACCGGTTTCCTCGGCCCGAACGGCGCGGGCAAGTCCACCACCATGCGGATGATCTGCGGGATGACGGCGCCCAGCGCGGGCGGCGCCACCGTCACCGGGCGGCCCTACCGGGAGCTGCCCAACCCGGGGCGGGAGATCGGGGTCCTGCTCGACGCCTCCGCGCAGCACGCCGGGCGGACCGGTCGTGAGGCGCTGACCCTGGCCGCCCGGACCATGGGCGTGGAGCGCGGGCAGGTCGCCGCGAAGCTGGACCTGGTGGGGCTGAACGAGACGGCGGCGCGGCGGCGGGTCGGCGCGTACTCCCTGGGCATGCGCCAGCGGCTCGGCCTGGCGCTGGCGCTGCTGGGTGACCCCCGGGTGCTGATCCTCGACGAGCCGGCCAACGGCCTCGACCCGGAGGGCATCTTCTGGATGCGGGGCCTGCTGCGGGACTTCGCCGACCGGGGCGGCACGGTGCTGCTCTCCTCGCACCTGCTGCGGGAGGTGGAGGCGGTGGCCGACCGGCTCGTGGTGATCGGCGCCGGCCGGGTCGTCGCCGAGGGCGGCAAGGACGAGCTGCTGGCCGGCGCCGGCACCCTGGTCCGCGCCCGGGACCAGCACGCCCTGCGGCTCACCCTGGACCGGGCGGGCCTGCCGGCGACCGCCGGCACCGACGGCGGCTACGTCGTCCGGGCCGAGCCGGAGGCGGTCGGCCAGGCCGCGGCGGACGCCGGTCTGGTCCTCACCGAGCTGCGCCCGGCCGGCAGCGGCGGCCTCGAACAGCTCTTCCTCACCCTCACCGCCGGCGCGTCCACGAAGGAGGCCGTCCGATGACCGCCGTCACCGCCCCCGCACCCACCCTGCGCCGCCCCGCCGCGGCCGGGCCCTCGCTGGCCCGGCTGACCGCGGTGGAGCTGCGCAAGCTCGCCGACACCCGGGCCGGACGCTGGCTCCTGATCACCATCGGGCTGGTCGCGGCCGTCATCGTGACGGTGCAGATCTTCGTGCTGAAGGACGCGGAACAGACGTTCACCGCCTTCTTCACCCCGTCGCTGTTCCCGGTCGGGCTGCTCCTGCCGGTGCTCGGCATCCTCTCCATCACCGGGGAGTGGTCCCAGCGCACCGCGCTGACCACCTTCGCGCTGGTGCCCCGGCGGGAGCGGGTGGTCTTCGCGAAGCTCGCCGCGGTGGTGCTGGCCGCGCTGGCCTCGGTGCTGGTCAGCCTGGCCGTCGCGGCCGCCGGCACGCTGGCCGCCCGGGCCACCGGCGGAGCCGGGACCTGGACCTTCGACTGGCACCTGCTGCCGTACGCGGCGGTGTTCCAGGTGGCGAACGTGCTCATGGGCGCGGGCTTCGGCCTGCTGCTGCTGAACACCCCGCTGGCGATCGTCACCTACCTGCTGCTGCCGACCGTGTGGAGCGTGCTCGCCGCGATGATCCGGGCGCTGCGCGAGCCGGCGCGGTGGCTGGACACCTCGGTCACCATGGAACCCCTGCTCACCCCGGACATGACCGCCGGGCAGTGGGGCCGGCTCGGGGTGTCGCTGGCCGTCTGGCTGCTCGTCCCGCTGGTCGCCGGGCTGGTCCGCACGCTGCGGCGGGAGGTGTCCTGACCGTGGCGCGGGGGTCCGGCGAGGCCGTCGTGGTCAGCGGCGGCGCCGGCGAGCTGGTGCTGATGTGGGCCGGGTTCCCGCTGCTCGGGGCGGGGCTGGGCGCGGCGCTGACCGCCGCGTCCGGTTGGGTGGCCGACCTGCCGTGGTTCCCCTTCCAGGGCTGGTTCGCGCTGCTGGACCGGTGGCCGGCGGAGCGGTCGTACCCGGTGGGCGCGGGGGTGGCCGCGCTGGCCGGCCTGGTGCTCGCGTTCCTGGGCGCCCGGGAGCGGCTGACCGTGACGGTGGAGCGCACCTCGGTCCGGCTGCGCCGCGACGGCCACGGCCGGGACGTCGCCCGGGCCGGGGTCAGCGGGGTGTTCCGCGACGGGAAGGCGCTGGTGCTGCTGGACGCCGACGGCGGCGAGCTGGCCCGGGAACGGTCCGACCTCAGCGCGGAACGGCTGCGTGCGGCATTCACCGGGCAGGGCTGGCCCTGGGTCGAGCAGGACCCGTACGGGACGGCGTACCGGCGGTGGGTCGAGGGCCTGCCGGGGCTGCCGGCCGGGGCGGACGCGCTGCTGCGGGCCCGGCAGCGGGCGGTCGACGCCGACCGGGCCGGCGAGGCGGTCGAGCTGCGCGGTGAGCTGGCCCGGCTCGGGGTGGTGGTCCGGGACGAGCGCAAGCGGCAGTACTGGCGGTTGGTGCCCAGTCCGCCGGACCGGGACGGCGTGCGCCGGTAGCGTCGGCGGTGGGACCACCGAGGGCGGGAGGGCGGGGATGACCGAGCGGCAGGCCTACCGCGTGGTGGCCCGCCACCCGGGGTTCGAGCTGCGCCGCTACCCGGCCCACCTGGTCGCCGAGGTCCGCGTCGCCGGGTCGTTCGAGTCCGCCGGCAGCACGGCGTTCCGGCCGCTGGCCCGGTACCTCTCCGGTGCGAACCGGTCGCGCCGGGCGGCTCCGGTGGCCGCGCCGTCCCCGCCGGAGCCGGCCGGCGCGGAGCGGATCGCGATGACCGTCCCCGTGCTGCAGGTCGAGGGCGACCGGCCGGGAAGCTGGGTGGTGCAGGTCGTGATGCCGGCGGACTTCACCCCGGCCACGCTGCCCGAGCCGACGGACCCGCTGGTCACCACCCGGGAGATCCCGGGGCAGCTGGCGGCGGCGATGCGGTTCTCCGGGCGGTGGACGGCGCGGACGTTCGACCGCCGGGCCACCGCGCTCGGTCGCGCGGTCACCGCCGCCGGCCTGACCCCGGCGGGCGCCGTCCGGTACGCCCGCTACGACCCGCCGTGGAAGCCGTGGTTCCTGCGACGTAACGAGGTCGTGCTCCCGGTCGCCGAATAGGCGGCGGCCGGCACAGGCCGCCGGGTCACCCCTAGACTCGGTGACCCCGCTGCCCACCGGATGGGAGACCTCGTGCGCCGCTGGCCCGCCGCCCTGGCCCTGGTGCTGCTGCTCGCCGGCTGCGGCGGCGGCACCGAGACGACCGCCCTGCCGGCCTGGGAGAGACCGTCGCCGACCGCGCCGGCCCCGCTGACCGTGAAGGAGGCGAAGGGCCGCTACCTGGCCGTCGTGGCGCCGTACAACACCGCGCTGGAGGAGTTGGAGGAGGCGCTGAAGGCACGCCGGCCCTGGCGGACCGTGCGGGGCCTGGCCAGCACGGTCGCCACCACCAACGCCGCCCACGCCGAGCAGCTCCGCACCACCGTCTGGCCGGCCGCGGCGCAGGCCCCGGTCGCCGCGCTGCTCAAGGAGAACGACGTGGCCCTGCGGCACTGGCGGCTCGCCGCCGAGGCCGGGAGCGCCGAGGCGCTGATGCGGGAGATCCGCGCCGCCGCCGCGCACGACGGCGGCGCGCAGGCCGACAAGGTACGCCGCAGCCTCGGCCTGCCGGTCTACCGGGACTCCTGACCTCCGGACGACGTCGGGCCCGCGCCGAGGTGCGGCGCGGGCCCGAACGGGATGGCGGAGCTACTTGCCGTTGCCCGTGTTCTTCACCCGGAAGGTGTAGTCCGCGTCCAGGTAGGTGAGGTCGCCGGTCGGCAGGTTGGAGATCAGGACGGCGAAGTCGTCCTGGTTGCCGTTGGCGCACTTCGTCCGCAGGCCGCTGGCGGTGAACTGGTCGCCGGTGGACCGGTAGACCCAGTTGCCCGCGCCGTCGGTGGTTTCCCCCGGCGAGGTGACGCCCGGCGTAAGGTCGCAGTGGCTGACCACCTGGACCGTCCAGTTGTTGTCCTGCACGCCGTCGGTGCTGATCCAGTTACCCGCCGCGGAGGTGAGGTTCGCCGCGGCGCCGTTGACCCGGACATCATCGACGAACCAGCCGGTGTCCATGTACGCGGCGTCGGTGGAGTACCGGAACCGCACGTCCGTGGTGCCGGCCGGCAGGTCGGCGGTGAGGTGCAGGTAGACCGGGTCGTCCACGAAGTACTCGCCGCCGGAGGTGCCGGTCAGGCCGTTGCCCTCCTCGTTGTTGCCGTGCGGGTCGTCGTCGGTGGTGACGACCTGCCCGGCGTCGTTGCGCACCGGCACCGTCACCCAGTTGCCGCCGACGAGCGCCTCGACGAAACCGTAGTCCCAGCCCTCCTCGATGAAGTACCAGCTCCAGAAGTCCAGCGAGGTGACCGCGCCGGAGGTGGTCACGTCGAGGATGTTGTCGTCCTGGCTCTCGTAGCCGGCGTACCAGTGCGTCGTGCCGGTGTGCGGCGCGATCACCGTCTCGTCGTCGCCGTCGAAGGCCAGCGACACGGTCGGGCCAGGGTTGCGGAACCGCTCGACCGACATGCCGAACGGCACGGCGGTGGTGTCCGGGCGGTTCTTCAGCCGCGCCCACTTGGCCTCGGGGGTGGCGCCGTGGTAGCTGCCCCGGCCGCCCCAGAAGACGTCGTCGGCGATGTCGATGGTCCACGAGGTGTCGGCCGGGTCGCCGAAGTTGAACGCCTTGATGTCGTAGATCGGCGAGTCCTCGTCGTCGAGGTAGACCGCCACCGACCAGTCGCGGAACAGGTCGGCCGCGCTGCGCAGGTGCGCGCCGGTCGCCGCGTTGAAGTCGTCGATGGCGTTCTGCACGCCGGCCATGCCGTCGGCCTGCTCCTCGAAGATCGTCCTGATGAGCAGGTCACCCGCCGTGCCGTCGTACTGCTTGTCCGGGGTGTAGGTGCCGTCGCCGTTCCCGCCCGCCTGCTCCCAGAGGTACTGGAAGTAGGTGAACGCGGCCCCGTAGTTCGCGAGGCTGCCGCCCCACCGGGTCAGCGAGGTCTCCTCGTACAGGACCTGGTGGTTGGTCAGGTGCGAGCCGCCGGCGTCCAGACCGTTGAGGAAGATGGCGAAGTCGGCCAGGCCCTCGTCGACCCAGGACAGCTCACCGGGGTCGCTGTAGTTGTGCAGCAGGTGCTCCAGCTCGTGGGCGACCGTGCCCTCGTACAGCTCAGGCCGATCGTTGGCCGGGTTGGCGTCCCGCCACGGCGAGTCGTTCGGGCCGACCCGGTTGGCCCAGTCGAGACCGTCGACCGAGATGACGTTCATGCCGACGCTGTCGATGAAGTCCGGCGCGAAGTAGCCGGCGGTGTACGAGGTGACCGCGCAGTCGTAGTACGCGTCGTCCTGGATGTTGTAGACCAGCATGACCAGCGAGTCGCTGGCCGGCTCGTCCGGGTCCGCCGCGTCCATCGGGCCGTAGTGTTCCTCGTCCACCGCGACGATCTGGTCGGCGAGCTTGTCGCCGACGTAGTTGATCTGCGCCTGGGTGAGGGTGAACTGCGCGGCCGTGGCGGTGGCGCAGGGAACGAACTCGTCGCCCGGGTTGTGGTCGAACTGCGGGTCGAGGCTGGCCACGCCGGCCGGCGCGGTGCCGTCGAGCGGGGTGCCCTTCGGGACGTAGATGTAGACCGGGGTGCCGTCGGGGGTCGTGTTGGCGTAGACCCGGGTGAAGTCCTGGTTGTAGGTGCCGCCCGCCGCGCTGTCGTTGATCGGCAACGTGATGGTCGGCTCGCCGGGAAGGTTCTCGTGATCGTTGGCCTCGGCCGGGGCCGAGACCGTGAAGGCGAGCGCTGTCACGCCCGCCACCGCGGCCGCGATCCGGCTCGGTCGTCGCATTCGCACGTGGTGCCTCCTGCCGTGAGGCGGTGATCAGCTCCGGCCACCGCCGTCGGGTGTGCGGTTGCCCCCCGTCGGCGCCGCAGAGGCGGCGGCTGACCAGGGGAATGTTGTCTTCAGGCAACCACTTGCGACGGTGGCGGGGGAGGCGGCCGCAGGTCACAAATTCGTCACGAAGGCGAGTCACCTGACCGCACGTGCGACCCCCGCCGGCGGCCGGCCGATCCGGGTCGACGGATCGGCCGAGGGGCCGAGGTCCGCCCGGCCGTCCACCTTGTCCCGACCGGGCCGGAGCCACCACCGTTCGGGTCCGGGCCCGCCACACGCTCTAGGCTTGGTGGTCGAGTGACGCCAGCGCGAGGAGGCCCCGTGACCCGCTACGCCGCCCTGCTGCGAGGCGTCAACGTCGGCAGCACCCGGCTGGCCATGGCCGACCTGCGCCGCATCGTCACCGACCTCGGGCACTCCGACGTCAAGACCTACCTGCAGAGCGGCAACGTGGTCTTCAGCAGCCCGCCGACGAAGGACGACCTCCTGGCCGAGGGCATCGCCCGCAAGCTCGCCGACGAGCTGGACCTGCGCGTGCCGGTGCTGGTGCGCAGCGGCGACGAGCTGGCGGCGGTCGCCGCCGCCAGCCCGTACGCCGGGAAGCAGGACGACCCGACGCGGATGCTGGTGGCGTTCCTCTCGGCCGCGCCGAGCCCGGCCCGGGTCAAGGAACTGGCCGCGCCGGCCGGGGAGAACCTGGAGTTCACGGTCGACGGGCGCGAGGTGCACCTGCACTTCCCCGACGGCGGCTACGGGCGGACGAAGTTCACCAACGCTCACCTGGAGAAGAAGCTGGGCGTGGTGGCGACCACCCGGAACTGGAAGTCGGTGCTGGCCCTGCGCGACCTGACCGCCGGCTGAGCGGAGGGACCGGCCCCCGTGGCCCGGCCCCTCCGCGACCGATCCTCAGAACTGGTACGCCGTGTGGTACTCCGGCACCAGCACACGGCTGCGCGGCGACGCCTTCCGCACCGCGGCGATCAGGTCGTCGAGGCGCTTGCGGTCGTTCGGCGCGACGGTCGGCGGGTTGGTCAGCGGCGTCTCGAAGTTGTCCCAGTGCACCGGCACCACGACCTTCGGATGATCGAGGGCGGCCATCAGCCGGGGCACGTAGTCGGCCGTGGCGGTGGTCGCGGCGGAGGCCACCATCGCCACGTCAGGAGCCAGCCCGGCCAGGTTCCGCTCGGCGAAGTCGCTGGCCCCCATGAAGAACACCGACGGGCCGCCGTCGACGCGGATCTGGTACGCCAGGGTGTCGCCCTCGGGCAGGTCGGAGATCCGCTCCGGCTTCGGCGGGCGGGTGACCCGCACCCCGGGGAAGGCCATCGACCAGGCGCCGTTGCGGCTGTGCAGCGAGCTGACCACCTCGACCGTGTACGCGCCGAAGTCGAGCACCTCGCCGCCCCGCACCGGCGCGAGCTGCCCGCCCGGCAGCCCGTACGCCAGCCCGAGGTGGTAGGCGGTCAGCGTGCCGACGACCCGGGCGCCGGTGCGCCCGGCGATGTGGGGCACGTCGTTGAAGTGGTCCCAGTGGGTGTGCGTGACCAGGATGTTCTCGGCCCGGTCCACGATCCGGTCCACGACGGTGGTGTCCACCGTGAGCGGGGTGTTCTCGTCGAACGCGCCGGTGAACAGGCCGGTGTCGTAGCGGCTCAGGTACGGGTCGACCAGGACCGTCCGGTCGCCGATGTCGATCCGCCAGCCGGACGTACCCCACCAGCGGAAGCTGACCGCGCCGGAGCGCCGGGGCCCGGCCGCGGCGGCCGGGGCGGCCTGGGCCGGCGCGGCGGATGCGCCGGCGACCAGGCCGGCGGTCGACACGGCGGCGGTGCCGACGGCGGCGTCGCGCAGGAACCGGCGACGGTCGTAGGGCCGTTTGTCGAGCATGAAGTGTCCTCCCCGTGCGGGACAGGTTGATCGGTCCGCCCACCCCACCACCGGCCGCCCGCCGGTGTCCAAGATCGGCCGGCGGAAGGCTCGATACCCGTTCCGATATCACCGCAGGTCACGGCCGTTCGTACGGGGCGGCTCGGCGAGGGAAATCAGCCGGCGCGCAGCGCCTCGACGGCGGCCCGGGCGGCCTCGCCCATGGCCAGGTCCACGTCGATCCGGCGGGTGCTGAGCCGCTCGGTGCGGGCGTAGATCGCGACCGCGTACCGGCCGCCGTCGGGATACTCGACGACCCCGGCCTCCAGGTGCAGGCCGGGCAGGGTGCCGGTCTTCCCGGCGACCCGGACGCCGGGCGGGAAGCCGGCGGCCAGCCGGGTCCAGAACAGCTGCCGGGCCATCAGCTCGCGGACCATCGCGCAGGCGGCCGGCGGCCCCGCCTCGTCCCGCCAGATCAGGCCGAGCAGCCGGGTCATCTCCCGGGCCGTGCTGGAGGTGGTGTGCTCCGGGTCGAACACCCGCATTGCCCGGACCCGCTCCGGCGGCAGGGTGGGGAAGATCCGGGCGAAGTCGGCCTCGGTGCGGGCCCCCACGTCGGCGAGCATCGTCTCGACGAGCTGGCGGGGGCCGCCGACGATCCGGGTACGCGGCAGGCCCAGCTCGGCGGCGAGCATCGGCAGCACGTCCGGGCCGACCCGGCGCAGCAGCAGGTCGGCGGCGGTGTTGTCGCTGACCGACATGGCGAAGTAGGCCAGGTCGCGTAGGGACACCTCCACGTCGTCGGCGCAGCCCGCGACGCCCCAGCCGCCGAGCCGGTCGGCCGCGCCGACCAGCACCCGCTCGACCGGGTCGAGCTGGCCGGCGACGGCCTGCCGGGCGAACTCCAGCACCAGCAGGATCTTGAACACGGAGGCGATCACCACCTGCTCGTCGGCCCGCAACGCCACCTCCCGCCCCGGCGCGTCGACGTCCTCGACGTGCAGGCAGCCGCTGATCCCGGCCCGCCGGAAGATCTCCTCGATCCGCTCCCCGCTCACCCCGACACGCTAACCAGTGGCGACCGGGGCGGGCGTAGGGTGCCCGTCGTGGACCTGCTGCGACACCTGCGGCACTTCGTGGTGGTGGCCCGGGAGCTGCACTTCGGGCGGGCGGCCGAGGTGCTGGGCATGGCGCAGCCGCCGCTGAGCCAGTCGATCCAGCGGCTGGAGCGCGAGCTGGGCGCCACCCTGTTCGACCGGTCGGGGCGCCAGGTCCGGCTCACCACGGCCGGCCAGCTCCTGCTCGGCGAGGCCGACGAGCTGCTCGCCGGGGAGCGCCGGCTGCGCAACCTGGTCGACCAGGTCCGCCGTGGCGCGCTCGGTGTGCTGCGCGCCGGCGTACCCCCGGAGACCCCGGCCGTGACGTTGCGGGCGTTGCTCGACGGGCTCGCCGCGCGGGCGCCCGGACTCGACCTGGACCTGCACGAGCTGACCAGCGCCGAGCAGCGGCGGATGCTGGCCGAGGGGCGGCTCGACGTGGGCCTGCTGCACCACCCGGTGGAGGAGGCCGGGCTGCGCTTCGGGCCCGCCGTGGACGCGCCGGTCGGGGTGCTGCTGCCCCGGGCCGCGCCGGCGGCCCGGGCCCGCGAGGTGAAGCTGGCCGACCTGGCCGGTTTGGACCTGATCACCGCGCCGCCGGCCACGGCGCCCGGCTGGCACGGGCACCTGCTGGCGGTCTGCCGGCGGCACGGCTTCGCGCCGGCCCGGGTCCGGTCCGCCCGCAACCCGGAGTTCCTGTTCGGGCTGCTGCTGGCCGGTGGCGCGGTCGCCCTGGAACCGGAGCCGGTGGCCCGCCGCGAGCCGCGGATCGCCTGGCGACCGCTGGTCGATGCGCCGCTGGTCAGGCGGACCTCGGCGGCCTGGCCGGCGCGGGCGGGGCACCCGGCGGCCCCGATGTTCGGGCAGCTCGCGGCCGAGGTGCTGGCCGCCGCGGAGCCGCCACCGGCGACGGCGGCGCTCGCGGCGGCCGCCCGGCCCTGGCCGGTGCTCTTCGAGGCCGGCCAGCAGCCGCAGGCGGGCTGAACCGGCCCGGGCGGCGCAGATCACCCGGCGGCGGCCGTGACGAGCCGGGACCAGCGGGTAGAGAACCCGGGTGGCAAGGCCCGGCGCCGCGCGTGGAAGCGTTCCCGGGCACCCGGACGATCGGAGATGAGGCTTCATGGCCCCGAACAGCGTTCCCGACATCTCGCTCAACGACGGCAACACCATCCCGCAGCTCGGCTTCGGGGTCTTCCAGATCGAGCCGAAGGACACCGTGCAGGCCGTCAGCACGGCGCTGGAGATCGGCTACCGCCACATCGACACGGCCGAGATGTACGGCAACGAGGCCGAGGTCGGGCAGGCCGTGCGCACCTCCGGGCTGAACCGGGGCGAGGTCTTCGTCACCAGCAAGCTGAGCAACGCCTTCCACCGCCCGGACGACGCCCGCAAGGCGTTCGAGTCGACCCTCACCGAGCTGAAGTTCGACTACCTCGACCTGTTCCTCATCCACTGGCCGCTGCCGACCCGCTACGACGGCGACTTCGTGTCCACCTGGCGCGTGCTGGAGGAGTTGCAGCGCGACGGCCGGGTCCGGTCGATCGGCGTGTCCAACTTCCAGGTGGCCCACCTGGAGCGGCTGGCCGCCGAGGCGGAGATCACGCCGGCGGTGAACCAGATCGAGGTGCACCCCTACTTCGCCAACGAGCAGGTGCGCGCCTACGACAAGGCGCACAACATCCTCACCGAGGCGTGGTCGCCGATCGCCCAGGGCAAGGTGCTGGACGACCCGACCGTCGTCGACATCGCCGAGGAGGTCGGGCGGACCCCGGCCCAGGTGGTGCTGCGCTGGCACGTGCAGCGCGGCGACATCGTCTTCCCCAAGTCGACCACGCCGAGCCGGATCGAGGAGAACTTCCGGATCTTCGACTTCGAGCTGGACGACGCGTCCATGGACCGGATCAACGGCCTGGACAAGGGTGAGGCGGGCCGGCAGGGGCCGAACCCGGACACCTTCGACTACATCCCGGACTGAGCCGCCACCGCGACCGGGGGCCGGGCCGCCGGCCCCGGTCGCGGGCTCAGGAGCCGACCCGCTCGGCGGCCCGGCGGAACGCGGACTGCGTCGGCGACCCCGGCTCGGGAACGTAGACGATGAGCCGCTGGTCGGTCTCGGGGACGTGCAGCACCCGGCACTCGAACTCCAGCGGGCCCAGCTCCGGGTGGGCGACCCGCTTGACGGTCGGGCGCCGCTCCCCCACCTCGTGCTCGGCCCAGAGCGTGGCGAACCGCGGGGACAGCCCGAGCAGCTCGGTCACCAGCCCCGCCAGCGCCGGGTCGGCCGGGTAGCGGCCGTACGCGGCCCGCAGGTCGGCCACCGTGGTCCGGGCGAAGCGCAGCACCTCCGGGTCGGCCCAGTGCGACTCCGGCACCTCCCGGCCGAACATCCAGCGGACCATGCTGCGCTCGCCGGCCGGCACCGTCGACAGGTCACCGACGAACCAGGCGGCCAGCCGGTTCCAGGCCAGAATCTCGTACGCGGCGTCGACCAGGTAGGCGGGTGTCTCCGTCATGGCGTCGAGCAGGTGTCGCAACCCGGCCGGCACCTCCCGGGAAGGGCCGACGGCGTCCGGCGGGCTCTCCCCTGCGACCCGGAACAGGTACGCCCGCTCGTCCCGGCTGAGCAGCAGCGCCCGGGCCAGCGCGGCGAGGACCTGCCGGGACGGGTGCGGTCCGCGCCCCTGCTCCAGCCGGATGTAGTAGTCGATGGACATCCCGGCGAGCTGGGCGACCTCCTGGCGGCGCAGGCCCGGCGTGCGGCGGCGTACCCCCTCGGGGAGGCCGACCTCGGCGGGGCGCAACCGGGCGCGGCGGGTGCGCAGGAACCCCGCCAGCTCGTCGCGGCGCAGTGTGCTCATCCCCCCAGCCTGCCGCACCGCCGGCCGCGGAGGCTGGTACCGCCGGTACCAGCCTCGGCGGGCCTCTTCCGCCGGCTCGCGACCGGCGGCAGCCTCGACGGCATGACGACGACGATCGCCCTGGTCACCGGGGCCAACAAGGGAATCGGCCTGGCCACCGCCCGGCAGCTCGGCGCGCGCGGGATGACCGTGCTGGTCGGGGCGCGGGACGCCGCGCGGGGCCGGGAGGCGGCGGACAAGCTGCGCGCCGAGGGGGCGGACGCCCGCTTCGTGCCGCTGGAGGTCACCGACGCGGCGTCGGTCGCCGCCGCGGCCGAGCTGGTTGAGCGGGAGTACGGCCACCTGGACGTGCTGGTCAACAACGCTGGCATCATCCGCGCCGACGGCGCCGGGCTGCCCAGCGAGACCACCCTCGACACGCTGCGCGAGGTGTACGAGACGAACGTGTTCGGGGTGGTCGCGGTGACCAACGCGCTGCTGCCGCTGCTGCGCCGGGCGCCGGCCGCCCGGATCGTCAACGTCTCCAGCGAGGTCGGCTCGATCGCGGTGATGACCGACCCGGAGGGCGCCCTGTTCGCGCTGACCTCGATCCCCTACCCGTCCTCGAAGACGGCGCTGAACATGGTCACCGCCATGTACGCCAAGGAGCTGCGGGGCACCCCGATCAAGGTGAACGCGGCCAACCCCGGCCACTGCGCCACGGACCTCAACCACCACAGCGGCTTCCGCACCCCCGAGGAGGGCGCCGAGGTGAGCGTGCACCTGGCCACCCTGCCGGCGGACGGGCCGAGCGGCCTGCTCTGGGGCTACCAGATGGACGCCGGCGGCGGCTACGGGGTGCTCCCCTGGTGAGGTTTGACTTCGCGCGCACTCGAAGGTGGAGGGTGGTGGCAACGTCTCGACGGGGAGGAACCCATGCGTTACCGCACCATCGGCACCGACCCGGCCACCCGGCGCGAGGTCAGCGTGCTCAGCCTCGGCGCGATGCTCTTCGGCACCGCCACCGACGAGGCCACCTCGTACGCGATCCTCGACCGGTACGTCGAGGCCGGCGGCACGTTCATCGACACCTCGGACAACTACGCGTTCTGGCACAACGGCGGCCAGGGCGGGGAGAGCGAGGAGCTGCTCGGCCGCTGGCGGCGCAGCCGCGGGATCGGCAACGAGGTGGCCATCGCCACCAAGCTCGGCGCCCGTCCCCTCGCCCCGGGCACCAGCTACCTGGACAACGCCGAGGGCCTGTCCGCCAAGGTGATCCGCGAGTCGGCTGAGCGCAGCCGGGAACGGCTGAGCGTGGAGAAGCTCGACCTGCTCTACGCGCACATCGAGGACCGGGCCGTGCCGCTCCAGGAGACCGTGGAGGGCTTCGCGGAGCTGGTCGCCGAGGGCACCGTCGGGCTGCTCGGCGCGAGCAACCACCGCGCCTGGCGGGTCGAGCGGGCGCGGGCACTCGCCGCCGCGGCCGGCCTGCCCGGGTACGAGGTGCTCCAGTACCACCGCAGCTACCTGCCCCGGCGGCCGGACCTGCCGAGCGAGCTGGACCCGGACGGCGACGTCGGCTGGGTCGGCCCGGACCTGGCCAGCTACCTGCGGGCCGAGCCGCAGCTCACCCTGGTGGCGTACTCGCCGCTGCTCAAGGGCGCCTACGCGAAGCCGGAACGGCTCGGCGAGGAGTACGCCCTGCCGAGCACCCCGGCCCGGCTCGCGGCGCTGCGCGCGGTCGCCGACGAGACCGGGGCGACCGTCAACCAGGTGGTGCTCGCCTGGTTGCTGGGCGGGGACGTGCCGGCGATCCCGCTGGTCGGCTTCTCCTCGGTCGCGCAACTGGAGGAGAGCCTCGCGGCGGTCGAGCTGGAGCTGACCCCGGAGCAGCGGACCCGGCTGGACACCGCCCGCTGACGACGGCCCTGGTCGGGCGTGCGCCGCACACCCGACCAGGGGTCCGTCTGCTCAGTCCGGCGGGAACGGGCGCAGCCCGATGTCGACCGTCAGCGTGCCGCTGGCGGGAACGGTGACCCGCTTCGCGCCGGCGGCGTCGGCGACGCCGTCGTACCAACCGGCGTAGTGGGCGAACCCGCCCCACTGCCAGTCGACCGTGACGGTCTGCCGGCCGAGCACCCGCGTCTCGTACCGCCCGTCGTAGTCCCACGTCGACCCGACCACCTCGCCGGTGGAGGCGTTGTGGAACGTCAGCACGGCGTTGACCGGGCGCCCCGCGGGGTTGGTCAGCCCGCCGGTCACCAGGGTGCCGCGCTTCAGCGCCGGGCTGTAGGAGGTGCTGCCACCGGCCCGGACGGTGACCGGCTTCGCCTGGCCCCGGACGGGGACCCCGCCCGACCACTGGAGGGCGTGGTCGGTGGTGGTGAACAGGAGCGGCCAGCGGTAGGGGCCGAGCCAGTCGATCCGGTAGGTGCCCTGACCGTCCAGGTAGGTGCCCCACCTGAGGTGGGACAGGCCCGAGGAGTGGGCGAGGGAGACCTCACCCGAGGTCACCGGCGCGCCGGTGGCGGCGCTGGTCACGGTGCCGGTGATGGTCCCGGCCCGGTCGAGGCGGACCGGCGGGACGGTGACGGTCCGGCCGGCGGCGACGGTGACGGTACGGGCCCTCGTCGGGTCACCCGTGCCGGCATTGCGGCCGACCCACTGCGCCCCGTACGGCGAGTCGCCCGTCGGACGCACGAACAGGTTCCAGGAGCCGGCCTCGACGGAGTCGAGGCGGAGGCGCCCGGTCTCGTCGGAGCAGGCCAGCGGGCCGACGCTGGGCAGCTCGCCGGTGCCGGCCGGCGCGACTGTCGCGCAGGCGCCCACGACTGGCGCGCCGGTCGTGGCGTCGACCACGGTCGTCGCCAGGTGGGCGGCGGGCGTCAGGTCGACCAGCGCGGTGGCGGTGTCGCCCTCGACCACGGTCACCTCGGCGTCGGTGGCCAGGTGGTTGCCGTCCTCGGTGTAGACGCGGATCCGCTGCGGGCCGGGGACGAGCCCGGGAATGGTCAGCTCGCTGTCGCCGCAGTTGCCGCCGCGGCCGTCGGCGTACGCGCAGACCCGGGTGATCGGCGCGCCGGTGATCGCGTCCCGGGCCCGGACGGTGAGCGGGCTCGGCGGGAGCAGCCGCTCGGTGACGTCCGTCGTGCCCCCCGCGGTCACGCGGAACGCCTGGGCCTGGGCGTAACCGGTCTTCCCGGGCACCCACTGCCGCAGCCCGTCGTCCGGCAGGTCGGGGTCGACGTACGCCGGAGTGATCATGATCTTGTAGTCGTTGGCGGGCATTTCCACGCTGAGCTGCCCGGACTCGTCGAGTTGCAGGAATTCGGAGTGGCTGTCGTCGGTGGCGGCGAGGTCGACGCTGCCCCGGGCGGCGGTGCCGTCGGGCTGGGTGACGGTGAGCCGGAGCAGCCCGACATCCTGCTCCTGTGCGGCGGAGGCGGCGGTGGCCGGTAGGGCGGCGGCCAGAACCGCGACGGTGAACGCGGCGAGACTTCGACGTGCGACGGACACAGGAGGTCCCCTCTCCGGTCGGTGTGCGCACGGGGATCCGCGGGGCAGCTGACGAGACACGCCCCCGTGCGTCATGTGCCGTCGGCAGCGTAGGGCGACCAGGCGGTCGCGCACTGTCCGCAATCCGGTATTCGGCGGCGGTGCCGCACCTCCCGTGCGAAGAGGCAAATCGGTCGTGCCCGCCTCATCCCTCTCGCGTCAGCTCGATACGCCAGTCGTTGGAGCGCATGAGGTGCCCCGGCGGGTACTCGAACTCCGTCTCGCCGAGCAGCGTGAACCCGGCCTTGCGGCACACCGCGTTCGATGCCGGGTGGTCCACCGACGGGTAGGCGTGGGCGAAACGCCGGTCGCCGTGCGCCGCGGCCTCCGCGATCAGCGCGCGCACCGCCGCGCTCGCCAGCCCGCGCCCCTGGTACGCCGGCAGCACGGCCCACCCCATCTCGTAGACCGGCTCGCCGCGCCACTCGCGCGGCCAGTAGCCGACGCTGCCCACCTTCGTCCCGTCGGGCAGCCCGATCGTGAACATGTGCCCGCTGCGCGGGCCGGGGCCGCGCAGGTAGCGCTCGTGCCGGGCGAGCACCTGCTCGTCGGTCTCCGGGCCACCGGTGTGCGCCCGTACCTCCGGCGCGTTGAGCTGCCGCAGCAGCGCCAGGTCGTCGGCGCTCCACCGCGCGATGCGTACCTCGGTCATGCCACCCCCCTTGTCTCCGGCGCCGATTGAAGCAGCAGCCCCCGACACGCGCCCGCCAGATCGGATCTGGCGGGCCGCCGGTCGGCGTCTGGCGCCTGCGGGTTGAGGCCCGACACCAGCGGGGAGGGAGCATGACGCCGTTGCGGCTCGCCGTGATCATCGGCAGCACCCGGGAGGGACGGATCGGCGACCGGATCGGTCGCTGGTTCGTCGCGCAGGCGCGCGGCCGGGACGGGCTGGCGGTGACCGTGCTCGACCTCGCCGGGTACGACTTCCCGGCGAGCCTGCCGGCCGAGCCCACGGCGGCCATGCGGTCGTTCGCCGGGGAGGTGAACCGCGCGGAGGCGTTCGTGGTGGTCACCCCGGAGTACAACCACAGCTTCCCCGCGTCGTTGAAACAGGCGATCGACTACGCCTACGACGAGTGGCAGGCCAAGCCGGTCGGCTTCGTGTCGTACGGCTGCCGGTCGGTCGGCCTGCACGCGGTCGACCAGCTGCGCACCGTGTTCACCGCCCTGCACGCGACGACCGTCCGCGACACCGTCGGCGTCGACCTGCTCGACGGCGAGCCGACGGGGCGGGTCGAGGAGCAGCTCCGGCAGGACGCCCTGGTGCTCCTCGACGAGCTCTGCTGGTGGGGTCTGGCGCTGCGCGAGGGCCGCGCGGCGCGCCCGTACGTCTCCTGAGAACACGAAGAGAGGTAGTGATCATGAGTAACCGGAACACCGGCCTGGCCGTCGAGGCCGACGGCCTGGTCCGGTCGTTCGGCTCGACCCGCGCGCTCGACGGCCTGGACCTCCAGGTCCCCGCCGGCACCGTCTACGGCCTGCTCGGGCCGAACGGCGCCGGCAAGACCACCGCGGTGCGGGTGCTGGCCACGTTGCTGCGCCCGGACGGCGGGCGGGCCCGCGTCTTCGGCCACGACGTCGTCGCGGAGGCGGACGCGGTCCGCGCCCGGGTCAGCCTCACCGGCCAGTACGCCTCGCTCGACGAGGACCTGACCGGCGCGGAGAACCTCGTCCTGCTGGGCCGGCTGCTCGGCCTGGCCCGGCCGGCGGCCCGGCAGCGGGCCGACCAGCTGCTCGCCGCGTTCGGGCTGACCGAGGCGGCCGGGCGGCAGGTGAAGAAGTACTCGGGCGGCATGCGGCGGCGCATCGACATCGCGGCGAGCATCCTCAACACGCCGGACCTGCTGTTCCTCGACGAGCCGACGACCGGGCTGGACCCGCGCAGCCGCAACCAGGTGTGGGAGATCATCCGGGCGGTGGTCGCGCACGGCACCACGGTCCTGCTGACCACCCAGTACCTGGACGAGGCCGACCAGCTCGCCGGCCGGATCGCGGTGGTCGACCAGGGCCGGGTGATCGCGGAGGGCACCCCGGGCGAGCTGAAGTCGTCGGTCGGCTCCGGCACCGTCCACGTGCGACTGCGCGACGCCGGGGAGCGAACCCGGGCCGAGCAGGTGCTGCGGGCCGCGCTGGGCGTGCCCGTGCAGTTGGAGGCGGACCCGGTGGCGCTCACCGCCCGCGTCGGCGAGGACGGCACCGACCTGGAGGCCGGCGAGCAGGCCGCGCGCGCCCTCGGCGAGCTGGCCCGCGCCGGCATCGTGGTGGACGACTTCTCCCTCGGCCAGCCGAGCCTGGACGAGGTGTTCCTGGCCCTGACCGACCACCCCGCCGTCGGGGCCGACGAGCGGGACGACGAACTGGAGGCGGCCCGATGAGCGACACCGCGACCACGACCGGGCGGCCCCCGTCCATCTACGTCCCGTCGGCCGAGGCGCTGGCCACGGTCCTCGCCCCGGGCGAGCGTCCGCCGAGGCCGGGCGCGCTGTCCGCGTCACTGACCTTCGGCTGGCGGGCCATGCTGAAGATCAAGCACGTGCCCGAGCAGTTGTTCGACGTGACCGCGTTCCCGATCATCATGGTGCTGATGTTCACGTACCTGTTCGGCGGCGCCCTCGCCGACAGCCCACGGGACTACCTGCAGTTCTTCCTGCCCGGCATCATGGTGACCAGCGTCGTGATGATCACCATGTACACCGGCGTCGGGCTGAACAACGACATCGAGAAGGGCGTCTTCGACCGCATCCGTACCCTGCCGGTCTGGCGGCCCGCCGCGCTGGTCGGCATGATCTTCGGCGACGTGCTGCGCTACGTGCTCGCCGCGGTGGTCATCCTCGGCGTGGGGCTGGTGCTCGGCTTCCGGCCCGCCGGCGGGCCGGTCGGCGTGCTGGCCGGCATCGGCCTGCTGGTGATCTTCTCGTTCGCGTTCTCCTGGGTGTGGACGTTCTTCGGCCTGGTGCTGCGCAGCGAGAAGTCGGTGATGGGGGTCAGCATGATGGTGCTGTTCCCGCTGACCTTCCTGAGCAACGTCTTCGTCGACCCGGTCACCATGCCGGGCTGGCTCCAGGCGTTCGTCAAGGCCAACCCGGTCACCCACCTGGTCGCGGCCGTCCGCGCCGCCATGGCCGGGTCGTCAGACGCGACGAACACCATGTGGCTGCTGCTGTGGAGCGCCGGGTTCGTGGCCGTCTTCGGCACGCTCACCATGTACCGCTACAACCGCCGCTGACGTGGGGGGCGTCGCCCGCACCGGGCGACGCCCCCCACCGTCACAGCCGCCAGGGCACCGGTTCCGGTGGCAGGTAGCGGCAGGTGCTGCCGGTGGCGACGGACTCCCGCAGGTGCGCCCCGAGCCCCGGGTGACGCTCGTCGATCCGGCGCAGCGTGTCCCGGATCCGGGCCGTCACCGCCTTGCGGGCCCGCTCGGCCTGGTCGCCGAGGCGGCGGCTGCGCCCGGCCAGCCCGGCGGCGGCCCGCAACTGGTCGAGCAGCGCGGCGCGCTCGGCGTCGAGGGCGGCCAGCCTCGGTGCGTCATCGCGTACGGCGGCCCGGTCGATCTCGTCGTCGAGCCGCCGCAGGTGCTGCCGGTAGCGGGCCTTCGCCTCGTCGTCCAGCACGGGATCCCCGCCGAGCCGGCGCGCGGCGACGAGTTCCGGGCCGGCCGCCGGGTCGAGCAGTTCCACCGCGGGCACGTCGACACCGGGCCGGCCCAGCAGCAGCCGCAGGTCGTGCAGGCCCTTGGCGTCGGGCAGGTGCACGACCGTGCCGCCGTACGCGAGCCGCCACACGGCCCCGTCCCTCCGAAACTCGGGCGCGGCGGCGGGCTGCGGCTCGGCGTCCCGGTCTGCGCCCATCACGCGCGCATCGGCCGAGCCGCCGGTCGAACGTCCCGCTCCGACCGGTGCCGGCACCCCGCCGGCATGGTCGGCTCGTGCGGTCGCCGCCACCGCAACGGCCTGACCGGCTCCGGCCGGCACTCCGACGCCGTGGCCCGCTCCGGCCGATACCGGCACCGCAACGGCGTGATCCGCCCCGGCCGCCGCCGCTCCGGCGAGGCCCGCGCCGGGTGGTCGAGCCGGGGGTCCGGCGCTGACCAGATCCGGAGCGTCCACTTCGCCCAGCCGGTGCAGCACCTGGGTCATGCCGAGCCCCCGCGCCTCGGCCGCCGTGTCGGCGCGCAGCCGGGCCGCCGTGACCGCGTCGCCGGCCCGCCCGCGTGCGGTCAGGGCGGCCACCAGCCCGGCCCGGCTGAGCAGCGACCACGGCCGGGCACCCATCCGGTCGGCGGCGTCACGGGCGGCCTCGTAGCCGGCCACGGCGTCGTCCCACCGCTGCCCGGCGGCGTCGACGGCGGCCAGCCAGAGGTCGACCGGGCCGCTGATGTCGCAGCCGAAGAACGCCGCCATCCAGCGGCCCCGGTGCGGCTCCAGCGCCGCCCGCGCCTCGGCGCAGCGGTCGGGGTCGGCGCTCGCGGCCGCCGCCTGTGCCCGCAGCCGCAGCCACAGCGGCGACACCGGCCGCGGGTACGTGGTGCCGGCCGCCTCGATCCCGGCCGTGAGCCGCACGGCGCTGTCCGCGTCGCCCCGCTCGGCGGCCGTGATGGCCCGGAGCAGCTCCCGCTGCGGGTGACCGGCCGCCACCGGCTCGTCGAGCAGGGCGTCCGCCTCGGCGAGACGACCCCGGAGCAGCAGCAGGCACCAGCGCAGGTGCTGACCCATGAAGGCGTGGTCGGAGTGCTCCCACTCCCCGTACCCGTCCATCTCGGCGAAGTGGGCCTCGGCGGCGGCGAAGTCGCCGCGGAACCCGGCGATGATGCCGCTGTCGATGGCCGCCGCCATCCGCTGGCGGGCGACCTCGCCCTGCCGGCAGCCGGTGACGAACGCGGTCAGCTCGTCGTGGAAGCGCGGGTCGCCGAGCTCCAGCAGCGCGACCCAGCGCAGCGAGGTGGCCCACAGCTCGGTCTCCCGGTCGCCGGTGCGGCGGGCCACCTCCCGGATCTCCGCGGTGACCACCGCCCGGTCCTCCGCGGTGCCGAGCCCCCAGGTGGTGTCGTGCCGGGCCCACAGGCTGAAGGTGAGCGCCTCGTCGTCGCGGCCGTGCCGGGCCAACGTCTCGGTGGCGGTGATCAGGTCGGTGACCAGTGCGCTCGTCCCCCGCCCGGGCTCCGGCTCACCGATCAACCGCCCGTACGCCTCGCGCACCAGCTCGGCGGCGCCCGTGCGGCGGCGGGCCGCCGCCTCCTGCCGGTAGGCGGTGAGCGCGACCCGGGCCAGTACGGCCGGCTCGTCCAGCGTGCGGGCCAGCGCCGCGGCGGCCGCGAGCAGTCGCTCGGCCTCGGCCTGCGTGCCCACGTGCTGCAGCAGTTGGGCGAGTTCGAGCATCACCTTGACCCGGCCGGCCGGCTCCTCGGCGACCTCCAGCGCGCGGCGGAAGTGCTGCACCGACTCCTCCACGGCCAGCCGCCCGCCGGCGTCCCGGGCGGCGGTGACCAGCAGCTCGACGGTGCGCGCCGGGTCGAGGTCGGCGCCGGCGAGCCAGGCGTGGCGGGCCAGGTCTGCTGGGATGAGCCGCTCGGCCAGCGCCGCCGACCGGTCGACGGCGCGGACCACGGTGGCGTGCCGGGCGCGGCGCTCGGCGTCGGTCAGCCCGTCGTAGAGGGTCTCCCGGACCAGGTCGTGGGCGAAGGCGAACCGGCCGCCGCCGCGGGCCAGCACGAGCCGGGCGGTGGCCGCGCGGTCGAGCAGCCGGTCCACCTGCGCGACGGGACCGGGTACGCAGGCCGCGAGGACCTGACGGTGGAAGTCCCGGCCGAGCACGGCGGCCACGGTGAGCGCCTCGACCACCGGGGCGGGCAGCTGGTCGAGCCGGCGGCGCACGGCCTCGCGGACGCCGGGCGCGATGGTGGTGGCGAGGCCGTCGGTGTGCCAGAGCCGGGCGGTCTGCTCGACGAAGAACGGGTTGCCGCCGGTGCGCCGGTGCACCTCGTCGACGAGGTCGGTGCCCGGGTCGCGGCCGGCGGTGCGGCGGATCAGCGCGGCGACCTCGTCGCGGGCCAGGCCGGTGAGGGTGATGGTGGTGGCCTTGGCGGTCAGCGGCAGCAGCAGCGGCCGGAGCCGGTGCTCGCCGGACTCGACCTCGGCGTCCCGGTAGGTGCCGACGAGCAGCAGCCGTTCGAACCAGGTGTGCTGGGTGGCGAACTGGAGCAGCCGCATCGAGGCCGGGTCGGCCCAGTGCAGGTCGTCGAGGACGACGACGACCGGCCGGTGCTGGGCGACGGCCACCAGCGCGGTGGTCACGGAGTCGTGCAGGGCGAACTCCGCCCGGCCGCCGTCGTCGCCGGGCTCCTCGCCGGCCGGGTCGGCGCGGGTGCCCTCGCCGAGCAGCGCCGCGAGGCCGGGGCCGGCGGCGTCCTGCGCCCGCGCCCAGTCGTCGGGGTGGCGGCCCAGGCGGCGCAGCACCTGCACCCATGGCCAGTAGCCGGGGGCGCTGTCGGAGTCCCAGCAGGCCGCGCCGAGCACCAGCGCCCCGCGCCGCCGAGCCTCGTCGGCGGCCGCGCTGACCAGCGTGGTCTTGCCGATGCCGGGCTCCCCGGCGACCAGGACGAGACCGCCGTGGCTGGTGCTCACCCGGTCCACTTCGGCGCGCAGCAGGGCCGCGGGGTGTTCCCGCCCGATGATGGCCTCGCCGAACCGCGGCTCCATGACGTCCCGACGGTAGTCGACCGGTCCGACAACGCGGGGAGCCCGGCCACGGGAACCAGCGACGGCCGACCCGTGTCGGGACGCCGCTGCCGCACCACGGCCGTGGCACGTACCGGGGGTCACGACCGCCGTGGCCGGGACGGGTTCATGACTAGCGGTGGAGGCAGCGGGTAACCGCGGCCCATGGGTAGCCACAAGCAGAACAAGCACGATCCGGGCGGCGAGTCGGCGCGGGCGAACCGGCACCCGGGCAGCGGCGCGCCGGGCCGCCAGGGCGCGGAGATGGAACGTACGGGCAAGCGGCATCGGTTGCACACCGCCACCGGCGCCGCGGGCTCGGAACGGGACCAGGGCCGCGCCAAGGTCCAGGGCGCCGAGCGGGTGCAGCGGCAGGGCGGCAGTTGACATGCCCGCCTTCCTGCTGCGCTCCGTCTACACCCCGGACGGGATCGGCGGGCTGACGCGCGACGGCGGCACCAAGCGCGCCGAGGTGGTTCGGAAACTGGTCGAGGACGCCGGCGGGCAGTTGATGTCGATGCACTTCGCCTTCGCCGACGACGACACCTACGTGCTGTGCGACCTGCCCGACCACCGCACCGCCGCCGCGCTGGCCATCCGCATCGGCGCGGCGCGCGGGCTGCGGACCCGCGTCACACCGCTGCTGACCCCGGCCGAGGTCGACGAGGCGACCCGGACGCAGACCGACTACACGCCCCCGGGCGACTGAATCTCAGCGCGCGTCGGTGACCACGTGCGAGCAGGCCGGGCAGGCCGCCGGGCCCTGCTCGGCGAACCACCGGCAGGTGCGCCGGATCGCACACTTCGGCAACTGCTCCTCGCCCGGCTCGGCCGTCTCCGCGTAGGAGGCGGCCATGCGGGCGCCCAGGCCGCAGTGCTCGCCGGTCCAGAAGCCGCAGGACGACGTGACGCACGGGCCGGCCAGCCGGACACGCGACTCAACCGGGGCGTCGGAGTCGCCGGCCGCGGCGAGCGCCACCTCGGCCGGCACGGCCGGCGTCACGTAGGCGACCCGCCCCGCCGGAGTGATCATGCCGAGGAACACCGTGGCGTTCGCCGCCGGCGTGCTCGGACACATCCGCTCCGGCGGGTCGGTGCGCCCGACGGCGTCGGTCACCGCTGCATCCAGAAGCCGATGTCGTTGATCTTCTGGCCGAGGTCCTGGGCGAACGGGCCGTCGAGCACCCAGAGGCCGTACCACTCGGGGCGTAGCTTGAGGTTGCCGTGGCCGAGGGTGAGCGGGTTGGTCAGCTTGGCGTTGGCGGTGCCCAGGGCGGCCAGGCCGGCCTTCTGGATCTCGCCGGCGATGAGGGTCTGCTGCTCGGGGGTCAGGTCGACGCCGTCGACCACGAAGCGGAACTCGTTGCGGGACATGTACTACCTCCGGTCACTCGTACGATTCGGTGCCCAGCCCGCGGCGCAGGCTGATCCGGGTGAAGGCCGCCCAGCCGGCGTGCGAGGCGGCGTCGGCCGGCTGCCCGGCCCGGGCGAGCGCCCGGCCGGCGTGCTCCGCCCAGCGCGCGGCGGTGGCGTCGCCGTCGCCCCACAGCTCCCGGCAGGCGGCGACCGCGAAGGCGACCTGCCCGGGCGCGCCGGTGAACCCGGCGGGCCCGTCGCCGACCCGGACCGCGCCGTCGGGCAGGACGCGCACGCTCGGGAAGTGGTGGTGCAGGCTGGCCACGGTCGCCGTGTGGCCACGGTCCCGCCGCCCGGCCACGAAGCCGGCGCGCAGTTCGTCGTCGCGCCGGTAGCGGATGGCGTGCAGGGTGAGGGCGTCGCCGGCCGGGGCGACCCGGCCGACCACGTGGACGGGGGCGCTCCAGGCGCGGGGTGAGTTCGCCGACCAGAAGGCCAGCCAGGCGGACAGCCGAGCGTGGAAGTCCGCCTTGAACGCCGCCGCCGCGGCGGTGCCGTCGGGTGCCCGCAGCGCCGCGGTGGCGACCCGGTCCCGGGTGACCAGCGGCGCGGTGGCGCGGACGGGGGTCGCCGTGGCGGCGGTCGGGGCGACGGCCACGCCGGTCACGGTGACCGCCGAGGCCGCCGCCGCGCCGGCGAGCAGGCGCCGACGCGAGAACGGGTACGGGTTGTGGTTCATCGTCGGCCTTTCGTCGACGGCCAGTGCACCGACGCTATCGACCGAGACGGATCAGATGAACACCCTGCGTGACGGGAGGCCGACAGGAAAGCCGGGAATCCCCGGCGGCGTGAATGGTCCCTCCTGTGCCGGATTCACGCGCGGCGGCGCATTGAGTCAGCGGCCCGTCAGCGGGGTGCCGTGTCGGCGGGGAAACGCTCGGTGCCCAGCACGGCGAGCAGCCGCAGCTTCTCGTAACCCTCGCTGCGCGGCGGCGCGGTGAGCACCAGCAGGGCCTGGGACTGGTCCTCGGTGAACAGCACCTGGCAGTCCAGCTCGATCGGGCCGAGCTCGGGATGGATCAGCGTCTTGTGGTCGGCGAAGCGCTGGGCGACCTCGTGCCGCTCCCACAGCTCGGCGAACTCGGGGCTGATCTTCTGCAGCGCCCGCACCAGCTCGCCGGCCCGCGACTGCGGCCCCATCGACCCGTACGCGGCGCGCAGGTTGGCCACCTGGGCGCGGCTCTGCCGGTCGCGGTCCTCCTCCGGGTAGCGGGACCGCTCGGCGGGGTCGGTGAACCACCGGTAGATCTCGCTGCGGGCCAGCCCCGTGTGGCCCGACCGGTCCCCGAACAGGGCCTCGGCCATCCGGTTCTGCACGAGGATCTCGCCGAGGTTGGACAGGATGAGCGCCGGGGTGTCCGCCAGCCGGTCCAGCACCCGCAGCAGCGCCGGGGCGACGTGCGTCGCGGTGGAGATCGACGCCGGGGCGTTGTGGCCGGCCACCCGGAACAGGTAGTCGCGTTCGTCGCGACTCAGCCGCAGTGCCCGGGCGAGGGACGCCAGCAGCTGCGGGCTCGGCTGCGGGCCGCGCTGCTGTTCGAGCCGCGTGTAGTAGTCGGTCGACATGGTGGCCAGAGCCGCCACCTCCTCGCGCCGCAGGCCGGGGGCGCGCCGCCGGACACCCGTGGCCAGCCCGACATCCGCGGGCTGCAGCGCCTCACGGCGGTGGCGGAGGAAGTCGGCCAGGGCTGCGCGGTCCATGATCCCAGTATCCGCCCGCCGTGCGGGCCAACCAGAGATTGCCGATCCCCCGATAACCGGTCTCTGCCCCCGAACCGCAAGGGTGGGCCAGGCTCGAGGCATGAACATCTCCGGAAACACCATCTTCGTCCCCGGCTCCACGAGCGGGATCGGTCTCGCCCTCGCCCTCGAACTCAAGGCCCGGGGCAACACCGTCATCATCGGCGGCCGGCGCACCGACCTGCTCGAGAAGGTCGCCGCGGAACACCCGGACATCCACACCGTCGCGATCGACACAGCGGACCCGGCGAGCATCGCCTCGGCGGCCGCGCAGGTGCTGGCGAAGCACCCGGACCTCAACGTCCTCGTCACGATGGCGGGCATCATGCGCGTCGAGGACTGGCACCAGCCCGAGTCGTTCCTCGACTCCGCCGAGGCGACCGTGACGACCAACCTGCTCGGCCCGATCCGCCTCATCGCCGCGTTCATCGAGCACCTGCGGGCACAGCCGGACGCGACGATCATGACCGTCTCCTCGGGCCTCGCGTTCGCGCCGCTCCGGGTCACCCCGAGCTACAACGCGTCCAAGGCCGCCATCCACATGCTCAGCGAGTCGCTCCGGCTGCAGCTCGCCGACACGACCGTCAAGGTCGTGGAGCTGGAACCGCCGTCGGTGCGTACCGCGCTGATGCCCGGGCAGGAGACCAGCGAGTTCGCCATGCCGCTCGACGAGTTCGTGAGCGAGGTCGTCGCGCTGATCGAGGCGCAGCCCGACGCCCGGGAGATCCAGGTCGAGCGGGTGAAGTTCCTCCGCTACGGCGAGGCGCGCGGCGACTACGACCAGGTCGTCGCGACCCTCAACGCGCACGACCCGCACGGCAAGTGACAGCCGCCGCACCGGCGAAGAGCACGCTAGTCGCGGTAGTGGACCGTGGACTCCCACCCAGGCTCGCCCCGGTGCGCCGCCTGGTAGTCGTCGAACAGCTCGCGCAGGATCCGGCTGTCGCGGGGCAGCCGTTCGGACAGCGCGGCCCAGCCGGTGAAGGTGATCTCGCGAGGCAGCTCGACCATCGTCCGGATCACGTCGTTGAAGCCGGACCAGGTCCGCGAGGTCCAGCCGGGGAAACGCAGCTCGCGGCGCAGGACGGTGTGCAGCTGGTCGACGTCGTACACGCCGGACAGGTCGATGGTCAGGCGTTCCGGCGGGGCGGGGTCCTCGTCGTGCGGCATGTCGACTCCTCGGGCTCGGCGCGGAGTGGCGGGAAGCCGGCGACCGGCCGGCTCCCCGCCGGAACGGGCTACTTGTAGCGGCCCACGTAGTAGACCGACTCGTAGTGGTCGGGCGTGACGTACATCAGGCCGTCGCTGGAGTAGAGCAGCCGGGTGCCGGCGTTCTTCGCCCGGGTCATGGCGTAGTTCTGGCCGATGTCCGCCTCGTACCAGACCCGGCTGGGCGCGTCAGGGAGCACCAGGTCGTCGTTGCGGAACACGTCGCCGCCGAGTGCCTTGCCCGGGGCGCGCGGAGCGAGGGCCTTGCCCTTCTCCCAGCCGTACCGGGAGCTGGCCTCCGCCTGGGTGATGTAGTTCGGGGGAAGCTTGCCGGTGCTGCGGAGGCTGTCGACGACATCGTTGCCCTTCTGCATCGCGTCGAAGACCCCGCGCAGCCGCGCCGCGTTGTAGACGCTGTCGGCGCCCTTGTAGAGCGGCTTGGCGTAGCGGATCAGGACGATCGCGCCGAGGGCCCGCTCGACGCCGCTGAGCGGTTGACCGGTGACCAGGTCCCGGCCGTAGACCGCCTCGCTGACGCCCTTGACGTCGCCGACGCCGGGGATCAGGTCGGCGACGAGCGAGGCAAGCGCGTCCTCCAGCGGCCGGCCGGCGAAGTCGGCGAGGTCGTACTGCGGCTGGACGGCGGTGTGCCGGTCGTAGGCCTCCCACAGCCCGTCGAACAGCCGGCCGCCGATCCCACCGAGGCCGGTGAACGAGGGGGCGAGGAGGCGCAGCCGGGCCACCGCGGCGTTCGCCTCGGCCAGTCCGGCGTTGGCCTGCTCGACACCTTTGACGGCCTGCCGCATCCCGGCGTTCGCCCGGGCGATGCCGGCATTGAGCTGGGTCATGCCCTGGTCCGCCAGCGCCAGCCCGGCGTTCATCTCCGCGAACGCCTGGTTGACCGTGACCATGGCGCCGTTCATCTGTCGCAGCGCCGCGTTGGCCTGGGCGACCCCCTGGTTGGCCTCGTCGAGATGCTTGTTGATCTCGGGTAGGGCCGTCGAGGCGTCGGCGAACAGCTCGCCCAGCTCGGCCGCCACCCGCAACCATTCCCCGATGGCGCCCATGACGCTCAGTGGACGGCCGACCTGCCGCTCCATTGCCGCGCGCAGCTCCGCCAGGTTCCGGCCGCCGGCGGTCAGGTCCGCCTCGACCCGTTGCGCGAGGTCCCGCGCGTCGGTGGCGGTAGCCACCGCGGCGGACCGGAAGATGTCCACGATCTCGACGTAGAGGGCCAGCCGGCCGATCACCGAGGCCACGTGCAGGCCGGCCTCGTCCAGGCAGTCACTCACCCGCGTGATCCGGTCGGCCAGGCTCGGGGCGCCCTCACCCGCGGCCAGGCACCCCCGCAGGACCTCGACGGAGTATCCGGCCTCCTCCGCGCACTCCCGCAGGTTGGCCACCCGACGCAGCAGCGACGAGCCCCCTTCGCGATCGAGGCACGCCCGGAACGCGACAAGACGGTCCTGCGTGGACGCGGTGGACCCCGTTGCGGGCGCGGCCACCGCGGGATGGGGTACGGCGGCGACCACCGCCATGACGAGCGCCAGGAACGACGCGACAAACCACTTCCTCACCCACGACTCCCTGTTCTGTTGTACTGACTGGTCAGTACAACAGGGTTGCCTGGGAGATCCAAATCGGTTCCGGCGCGGGGTCGGACGTGGCTACCCGGGGCCACCGCAGGTCCTGTGGAGAACCCCACCATGTCGGCATTGAGCTGACGGTGGATGCGTTCGCAGTGGCGGCGCTTCGGAATGGCCGTATGGACGGGACGACCCGACCGGGTGCGCCATTCGTGTTCGGCATCGGTGCGGGAGAGGAGGTTCTCCCGCAACCGCTCCTTGAGTCGGCGATCCCTGGTCAGGAGGCCCGGCGCGCGGCGAGGTGGGCGAGCATCGTGTGGTTGGCCTCCCAACCGTCCGGGAACTTCACCGGCACGTCCAGGTGCACCCGCTCGGTCGACGGGTGCGCGTCGAGCAGCTCGGCGATCCCCGCCCGCGCCACCACCACACACGCGTGCCGGTGCCGGGATGCCAGCACGCAGAGCCGCCCGGACTCCAGGTGGAACGCGGTCGCGTCCCGCCGGCCGGAGAGCGGGTGCAGCACGATCGTCACGTCGTACTCCCGGCCCTGGAGCCGGTTGGCGGTGTCGACGGTGATGCCCGCGCCGGCCGCGCCCAGGTGCGACCGGATGGCCGCCACCTGGTCGCGGTGCGCGGCCCCGACGGCGATCCGGTCCGCGGTCACCGGCGCACCGTCGGGCGCCTGCTCGGAGAACCCGACCGGTCCACGGTCCAGGAATCGCCGGGCGAGGGCGGCGCACGCTGCCGCGGCCTCGGAATCGGTACGCGGCGTGTGCCGGGCGGGCAGCTCGTGCAGCGCCCAGCCGGCTGAAGCCGCCACCTCGACCGTCGCGTCGAAGGGGTCGCCCGGCCCCGGCTCGGTGAGGGCCAGCGCCCGGTCGGCCGGCCCGGTGCCGGCGCGGAACCCGGTGAACGGGTAGAACGCGGCGGCCACCACCGGCGCGGCGGTGGCCGGCAGCCGCCAGGACACCGGCAGCCGGTGCACCGGCAGCTCCGGGTTGTGCCGCAGCAGGGTGGCCACCGCCGACTGCATCGGATCCCAGGTCAGCCCCGTCCAGCGCGCGGTCTCGACCGTGGAGAACGGGTCGAGCTGCCCCGGGTCGCCCACGAACAGCGCCCGCTCGAACCGCCCGGCCACGCGCAGCAGCGCGTCCGACCGCATCTGGTACGCCTCGTCGACGATCGCCCACGGCCAGACGCCCTCGGCCACGGTGGCCCACTTCGCGGCCGTACCGACGATGACGGCCGCACCGCCGAGGTCGGCAACCTTGGCGGCCACCCGGACCGTCTCATGGCCCTTCACCCGGTCGGTGGGCTGGTAGTCGGTCGCGGAGAGCCGGCCGATGGGCAGCTCGGGGGCCTTGCGGGCGAGCCGGTCGATGAGGTCGTCGACCTGCTCATTGGTCTGCGCCACGACGATCAGCGGCTCACCGCCGGCGGCCAGCTCGACGGCGGCGCGGACCACGAGGGTGGACTTGCCGGCGCCCGGCGGCGAGTCGACCACCACGCCCCGGTGGTCACCGGAGCGCAGGTCGGCCAGGACGGCGGTGATCACCCGCTCGGCCTCGACGGCCGGCGGAGCTGCCAGTTCCGCGAGCATGGAACACCCTCCCCGAGCCGACTGCCGCGCCCCGCCACCATACGAGCCGGGTCTGTCGGTGGCGGCGCTCCCCCATCCGGGAACCGCCCTCGCTGGGCCGCGCTGGTTGGATAAAGCATGGCCTGGACGAGGGCGGAGTGGAGATCCAGGCCGGCGAGCTGCGGTTGTGTCAATCCACGGCGCAGTCGCAGGCGACCCGGGAGATACCGCCTGGTGGGCACCACCGGGCGCTACGGCCGCAGGGGTTCTGACCAGCGGCCCTCGCCCCGGGGTGCCCCCTCGACCGCGATCGGGTGTTTCACCGACCGTAGGTGGTCACCGTCTTCGGCCGGGACTTCTTGTAGTAGAGCAGCCCATACACCGGGAGCCAGCATCCTCCCGTGAAGACACTCAGCGTGATGTGCAAAGCGTGGAACCCAGCGCCGATGTACTCCCGGGTGTAGACCGGCGGCGGCAGCGGCGCGGCGAACTGCGGCGGGTATGGCGCCGGCTGGGCCGGATACGGATATGCCTGCTGGGGCGCGTAGGGGCCCGGCGGGTAGGCGGCGGGCGGGCCCGAGTAGGGCACCGCCGACTGCGGCGGATGGGCAACCGGCGGCGCGGAGTACGGGACTGCCGGCTGAGGGGCGGCCGTGACGTCGGAGCCGGCGTATGGAGCCTGCGGCTGGGCCGGGCCCGGCACCTGAGGCTGATTGTTGCCTGGAGTGAATTGTTGAGGTTGCACGGGAACACCCTGGTGTCCCGTGCTGGGACCGTCATCATCCGGGCGGCTGACAAACGGCCATCTCGCGGCCTTGATCATTTGTGCGTTGGTGCCGGACTGCTCAACCGTCTCGTTCGGACTGGCTGACCCGGTGGAGGAATGCACCTGGTTCGTCGGTCGGAACGACCTCACCAAGGAGCAAGCTCAGCGGGAGTGCCGGACCGCGATTGAGCGGGATGCCGAGAGGCGCGCTGGCCTCGGCACGACATTCTCGTGTCGATGACCGGGGTGGAGCTCCAGGAAGCGTGGGAGACCGAGAACGGCTGGTCGGTGAACAGCACCGCCAACTACACCCTCACGTCGGCGCTGCTGGGCCAGACGCCTACCTCGGTTGGCCTGACCTGCGAGGCGGTCGCGACGTACGACGGCGTGCACACCACAGTCAAGAACAGGCTCTGACGACCTGCTAAGCAGAGAGGCCCCCGCCTGCACCTGCCCCCGTCAAACCCAACGGTCGTGAAACAGTGCCATCTCCACCTCGTCGGGCTCGATGCCCCGGCCGTGCGCCTGCTCCGTCGCCCAGGCCAGGTAGGCGAGCCACTCCTCGGACACCCACCCGGACTCGCGTCGCACACCTGCCTCGACGGGCAGCCGGCGCCGAACGACGCCTGATCCCGCAGGTAGCTCCTCCGCCGCGGCTTGGCAAGGGGTGGGCCGGGGCCGGCGGTGGCGGACGACACACCGACCGGCCATCACATGCCGGGCCGATCGCTCGTCTACCGGGGTGACACCCGAAGAAGGGAACCCCAGCCATGAGAGTTCTGCTCGCGGGCGCCTCGGGCGCCGTCGGTCGGCCCCTCACCCGCCAACTCATCGCCGGCGGCCACCAGGTGGTCGGGATCAGCCGTAGCCCAGGCAACGCCGAGCGGCTGCGCGACGCTGGCGCCGAGGCCGTCGTGGCCGACGTGATGAATCGAGAGAACCTGCTCGCCGCCATACGCGACGTGCGGGCCGACGCGGTCGTCCACGAGTTGACGGCGCTGGGCACCACGAAGATGGGCGAGGCGCTCCAGGGCACGAACGCCCTGCGTACCACCGGCACGGCAAACCTGCTCGCGGCGGCCCGGGCGGTCGGCGCCCACCGCTTCGTCACCCAGTCGATCGTGCTGGGCTACGGCTACCGGGATCACGGCCCGCGCGCAATCAGCGAGGACGACCCGTTCGCCGAGCCGGCGGGCGGCAAGCTCGGCGAGGCGGTGGCGGCGATCCGCGCCACCGAGGAGCAGGTCTTCGCGGCCGACGAGGTGGAGGGCGTCGCGCTGCGCTACGGGTTCTTCTACGGGCAGGACCGCATGACCGACATGATCGTCAACCTGGTGCGCAAGCGCCGGCTGCCCGTGCCCTCCGGGGGCGGCTACGCCAACTTCATCTACCTGGAGGACGCCGCCGCGGCGACCGTGGCCGCGCTGGAGAAGGGGCGGGCCGGGCAGGCATACAACATCGTCGACGACGAGCCGGTGCGCTGGGGCGACTACCTGGACACGCTGGCGGCGGCGATCGGGGCGCGCCGGCCGTGGCGGGTCCCGAGCTGGATGCTGCGGCCCATCCCGTACGCCCACGCGATGATGACCACCTCGATGCGCGTCTCCAACGCCAAGGCCAAGCGGGAACTGGGCTGGGCTCCGGCGGTGCCGACCTACCGCGAGGGCATCCCGCTGATCGCGAGCGCGAGCCGCTGAGCGCCCGCCGCCAGGGGCGATCGGTGCAGTGTGGACAGCCGACGACGAGCAGATCGGCGACGCGCAACGGCTGCTGGCCAGCCACGCGCACACCCTCGCCGAAGGCGCCGGAGCCGCCGTGCTCGCCGCCGTGCTCGCCCGCCCGGACACGTTCGCCGGCCAGCGCGTCGCGGTGGTGTGCACCGGCGGCAACGCCTCGGCCGCGGAAATCGCCGCGCTGGGCGGATGACGCCTCGAGCTCGAGCGCCAGATCCTGGCCGGCCAGAGCGCCCGCTAAGGGACTCGGGCGGGACGGGCCGGCGGCGGAGGGCCGCTCCGGCCCTGCGGTGACCGTCGCACCAGCAGGTACGAGCGTTGGCTGGGGTGCTCGACGGCTGCCTGTGGCGCTCGCAGCCGAGTTCGGTGCGCGCCGGCCGTGGCGCGTCTCGAACTCGGCTGCGGCCCATCCCGTACGTCCACGCGATGATGACCACGTCGATGCGCGTCTCCAACGCCAAGGCCAAACGCGAGCTGGGCTGAACTGCGGCGGTGCCGACCTACCGCGAGGGCATCCCGCTGGTCGCGCAGGCGAGCCGCTGGACGCCCGTTGTCAGGGCGCCCTGGACAGGAGGTTCGGGATCGGTCAAGATTCGCGGTCATGGCCCAGACGACGGCTGACCCCACCGAGCACGGCGACCTGTCCAACGAAATCCTTGCCGTGGCGGGGCGGCTGGCCGACCTGATCGGCGCGCTACCCGACGCCGACATCCCCATCCCCGGCGCGGACTGGACCGTCGCCGAGGCGGCGGCACATCTGGCGATGGCCAACGAACTCATGGCGACGATCGCCGCCGGCCGACCGGCGACGCACGGGGATGGGACGAAGGCCGGGCTGGCCGCCGCGAACGCCCAGGCGCTGAGCGCGGACGGCGAGCGCGACCCCGCCGTCCTCGCGCAGCGGATCGCCGGACAGGCTGCCGCGTTCCTCGAGGCGGCCCGCGCCCGACCCGCTGCGGAGATCGTCGACACGCCCATGGGCCCGATGCCGCTGGGGGCGTTCGGCTGCTATCTGCTCGCGCACATGCTGAGCCACGGCAGCGCGATCACCGCTGCCCTCCGGCAGCCGCCGATCGTCCGGCCGCGGCACGTCGAACTGATCCTGCCGTTCATCCACACCACGATGCCTCGCCTCGTCGACCAGGCCGCCGTGCGGGGCCTGAGCGCCTGCTACGAGCTGCGGCTGCGCGGCGTTTCCCGGTTCTGGGTGCTCTTCACCGACGGGGTGGCCGAGGTCAGCGACACGGCGCCGGGGCGCATCGACTGCACCATCTCGGTCGATCCGGTGTCGTTCTTCCTGTTGAGTGCGGGCCTGAGCGGCCAGTGGCCGTTGATCGCGCGTGGGAAGCTGCGGGCGTGGGGCCGTAAGCCGTGGCTGGCCTTCCGTTTCCTCAGCTTCTTCGCCATCCCGTAGACGGCGTGACCTGACCCGAGCGGGACCGGTGATCCGGTTTTCGCGGCCTGCTTCTTAGTCGCCGCTGCCAGCTGCGCGGCGCGGCTTTGGGCACCTGCCGGTTGAAGCGGGGCTCGAGGGCCAGGGCCAGGGCCTCCTTCGTCGCCTCCGGGTTGTCGGTCTCCGGTGTCAGCCGGGTCGACCCATGGACTCCAGCAGCTCGTGCAGCACCTCCAGCTGCGCCCATCCGTTGACGTCGATCTGATCATAGGCGTCGACAGTGATCTCAAGTCGGTCCGGGGTGGAGTCAAAGTCGACGAGGACGGGCCACCTAAGGGAGCGCTTGTCGATCAGCCGGCTCCTGTTGTCAGCGCGAACACTGGTCGGTCGCCGGCTGGGCCGCCAGCCGAGGTTCCACATCCTCCGGGAGCTCGGCACCGCAGAGCGCGCAGTTGTAGTCGTCGTCGCGGACGAGGTTGCGATCGCCGCAGTCCAGGCAGCGCCGGAAGACGACTGCCACGGTGAAGCCTTCCGGGTGGTCGAGACCTGCCCGGTCTAGGGCGGCCGCCACCGCCAGCCACGAGGTGGGATCGGGGCAGTAGCCGGTGGAGTGGTTGCTCACCTCGGTGACGACCCAGTCGATTCGCTCGCCCGTGAAGGCGATCTCGCCCGCGCCGAGGACCTCCCCACCGCCGGCGCAGGCGACGTGCTCGCTGCGTCTCGACGCGAGCCGCAGGGTGCCGGCAGGGTCGATGACGTACGTGAAGGGCTCGTCGCGGTCGCGTGGATCCGCCGCGGCCAGGTAGGCGTCGAGATCGGCCGGTGATCGGATGGGCCAGCCCTCGGGGGCGTCCGCGACCGAGGCCCGCACGTCGGCCGGGCCGACGTAGCGGTATCGATGCCCCGCTCCTACCACAGCGCCGACCATACGCCCCGCGCCGCGACCGCTGGGGACGATCGCAGCTGAGCTGGGCGCGACGGCCGGCCGGCTGGCCGGCCGCCGGACCCTCGCTGGCGAAGCGGGTGCTGCCGGCCTACCGCTCCCCCACCCGGTACGTGACCAGGTTCGGGTCGGCCTTGAGCTGCCGCTCGGTGAACTTGATGGTGTCCCAGCCCTTGCCCGAGTAGAGCCGGGTCTGGTCGGCGTACCAGGGCGAGTTCGGGTTGGCCGACTGGGAGTAGGTCAGGATCTGCCGGCCCGACGGCCCGTTGCGGCCCAGCTCGACGGCCATCACGAACGACGAGCCGTGCTGGACCTTCGTGTAGCCGACGCCGGGCTGCAGCACCCCGATGATCATGTTGAAGACGCCGGCTTCCGCTCGGCCGCCGTGGATCGGGATGCGCTCGGCGCCGCGCGGCTCGGTCTGGATGTCGCCGAGGCGGGTGTCGAGCGGTATGCCGTCCAGCTAGCGGACGGCATTGGCGAGGGCGGTGCGTACCCTCGGGTCGTCGACGGCGAGCCGGCTCGGCGTGGTGAGCGGGGCGGCCGGGTCGAACGGGTCGGCGAAGCGCAGGCCGCCGGCCAGGGCGAACTCGGTGAACAGGTGCGCGCCCCGGCTGTCGAGGTTGACCTTCAGGTCCCAGCCGCGCAGGGCAGCGCAGGCGGCGGCCAGGTCGACGGTGGTGCCGTCGGAGGCGGTGGCGGTCGGCTGCGCCTCGCAGGCCCGGACCAGGTCGTCGCGGACCAGCTCACCCCCGTACGCCCGGTCGCGGAACGTGACGTCCCACAGCTTGCCGGTGGTGAAGCCCTTGCCGGGGAGCCCGTCGGTGCCCGCGATCCGCTGCTGCACCTGGTGCACGCCGAGCCGGGTCCGCAGGCTACGCGGGGTCCGCTCGTCGCCGATGATGCGCGAATACCCCTCCAGCGGGCGAGCCGGGTTGGCCAGCCAGTAGCTGTCGTTGGAGTTGGTCACGTAGTCGCTGCGGACCAGCGCGGGCAGGTTGCCCGGGCCGAGAATGCCGGGCACCGCGGCGTCCGGGTCCCGGCCCAGCTCACAGGCGGAGCGGGAGCCGTCGAGGACGGCCTGGCCGCTGCTGGCGTACAGGGGCTGGAAGGGCGCCGGGATGCACGCGGCCGCGAGGGTGCCGGTGACCCGGGGCACGACAGAGTGGTCGGCGTAGAGGGCATTGCCGTCGCGGTCGGCGGCGATGACGTTGACCCAGGGCAGGAACTGCCGCCGGTCCAGCACCGTCCGCAGCTCACCCACCGACTTCGCGCGCCCCATGGCGAGCCAGCCATCGAGCGCGCGGTTGTTGGCGGCGTTGACGTCGGTGATCGCGTACGCGGCCTGCGCCGTCCAGTCGAAGGTGCCCGGCACCACGACGACCGGGCCGAAGTGGGTGTCGTAGAAGGTACGGGCAACCGGGCCGCCCGGCGTCTGGACGGTGACGGTGCGGGCGGTCATCTTCCGGGGCTGGCCGTCGTAGAGGTAGCTGGTCGGGTCGCCGGGCACGAGCGTGAGCCGGTGCCAGACAAACCGGCGGGCGGTGGAGACGGTGTGCGACCAGGCGATCCGGCCGTTGTGGCCGATCTCGACGATCGGGTCGCCGACCAGGGCCGCGCCCTCCACGTCGTACCGGCCGGGCACCTTCAGGTGCATTCGGTAGAAGCGCTCGCCGCCGTCCCAGGGGAAGTGCGGGTTCGCGAGCAGCATGCCGCCGCCGCTGGCGGTGGCGTCGCGCCCCAGGCCGTACGCGTTGCTGCCCACCCCGGCCGGCGCGCCGTCACGGGCGGCGACGACGGCTTCGGCCTGCGGGGCGCTCGCGGTTCCGCCGGTACCGGGCGGTGCGGCGGCGACGATGCCGTCGGCGAGCGCGCCGGAGCTGGCCCGGATCATCCGCGTCCAGTTCGCCCGCCACATGTCGAGCTCGGTGATCGGGCGTACCCAGTCCTTGCCCTTGCAGGCCGGGTCGGTGATCTTGTCCTTGGCGCTGCGGAGGTAGGCGTTGTAGCCGGCGACGAAGCCGCGGATCTGGTCGCGTACCTCGGTGGAGGGTGCGTGGATGCCGTCGCGCGGGCCGGTGAGCCAGCGCTCGGCGGCGCGGGCGTCGATGGCCTTCTGCTGGAACAGGTCGCTGGTGACGTTGCTGGTGGTCGTACCGAACGAGCGGGATCGCTCGGCGCGGACGGTGACCATCTGCTCGGCGATCAGGCAGATGTTGTCCTCGGCTTGGGCGTAGCCGACGCCGTAACCGAGACTGGCGAAGTCGTGGGCGGTGATGTGCGGTACGCCGTACGAGGCGCGCTGAATCAGGGCGGAGTAGCCAGGGCCGTGAGCGACGGCGGTGCCGCCGTTGATGGTGAGGCCGGCGGCGACCAGGACGGTGGCCGTCGCCGCGGCGGCAAGTGGGCGCGCCCTCATCGGGCGCTCCGGTGGTGGCGTGGACGAAACATTGGACGTCCTCCCCGAGTAGTGACTGTCCAGGTTCGACCGACGCTAGTAGTGAAAGTTGCTCAAGTCACCTGTCGATCACCGCTGACGATGAGGGGCGTTGAGTAAGCACCGCACGGGTCGCGGTCGTGGTACATCCGCGTCAGCGCGGTACGGTCACCTGCTGCTCCGGGGTCGGTTTGCCGGCGCCCGGGAAGTGCACCTCGGTGTCGAAGGCGAGCACCCCGTAGTAACCGCCCGAGGTGTATCCGCTGAATCGGATCGTGTAGGCGTCGCCGCCGGTCGTCGGGGTGACCGCGTGCGGCACCAGCCGGCCGCAGGACGCGGTGTGCCCGGGCCCGTTCCCGCTCGGCGAGGTGGCGGTGAGGGAGTAGTCCTGTTCGCCGGCGTGAACGACCCGGCAGGTGATGGTTAGGCTCACCGGCTCACGCGAGTCCGGGAGCCATCGGCTGCCGTCGAGGAAGAACGGCTCGACGAAGACGTACGGGTTGAGGTAGTACCCGCCCGTGTCGTTCTTGCGCAGCCGTTGGGTGCAGAAGCGGAAATTGCCCTTCGTCTTGCCGCTGCGCGAGACGTACACCTGCTGGCCGACCTGGAGGGTGCAGGTCTGCGACAGCAGGGTGTAGCCGCGGGGGAACTCCGGGGCCGGTGTGGCCCGGGCGGCCGGGGCCGGCGCCGGGGCGGCGGCCGAGCCGCCCCGCGCTGCGCCCGACGGGCGTGGTTTCGGCCTGGCGGAGGCGCTCGCGGAGCGGTTGCTCGGCGTTGGTGACGCCGCTGCGCTCGTCGTCGCCGCAACGGCACTCCCCGTCGCCGCGGCGGTGGGCGCTGGGGCGTCCCAGACGGCGCTGGCTCCGGCGGCACCGGGTCGGGCGCAGCCCGCAAGGCCGGTGGCAAGCAGCAGCAGCGTCAATGCGCTGCGGCGGGCGAGCGGACCGCGGGGCCGGATCGGTGCGCTCACCGCTGCAGCGCTGCGGTCGCGTACCCGTCGGGGTAGAACTGCCAGTAGTCGCGGTACCGGACCGTGAACGTGGTGGTACCGCGTGGCAGCGAGTAGGTGAGGGCGTACCTGCCGCTGGCATCCATCTTGCCGCGCCAGAACTCCCGCTCGGCCCCGCCGTTGGTCGACGCAGTGATCCACCAGTAGTTGTCGTCGCCGATCGGCGAACTCCAGGTCACGGTGAGCTGCGCGGTGCCCTTCTCCTTGCCGGTCCCCACCTGGGCGGTGACGGCCAGGTCGGTGACCGGCGGCCTCGGCGGGTGCGCCGGCCCGAAGGAGTGCAGCAGCTGCGTTTCCTGGTAGGGGTCGGTCGAGCTGATTGCCCAGGCCCGGGTGCCCGCCTGGTTGACCAGCAGCGTGCCCTCCCAGAGGCTGTCGTTGCTCCGGAAGTCGACGGCGTACGTCGGGACCGTGCTGCCCTTGGCGTAGAGGTAGACATCGGCGTCACCGGTAGCGGTCGAGGCACGGCCGATGGCGACGGTGGAGCCGTCCCCGGACCAGGCGGCGTCCTGCGGATAGACCCCGCTGGGATAGACAGTGGCGTCGGCGAGATCCGGCAGCCGGTACGAGTGATGCTCGTACGGGTGGCCAACTGTCTCCACCACCTCGGTGCCGTCCGGGCTCACGGCGTAGTCGATGAGGTTGCTGCCGGTGTTGTCCCGCCGGGCGACGATCCTCGGGCTGTCCCCGGAGACGTCGATGACGTACGTGGTGACGGGCGAATACCCGGTGTCGCCGGCGACGAGGAGGCCGGGCGCGCCGGGGCTGGCGTCGATGATCGGGTGGTAGTTGGGGCCGCCGGTGTAGACCACCGGCGGGGTGCCGGGCGCGGACCAGATCAGCAGACCTCCGGAGCCGATGCCGGCGTCGATGAACCCGCCGACGACCTTGTCGCCGCTCGGTTCGACGGTGTACAAGTGGGCGCCGGGGGGTGCGGGGTAGCTGGCGATGGTGGTGAGCGTGGCGGTGTCCAGCGCGATGATCCGGTTGAAGTCCTGGGCCGCGTACAGTATGCGCCCGTCGTCGCTGAGGACGAGGTCGGAGATGTCGGCGATGGCCGTGACCCGGTTCAGCAGCCGGCCGTCGAGGTCGGTCACCACCAGCGGCAGCCCGCCGCCGACCCCCTGGGCGATGTAGAGGCGGCCGCGCGCCTCGTCGAGCTCGATCGCGCGCAGGTCGTTTACCGGCAGCTGGGTGCCCACGCTCTTCAGCGGGGTTGTCTCGGCGGCGGCCGGCGCTGCTGTCAGTAGCTCGCCGGCGCTGAGCCCGATCGCCGTGAACATTCCGGACGCCAGCAATTGACGACGCCGCATGACACCTCCCCGTGTCGGCCAGCCGCCGCTTCGACGGCCAACGGAGACCCTAGTACCGGGCTCGCCGCTGCCGCTGTACCCCACCGTCCGGCCCGCTCTAGAGCGAGGTCCCACAAACTACTGTGAGGGGCGATGACAGGACCGCTGGACAGCGTCGAGGCGCTGCTACCGCCCGAGCACGGCATCATCATCGTTGCCGGTGCGGCCGCCGATTTCCTGGATGACCTCTTCGCCGGTGAGGTGCCGCTCTGCTCCGCCGGCGACGACATCCTGTACCTCATGAGCGCCTCGGATTCCTACCACTGCGCCCGGGTCGTGCTTGAGTCCTGGGCCGCGACCCCACCCGACGACCGGCAGGACGCGGATGCTCAGCAACAGGTGACCCTGGCCCTGAGCGAGGGCACCGTGCACGTGTCCGGCATGTTGGAGTTCCAGGCCAGCCCGATCCTGACGCTCGGGCCGCCGGGCCGCTACCACGCCCAGGTCAGTGTCACCGGACGGAGCCAGTTGTGCCGGATCGCAGCACAACCAGACCACCCCATCCCGATCATGGACGCCGAACGGTTCCGGGTCCGATTCTGGGCTGCCGACAACTGACAACCAGGGCGGCCACAAAGGGTGGCCGCCGATACTCAGGCCGCACGTTTGCGCCGCTCAAGGACTACCCCAGCTAGAACGCCTCGAAGGCGGCGGTCCACCGGCTCAGCGTCGTGTGGCGCCCGGTCAGGCGACCCCGGGCAGGCGGCGCTGGCCGACGACAAGTGCCGCCTCAGGATCGACATCGATCAGACGCAGAAGCCAACCTGCCAGGCCGGAGGGGTCGGCCAGCAGCTCGACGAGCAGCTGGGTCGTGCCGGCGTACGGGTCGCGGCGCCGGAAGGCGGCGAGGCTGGCGCGCCGCTATGACAAGCAGCTCAGATGGTGAGGACCACCTTTCCTGCCGGGTGCCCGTCCCGGAGGTGCCGGATCGCGTCCGATGCCTCGGCAAGGGGGTAGGTGCGGTCGACCACCGGGGTCAGCGCGCCGGACTCGATGAGATCTCGTAGCTCGTCCAGGTCCTCGGCCCGCTCCACGGCGCTCACGCTGCGAAGCCGTTGGCCGACGAACAGGGACAGCAGCGGCGCGCGGATCATCTGCCGGTCGTAACCGCTGAGCATCGGGCCCTTGGCGTACGCGCCACCGACCAGCGCCAGCGTCCCGTGCGGGGTGAGCGCACGCCGCAGCAATGACAACGGCCGATCACCGCCGGTGTCGATCACCACGTCGTACACCGGACCGTCGCGGTCGATCTCCTCGCTCGTGTAGTCGAGGACGTCCTCAGCGCCGAGGGAGCGGACGAAATCGGCCTTGGCCGGGGCGCAGACTGCGGTCACCGTCGCCCCGTACGCCTTGGCGATCTGCACGGCCAGGGACCCGACACCGCCCGATGCGCCGATCACCAGCACCCGGTGCCCCGGGCGCACCTCGCCGCTGTCGCGTACGGCGCGCAGCGCCGTCATCCCGGAGACCGGCACCGCGGCGGCCTGGGTGAACGCCACGTTGGCCGGCTTGCGGGCCAGTCGCCGCTGCGGTGCGCTAGCGAACTCGGCGTACGAGCCGCGCAGGCAGGTGCCGTACACCTCGTCGCCCGGCTGGAACCGGGTCACCCGGGCGCCGACCGCGGCCACCACCCCGGCCAGGTCCCGGCCGCGCACCGGCACCCGGGGCCGGCGCAACCCGCTCGCCAGCCGCGCCAGGTAGGGGCGGCCGGCCATGAAGATCCAGACTCCGGGGTCGACCCCGGCCGCGCGGACCTGGACGAGGACATCGTCGTCGCCGATGGCCGGCCGTCCGATGTCGCGGAGCTGGAGCACGTCCGCCGGGCCGTAGGTGTCCTGGACGATGGCCTTCATGGTGCCGCCTCCTCGGGATACTGGAACACGTCGTCGAGCCGTACGCCGAACACGCGGGCGATCCGGAACGCCATTTCCAGCGAGGGCGAGTAGCGGCCCTGCTCGATGGCGATGACGGTCTGCCGGGTCACGCCGATCCGCTCGGCGAGTTCGGCCTGGGTCATCTCGTCATGCGCGAAGCGCAGTGCGCGGATGTTGTTCGTGACCTGGGTCGGCTTCACCACTGCGGGACACCCGTGCGGTAGACGATCACCTTCGCCAGGGAGCCGACCACCGCCGACAGGACGAAGCACAGGTAGATGACGTTGGCGATCCAGAACCAGTCCCACTCGGCCAACGCCATGAGCATCGCCGACACCGCGCCGATGACCACGAATGCCTGGCCAACATGGTCGCCGAGCCGCCCGATCTCCCGGTCGCGAACGTCCTTGACGCGGGACGCCCGCGGGTTCACCACGCCCATCGCGATCTCGGCCACGATGTTCGCGACGATGGCGCCGCCGACCGTCCACAGGAGAACGCCGGCGTATGGGGTCGCGGAGAGCGGCCCACCGTCGACCCGGCTCAGGACGACCGCCGCGTAGACCGCGTACCCGACGACGCTGACCACCAGCATGGTCCAGGCGCGTTTCTCCTCATGCGTCATGATCGACTCCCCATGTAAAGAATCCTTGACACGCCTAGAGTAAGGTGTCTTTGACACCGTGTCTAGAAGCTTTTACATCGCGTGGGCGGCGGGAGCCGGTGACAGGCCCGGCGCGGTCGCGCCGGCCGAGGTTTGGTGCCGGTCAAAATGGCATTGTCGCCCTGCCGGCCCGCGCCCAGCGTGGGGCGATGAGCTCGCGACTCCTCTCGGTGACGTTCGATGCGCGCGATCCGGACCGCGTGGCGCAGTTCTGGGCCGGCATACTCGGCCGGGAGATCCTCGAGGACGCCGGTGGTGTGCTCCTGCCGGGACACGAAACCCAGCTCAGTCTCCGGTTCGCCCGTAGCGGCGCGGAGATGGCGCGGCCGAACCGCATGCACCTCCACCTGACCAGCGCCAGCCTTGACGACCAGCAGCAGACGGTGGCGACGGCGCTGAGGCTCGGCGGAAGTCACCTCGACGCTGGGAAGCGCCCCGAGGAGGGGCATGTCGTCCTGGCCGACCCCGAGGGCTACGAGTTTGACGTGATCGAGCCGGGCAACAACTACCTCGCCGGGTGCGGCTTCCTCGGGGAGCTCACCTGCGAAGGCACCCGGGACGTCGGCCTCTTCTGGAGCGAGGCGCTGGGCTGGCCGCTGGTGTGGGACCAGAACGAGGAGACTGCGATCCAGTCACCGCACGCCGGCACGAAGGTCGCGTGGGGCGGCCCGCCCGTGGCCCCGAAGCAGGGGCGGAACCGGCAGCGTTTCGACCGCGCCCCGGCCGGTGGCTACCAGCAGGCGGAGGTCGAACGGCTGCTGTCTCTCGGGGCCACTCGGCTCGAGGTCGGTGACGACGGCACCGTCGTGCTGGCCGATCCGGACGGCAACGAGTTCTGCGTGCGAAGGAACTGACCAGAGCTCCCCCGTCGCCGGTCCCGCTGGAACACGCCAGCGCGCCGCTGAACCCGACACCCGCCTCGATCATGGTGCCCTCCTCCCCGGCATGATCGCTGACCAGGGCAAGCCCTTCCATCGTGCGGACGTCGCTGATCCGCCGCTCCGGTGGGACGGCGAGGCTTCGGCAGCTGCCGGCTCGAGCGGGGCTTGAGGGCCAGGACCAGGACACCTGTCGCCGGCCAGGCGGCACGCGCCCTGACGGATTGCACGCACTGGACTGGCGTCATGGCTTGGTGATGAGCCGCACGGAAATCGAGGTTGACTCGGCAGGCGTTCCCGGGGCGTACTCGATGTACGTTCCCGCACCGCCGGCTTACGGTGTTCGGTCAGAAAGACAAGCGCGGGCGCTCTCAGCACGGGTGCCTGCTGTTGTTCGCGCTGGTGTTGCCGGGGACATGGAGAGATGGGAGGTCCCGCATGAAGGATCACTCGTCGGCGAGTTGAGCCACACCACTGTGGCGCTCGTCGAGCGCTGCCGGTGACGTAAGCCGTGACCCTGGTGACGCAATCTGGCCGTCGCCCTCCTGCCCTGCCCGTTGATCCTGGCCTGCAGTACGGGTTGTAGCGACACCCGCCGCCCGGGTGCCTGCCCGGTTTGCTGGCTCGATGACAGAGAAGTGCTGGTTGGCGCCCGCACGCCCAAAGGGTCCCACCGCGCCGGGCACTCCCCGGCAAGCGTCCGCACGAGAACCTGCCCGGTTCACGCAAGCGCAACCGGTGGCCCTGCCTCATCGCTCTTGAATACCTACACGTGAAGCTGGAGCACGAACATGATCTCGATCCTCGTCAATCCGAATGGGCTGGCGGTTGCCTCACCGGTCCACCGGACCAGGGTGACGCCATTCGAGGCTCTACCCGGACGGCGTGTGGACAGGTGGTGGGCCGTTGGCACCACGTAAGCAGCGACCCCCGGACCCGCCCAAGGAGGCGCGGTCGAGGCGGGAGCGGCTGGAGAACCGGATCCAGGTGCTGATCATGCTGTTGATCGGCGGCGCGGCCGGCGCAGCCTCGTTCCGCCACGTCCATGACGTCGCTGCGGCGCACGGCCAGCCGGGCTGGCTCGCCTGGGCCGACGCTGTCGTCCTGGAACTGGCCTCCATCGCCGCCGGCTTGGAACTGCGCCGCAACCGGCGCTGGGGCAAGAGCGTCGCCTTCCCGGCGACCGTGCTGACCGTGGCGGTGTTCCTGTCCCTCGCGGCCCAGGTCGTGGAGGCCGAAGCGTCGGTGATCGGCTGGGTCGCCGCCGCGCTGCCGGCGCTCGGCTTCCTGACGATGGTGAAGATCGCCCTCGGCCGCGCCGACCCCGCCCCACCCGACCACACCGCCCGACCCACGCAGGGCCGGCCGGGACCACTGCTGGTCGTGGACTCCGCGGTCCCGGACACTCGCAAACCGGCCCCGGGACCGCCGTTGCCGGTCCCCACGAGCACTGCCACGGTCCGGGACCGCACCGCCGCGGTCCCGGCTACAGCGGACCAGGACCGGGCGGTCCCGGACCGCCGCCGCGGCGGCCCGCCGGTCCGGGACCAGGGCCCAGAGATCACCGCGTTGGTCCCGGCCGCCCGGACCGCCGCTCGCACGCTCGCCACCCACGGGACGCCGCTGTCCCGCAAGGAACTCGCCCGGCAACTCCGCGCGGACGGGCACCGCCTGTCCAACGCCACCGCCTCCGCACTCGTGCGCGTCCTCCGCGCCGAGGCCGCCACCCCACTGGCCCCGGCCTCGCCGAACCTGTCCCACCCGGAGGCCGCGTGACAGACCGACAACCCGTGACTCCTGTCAGACCGAACCGCACCGGTCAGACCACCTGTCAGGAAGCCGGCCGCCTGACCGAACCTGACCAGGCCTGTCGCAGCGACCACCGTCCCGCCCGCCGCGGCGCAGCAGCCGGTGCACCTGCCGCCCCATCCACCGAATCCCGACCCGCAAAGGAGCAACGAGCATGCTGATCCAGGTCAACGACCGCCACCCGCGCCAACCCCGATTCGCATCCCCCGCCCTCTCAACCCGGGTTCCACGCGGTGTGACCGGCCATGCCGGTGGCGGTGTCGATCCCCGTCTCACCGTCCGCCTTGATACTGACCCCCACGCCGACCCCTTGTTCTCGCTGACAGCGCAGGTCGGGCCCGCTGTCAGCGGCGCCGATCGGTTCCAGACACACCCTCATGGGTGGGGTGTCTCCCCAGGGGCCGCCCATGCGTAAACCGCTACCGGCACCGGATCCGCTGCTGCGCCTGCAGGCCAGCATCACCGCCCGCGACGACCGACTCCTCGGCTGGCTCTACGACCACGGACTGCTGACCACCGACCAGATCGCCGCCGCCCTGTTCCCGTCCCTGGATTTCGCTCAACGCCGGCTACGCCGCCTCACCGTCCTTCGCGCGGTGGACCGGTTCCGACCCAACAAACCCGATGGTGGCTCCTACCCGTACCACTACGTCCTGGACCAGCTCGGCTACAGCCACGTCCGCGCCCAACGCGGCCTCGGCCCGCCACGCCGGGACCAGGCACGCCGCCGCAAACAATCCCTCACGTCCCGCCCGGACCTACCCCACCTGCTTGGCGGCAATCAGGTCTTCATCGACCTGGCCGCCCACGCCCGCACCCACCCCGACAGCCATCTGGACCGCTGGCAGCCCGCGTCCGCCTTCCACGAACCGGGCGTGTTCTACCGCAGAGGCGGGGACCCGCAGCTCATGGTCCACGGTCCGAGCGGCCTGCCCCGCCCGGACGGCGCCGGGGTGTGGACCGAGCAGGATCGCTCGGTGCCGTTCTTCCTCGAATACGACACCGGCCGTGAACGCCTCGACATCCTCACCGAGAAGATCGCCAAGTACGAACGCTTGTATGCGATGAGCACCTGGGCATGGCCGGTCCTGTTCCACCTACCGTCCGCACGACGGGAGGCGAACCTGCACCACCGCCTCACCGGCACCACGCCACGAGCATTCATCGCCACCACCACCGCCGACCTACGCGCCGCCGCCGGCGTGAGCCCCGCCGACCAGATATGGCACCTGGTCGGTGTCGGTGCCGGCCGTCGCCGCCTCATCGACCTGCCCTACACCGACACCCACCACGACCAAGAGTTCCCCACCCGCACCGCGCCCGGCCCGCACGAGCGAGCATCCTGATGGCCGTGACGGTGTGAGCAGCCCGGTTGCCCGGGCTGCTCACACGGTCTACTCCGTGCCGGCGGATGCGGGAGGACCGGAAACCCGGCGGGCACCCGCGACCAAGCGGCGAGTCCAGCCGTGAGATCAGGGAGCTGGGTACGTTCGCTGCTCCGACTGCCACGCCCGTAGCGCACCCTTGATCCGCTGGTTCTCCGCCCGCACGTCGTCCCGCTCGCGCGTACGCCGCTGCAGCTCGAAGGCAAGGCGGTGCAGCAGGGCATCGACTTCGTCGACCCGATAGCCGCGCCGCCCTCGTCGGGTCGACGGCAACGGCACCGCGGCGATCCGATCCGGGGTGAGCGGGCCGCGCAGGGAGTGCCGGCTGCGGTAGACGGTCACCGCCACGGAATCCGATCCGGCAGGTGGATCCGCTCGCCCGGCACCCCGGCGGCGAGCAGCCGCAACCTCGAGCCCGCCAGCATCGCCGGCGGCCCGCACACGTAGACCTGCTGCTCACCTCGCAGGTGGTCGAGGGCGACGGTCAGCGCGTCGCCCCGCTCCCCCGGCTCGGCGAGCGGGTCGTGGGAGAAAGCCGGCACGACGGTCAGCCAGTCGTGGGCCTGCTGGAGCTTGTCGAGGGTGATCGCGTCGTACAGGCCCGCCACGTCACGGCTTCCCGCGATCAGCGTCACCTGCCGGCCGTCCGGGGCGGCGGCGACCTGCTCGACGATCGCGCGCAGCGGTGCCAGCCCGGTGCCGCCGGCGATCAGCAGCAGGTCCCCGCCGTGCAGGCTCAGCCCGGTGTCCGCCGGCGGGCCGAGGTGGAGCAGCTCGCCGGGGCGTACCTGGTGGACCAGGCTGGTGGAGACGGCGCCGCCGCGGACCGCGCGGACGTGCAGCTCGACGGTGCCGTCCGGGCGCGGCGCGTTCGCCGGGCACAGCCAACGCCACCGGCCGGGCCTGCGCGGCGTGCAGACCGGCACCGCCTGGCCGGGCCGGTAGGGCAGCCGCCGCCACGGCCGCACCGTGATGATGGCAACCCCGTCACAGGCCAGATCGTGGTCGAGCACCTCCACCGGCCACCAGGCCGGGCCGTCCCCCGCTGTTGTGGCTGCCGACTCGACTTCCTGCCAGGGCACGGTGGCCCGTAGCGCGTCGTCGATGACCGTCTGATGCTCTGGTCGCAGGCCGAAGCGGCGGTACGCGCGGCCCAGGACGCTCAGCAGCGCCAGCTTCTCGGGGCGGTCCGGCCGGCCGGTGAGGCGGCCCAGGGCGGCCCCGAGCAATGGGGCGTCGCGCTCGGGCAGCAGGCCCCGGCAGCGGTCGTCGACCTCCTCCCAGAACGAGCGCCGCCGCAGATAGCTCTCCGCGCGGCGGTGCTCGGCCTCCGACCAGCCGAGGTACGGCAGGTCGGTCCCGGTGGCCAACGCTCGTGCCACCTGTTCCGTCAGCCGGTCCCGGTCCACCCCGATCAGGTACGGGGAGAGCTCCGCGTCCGCCGCGACGAGGCTGAGCCAGCGGGCGACCGCCTCGGGTGTCCCCTGTTCCGTCACGCCTGCTCCCCGAGTTGCTCCCCCGTTAGGCCCGCGGCGTGGATCGCGGCGTGGGCCCAGCGGGCCAGGCGGCACGGGTACGGGACGCGTTCGCTGCGGCACAGCAGGCCCTGCGGCCAGAGCTCGGGGGCGTGGACCCGGACCGTGTGGACGGCGAGCGCCAGGTCCTCGTCGGTGACCGGGATCAGCACGGGACTCTCGGCGAGTACGGCGGACATCGGTGGGCGCCTCCGGTGGTGGGGTGCGTGGAGTGGCGCCGGGGCGGGCGGGGACGGCCGCCGCCGTACGGGGGAACGACGCGGCCGGAGCCCAGCACCCGCCCCGGGCCATGCGTCCAGCCTCGTGCTCTTGCTGAGCCGGAACTACAGCGCCGGAGGAGCCTCAGTGACGCAGAAGTGAGGCGTTTGCGTACCCGCCGGATCGACGGGGGTGTTATTACAGTGGCGGCAGACCGGAGGGAGATTGGGCGTGGCCCTGAAGCGGCACCGGCTCTGTCAGCGACGCAAGGCCCTCGGGTTCAGCCAGGAGCGCCTGGCCGAACTGCTCGGCGTGGAACGGTCAACCGTGGTGCGCTGGGAGAACGTCGAAACAGATCCTCAGCCGTGGCATCGAACCCGGATCGCCTCCGCGTTGGGAGTTACGCTCGAACAGCTCGACGACATGCTTGTTGACGTGTCGGTGCCAGCACATCGAGGGCAGGCCATGGGAGATGACGCTCGTAGTGCCCCCTCCGGCGCCGCTCGGCCGGAGCTGCTCAGCGGCCTACGCACCTTCCTCACCAGCTACCTGACCGCGCCTGGCGGGCCAATGCCATCGATTGCCGACGTGCGGCGGGGCGTTGGCCGGGTACACAACCTCTACCAGCGGGCGAGCTACACGTCGGCCGCTCGTTTGCTGCCGGACGTGCTCAGCCAGGCGACGGCCATGACTGGCCACGCCAGCGGACTGCATCGCAGCAGCGCGTTTCGGCTACTCGCTGCCGCCTACATCGCGGCATCGAAGCTGGCAGCCAAGGTCGGTGACGGTGACACCGCCCTGCTGACCGCCGATCGGGCTTCCACCGCCGCCCGGTTGGCGGACGACCAGGGCTTGGCAGCCGTGGCCGCCTATCAGGCGGCATGCGGGCTCATGCGGCTGCCCGGGAGAGCGGACGACGCCGAACAGATCGTGCTCGGCAGCGTCAACCGCCTAGGTGCCGTTGATGACCCGGATCTGTTGTCTGCGCAGGGAGCCTTGCTACTGCTGGCTGCCGTGATGGCCGCTGGAAAGGGCAGCTCTAAGGAAGCGGGCCAGTTCCTTGCACAGGCCCAAGACCTGGCGGCGGCTCTCGGCTCAGATCGCAACCGGCTGTGGACCGGGTTTGGTCCGACGAATGTCATCATCCACGCGGTCTCGGCTGCAGTTCGAGCTGGCAATACGGATCAGGCGCTGGAGATCGGGTCGCGGCTCGACACGTCGCGGTTACCGGCGGTGCTGGTCGGCCGAAGGGCCCAGGTACACGTCGACATGGCGGCAGCGGCGTTCATCTCCTCCGGCGATCGATCAGTCTCGGTGCTGCACCTTCTTGAGGCAGAGCGGGTGGGCGCCGAAGTGGTTTACGCCAACGTGCAGGCGCGAACGCTGCTGCTGGACCTGCTGGCCAAGGAACGGCGGGCGCCTACGCCAGGGCTGCGGCCGCTGGCGGAGCGGGCTGGGCTGCTGGCATGACTGAACCTGGTGTGCTGGCGCTGGTGGTGTGTGCGGCTCCTCCCGTACTGCGGATCGATGAGCTGATTGAACTGCTGCTCGCAGACGCATGGACCGTCTGCGTCACCGCTACTCCGACAGCGGCGACGTGGATTGATCGGGAAGCCTTGGCGCGCCAGACGGGGTATCCGGTGCGGGTGAAGTGGCGAACGCCTGGTGAGCCGGAACCGCATCCGTCGGCGGATGTAGTTGCCGTGGTGCCGGCGACCTTCAACGTAATCAACAAGTGGGCGCTGGGGATCAACGACACGCTCGCGCTCGGCATCCTCAACGAGGCACTCGGCACCGGCATCCCGGTATACGCCTTCCCGAACGTCAAGGCTCAGCTTGCCGCCCACCCGAGCTACGACCGACACCTGAGACAACTAGTGAGTGCCGGCGTCCAGGCAACGTCGATGACGAGCGATCCCAACTGGCAGATGGTCGGCGACCGACTCCACGCGTCCACTCGGCCCGGGCCTTCTATTTGATCGGGCTCACCCCGGATCGTTGTCGAAACGGACGTTGACTTGCAACGCTAAGCCGGCCCGAAACGGTGGGAACGGAACAGATCGGGCACAACCTGGCCACTCACCGGGCGACCGCAAGCCGAGCTTCGCCTTGCGAGTTACTAGGGCCTCCAGCAGTGCGGCGAGCTGGTTGGTCGCGGCCGTGCGGGCGCGGACATGGTCCTTCCCGTAGCCGGCTCAGGCCTTGCAGTTCGCTCAGCCCGTGGCCGGCCGTTCGCAGCCGGCGCAGCCGGTGACCGTCCGTGCGGAGGTAGTCGGCGATTATGTAGCTGTCGCCAACCCGTCCAAGCCCTCCTCGGCATACCAGCGCAGCCACCGGTCCACCGCCTGCCGAGAGACCCCGAACCGGCCGGCCACCTCCGTCACCGCAAGCCCGGCCTGAACCTCCGACACGGCCCGATACCGCGGTTCGGCCACGCTCACCTCCACCAGCACTCGGCGGAGTGTCACGCATCTGTGAAGCCGCCGTGTAACGCATCATCCGGAGTCGGACACATTGCCGGCGACGGTGACGAGCGGGGACCGTACAAGTAGCGGCGTATCTGCTGGGCAAGGGAGGACCAGGTGGCGATAGAGCGCGCCGCTGAGCAGAACGTCCCAGTGCGGTCGCAGGCCCTAGCTATATCCCCTTCTTCTCGTAGGTCGTTCTAAAGACCGCATCCGTTAGCCATGCCTTGAAGTCCGGGTTGTCAACGAATTGCTTGAATAGTTGCGTCTCGTCGCGAAGCATGCCCTGCATGACCCGCTGGAGGGCCAGGTTCAACGCGAGCTTGGCGTTGTCGGCGTCATTGTTCGCACGTGCGTTAACGTAGTCCTGGTCAGCGAGCACCTTCTCCGGGATTTCGGACGCGATCCGCTCACGGATACGGTCGGCGTCCTCCCAGTCGATGTTCCCGAACAGGTCATTGAATTGGCTGAGGATTTCGGAGAGTCGCTCTAGCTCGGGATCGACAAGGTGACTTCCGCCGCCAGTCGGGACCGGGTGCAGTTCCCCTTCGCCATCCGCTAGGACCATCTGCATCTCTTCGCGCTTCTCTATGCGGTACGAGTCCATGTCAATCATTTCGAGGATCCCGGCCGCCAGGTCGGTCTCTTCCGGAGCCGGCAGCTTGGGAATCAACATCCCGAGGAAGATCGACAACTTCTCCCAACCGATGTTAGTGAAGGGCAGGATGAGTGAGAGGAACGAGTACGACCGCACGAACGCCTTGGCCATGCTCTTAAACAAGATCTGCTCGTCCTGGTCGAGGTGCTCGACGTACTCGGCGGTGCAGCGGTCAAGCATCGGATCGAGCTGGGAGCGGTCGGCGTCGCCGAGGAACAGCTCGACGAACCGGTCTACATGCTCGGGCGCATAGACGCCCACCTGCCCGAGCGCTGCCTGTAGATCGTGGAGCTTGTCTGGGTCGGTCTGACCCACTAGCAGCGTTGCTCGGTAGTACGGCTCGAACGACGCCCGGACCCCCTCGGCAGTGTTGGCGAAGTCGAGAACTGCCGTATCGGTCTTGCCGGGCATTGCGCGGTTGAGCCGCGACAGTGTCTGAACCGCGAGCACCCCAGAAAGCGGCTTGTCCACGTACATCGTGTGTAGCAGCGGTTCGTCGTATCCGGTCTGGTATTTGTCGGCCACGACGAGGATGCGGTACGGGTCTTCCTGGATCCGGGCCGGAATCTCCTTGCCTGGAAAGCCGTTGTAGTCGGCCTCGGTGACGGACTTGCCATCCCGTTCGAAGTCGGAGAAAGCGACGATCGCTTTGTACGGGCTGCCGCGCTCCACTAAGTAATCGCGGATGGCATCGTAGTAGTCGATCGCACGGGCTATGGTCTTGGTCACGACCATCGCGCGGGCCCTGCCGCCGACCTTGTGCTTGCCGATGATCTGGGTGTGGAAGTGGTCGACTATGATTTCGGCCTTCTTGCGGATCGCCGTCTGGTGTCCCTCGACATACGCGTGCAGCTTCTTGCTGGCCTTATTCGCGTCTAGTTCGGGATCGTCGTCCACAGTCTTGACCAGCATGTAGTAGCTTTCGACAGGCACGTAACCAGCAAGTACGTCGAGGATGAAGCCCTCCTGGATCGCCTGCTTCATCGTGTACGAGTGGAAGGGCTGCCTGCCGTCCTCGTTGGGGATGGGGCTGCCGAACATTTCGAGCGTCTTGTTCTTCGGCGTCGCCGTGAAAGCAAAGTAGGAAGCGTTGGCGGGAAGCTTCCTCTGTTCGGCTAGGCGTAGGAGCATGTCCTCAGCGGTCTCATCCTCACCCTGCGCGCCATTGGCGGACAGTGAGCCCGAAAGCGCTGCGGCAGCCTTTCCGGTCTGTGAGGAATGGGCCTCGTCGATGATGACGGCGAACTTTCGTCCGCGATGCTCGGTGCCGAGGCTCCCCACGATGTACGGGAACTTCTGCACCGTCGTGATGATAATCCGCTTGCCATGCTCGATTGCGGCCTTAAGGTCGCTGGAGTGCTCGGCATGAGCCACCGTAGAGCGGACCTGGGTGAACGACCTAATCGTCTCCTTGATCTGCCCATCGAGTACCCGTCGGTCCGTCACTACCAACACGGAGTCCACCGCGGCGCCGCCGTCGTGCTGCAGTTCCGTGAGTTGGTTGGCCAGCCACGCGATTGAGTTCGACTTGCCCGACCCAGCCGAGTGTTGGATCAAATAACGACGCCCGACACCGTTCGCAGCGACGTCCGCGAGCAGGCGCCGTACTACGTCGAGCTGGTGGTAGCGCGGAAAGATTGTCTTCTGCGATTTCTTGCCCGTCTTCAGGTCCTTCGTTGTGGTGACCTGGGCATAGTTCTCAATGATGTCGGCGAGCGACGACGGCGCAAGTATCTGCCGCCAAAGGTAATCCGTCATGAGACCATCGGGGTTCGGCGGGTTGCCAGCACCCCCCTGGTACCCACGGTCGAACGGGAGGAACCACGACTTCTGGCCGGCGAGCTCAGCGCAAAACTTCACGCGCTTGTCGTCGACCGCGAAGTGAGCCAGGCACCGCCCAGGAACGAAAAGCAGTTCCTTCGGGTTGCGGTTGACCTGGTACTGCGCGATAGCGTCGGCCACCGTCTGCTTGGTGATGTAGTTCTTCAACTCGAACGTCGCCACCGGCAGCCCGTTCACGAACGCGACTAGGTCTAGCGACTTGCCCTTGTCTACCGGCGAATAGTGCACCTGCCGCGAAACGACCCAGCGGTTCGTCTGGTGCCGTGCTACGGCCATGAGGTTCCCCGGAGTTGGGATCGGGTAGTAGAAGTCGATGTGCGGCACCGCGCCGTGGCCGAAACCATGGCGCAGGACGTGCACGACGCCGTTCTTCGTAATCTCCCCCTGCAACTTGGCAAGAAAGTTCGTGCGGGCAGGGCTCTCCGCCGCCCAGTCGTCGCCGAGCCCGACCGCGGTAGCAATCGCGGGCTGTGTCTCCTGCAGGAACAACGCGAGGTGCCTCACGTCGAGCGCGTAGCTTGCGTTGAAGTCCGACGCCACACCCTGCGTCCAGCCGACCCCCACCATCTGCTTGACGATGACGGCCTCCAGGCTCCCCTCATTCATCAATGTAGGGCTCATGCATCCCCCAGGTCATCACCCATGACACCGTCACCTTCATCGTCCGGCATGGGCTCAACTGCGGCGAAGGCCTCATCTAGATCGATCGGCGCCGACTTCGCGTGGGTATCTCGAACGTCGAGCCGCCCCGTTACTACGTCTGCCGTGAGTCGAACCTTGAACTCGTCGAGAAGCTTGAGCTCACGGCCTGCCAAATAAACCGCGGCGTCGATCGGCGCTGTCTCTGCCCTGATCCGGTCCACGATTGCCCTCTGTTCGCCCAGAGGGGGGACCGGCATCTTCATTGACATGAGCGTCGCCGTATACAACGGGCTCATCCCTTCGCCGACGCCGCGTGCGTTGATCCGGAGGCCGTCGGAGAACACCGGATCGAGGAAGAGATACTCGAAGTAGTCTCGGTCCACACGCGTGGTCGGCACTAACACGGTGTAGTTCCTCGTCACAAGTCCCGGGTCACGGCACCAGCGGAAGAGTCCCAGGTGTGCCCGGTACTTGTTGAGCACAAAGTCGCCCTGCACGCATTCCTGCAAATTCCGCGATTCTTCGGCGGCCTTAGTGTTCGATCCCTCAGCTCCGCTTATGATCAAGCCGGCAGCGCGTGTGAGTGAAAGCTGCGGAAGGTCCGGATGATCCACCGGACGCGTCACGGGCCTGAATAGGTACCGCGCCGGGAGGAGTTCCCAGTGGGCAGGAATCGCCCCGATCCAGGGGATACCTGAATCCACCACCGGATTATCCGCCTCGAATCCTCGCATGACGATACGGTTTACCAGAACTCGCTTCTGTTCTTCCATCAACGCGATAAGGCGACGTTTCGCGGAAATCGCCTCATTGATCCGCTTATGCGCGTGCGCGAGGTAGGTGACGATCGCCTGCTGCTCGCCGATAGAAGGAAGTGGGATGAAGCTCGCGACAAGATCGGCCGGACGAATGGTCTTCCTGAGTCCGGTATACAAAGGGCGAAGAAGCTTTCGATCATCGAGTGAGGCGAAAAGCAGTTCAAGAAACCGTGGCAGCACGCCCTCGAGCACCTTAAAGCGCGTGTAGGCAGCAGTAATCATCCCACGCTGAGTTGCCATTCCGACCGTGCGTGGGGTTTCGTCGATATCGAATAGGCAAAACACGAGGTCCGATGGCTCGACGATCTGGTATCCCGCGAACGAGGTAGGGATTTTTCCCTCGAGGTTGTCCATGTCGCGGTCGATAATGCCGCGCTTCGTGAGGGCCAACAGCTGGGCGGTACTCCACCCTTCGCCAACTAGTTGTTTCGACTCGTGCAGCAGTCGCTTGAGTCGGACCAAAGGCCACTCGATCGGAACATGGGGTAGCCACGGGATGTCGGTGCATACTAGGCCCTCGCGGAGCTTCAGGTCCTGAAACATCAGTTGGCGATCTCCGCGATGAGATTGTCGGACTCCGCTTCGAGGGCGCGAATGTCGGCGCGGATCTCGTCGAGTGTGCGTAGCGCTGCGGGCTTGTAGAAATGCTTAGTAAAGCTGATCTCGTAGCCGATTCTGATCTTCGCCTCGTCGACCCATGCGTCGGGCACGTACGGCAGGACTTCGCGTCGGATGAACGCCTCAATGCCGTCGCGCCACTCTCCAGCGGGCTCTAGCAGTGGTATCTGTTCGATGTCGCGGAGCTGGGAGTCGGGCGCGTAGGAAACTACGCGAGTATCACCCTTGAACGTCGCCTCGAACCGGCCGACGTACGGGTCAGCCGCGGTGCCCTTGGGGTAGACCTTAGTAATGACAGGTGCAGCGCTCGGATCACGCTCTGCGCCGTTCTTGAGAAGTTTCTGCACCTGAGCGGCGCTATAAACAGTGGCCGGATCTGCTTGGGCGAGTCGAAGGGGGCGTTCGACTTGGACTTTGTAGTAGCCGAATTCGGCGTTGGCGAACACCTTGGAGTGCTCGCCATCCTCGTCGGACTTCTCGAAGTCGAGGAAGGTGCATACGACGCGTTCTATGTCGTCGAGTCCCAGTTCGCGATTCTTGTTGCCGAGGTTCTTGCGAAGGGGCGTGTACCATCCCGAAGCGTCGATGAGCTGTATTTTGCCTTTGCGGTGTTCAGGCTTACGGTTGGTCAGCACCCAAATATAGGTCGCGATACCAGTGTTATAGAACATGTTGAGTGGCAGGGCGATGATTGCTTCCAGCCAATCGTTTTCAATGATCCAGCGGCGTATGTTGGACTCGCCCTGGCCGGCGTCGCCCGTGAAAAGCGATGAACCGTTGTGAACCTCCGCAATGCGGCTGCCCAACGCTGTGCTCTTCTTCATCTTCGACACCATGTTGGCTAGGAAGAGCATCTGGCCGTCGCTCGATCGCGTGATTAGACTGAACTCGGCGTCGCCGCCGTGGTCGACGACGAATCGCGGGTCGATAATCCCCTTCTTGCCACCCATGCGCTCCTGGTCGGTTGCCCAGCTCTTGCCGTAAGGCGGGTTGGAGAGCATGAAGTCGAACGACTTTCCGGAAAAGGCGTCGTTGGACAGAGTCGAGTACTCTGGGCCACCCACAAGGCCATCGGCATTCGCGCCCTCACCCTTGAGGAGCAGATCTGCTACCGCAATTGCATAGGTCTCAGAGTTGATTTCTTGACCGAACAGTTTTGTGGTGATGCGCTTGCCGCTTGCCTCCGCGAGCCCCTGCAGGGTCTCCTCCGCGACGGTGAGCATCCCGCCAGTGCCCATCGCACCGTCGTACAATGTGTACAGGCCGTCAGGGATCTGGTCAGCGATCGGATCGAAGACGAGCCTGGTCATGAGACGGATTGCATCTCGAGGAGTCCAGTGCTCGCCGGCCTCCTCGTTATTTACCTCATTGAAGCGACGCACAAGCTCCTCGAACACGGTGCCCATCGCGTGGTTATCCAAGCCCGCCGGGCTAAGGTCGAGCGCTGGGTCGAGGAACTTCTCAATGAGCGCACCGAGGGCATCAGCCTTGGCGAGCTTCGGGATCTGTCGACGCACCTCGAAGTTCTCGATGATGCGCTGCACGTTCGGGCTGAACCCATCCAGGTACGCTTCGAAGTCCTGCTGCAGGCGGGCCTGTGAAGAACGGCCGCGCAGTTCACGTAGTGTGAATGGCGAGATGTTCCAGAACGCCTGACCAGCTTCGGCTCGCAGTGACTGATCTTGGTCGACGATCCCGGCATCGTCGAGTACCTTTTTGAGGTCTAGAACCTTCTGCTTGGTGGACTCAAGGACCGAGTCGAGGCGGCGCAATACTGTGAATGGAAGGATGACGTCCCGATACTTGCCGCGGACATACAGGTCGCGCAATACGTCGTCTGCGATGCCCCAGATGAACGAAGCGATCTTCTGGGTGTTAGCGGCGCCGGCGCGGTTCGTGACTGCGGGCGCTTGCGGTGCCGTCATACCTGTGTGTCCTTCCGGGGGGTCAAGGCGAAGACCAAGGCTACAGGTCGCCTAGCTGCAAGGATCACGTCCCGGTAGCGTGGTGTAGGTCGCCTGCCTGAGGCCTCCGTGCGCTGTTCAGGTTTCCGGATCGTTGTCGGGCTGACAACGGGTCTGGTCCGCCGCGATGAGTTCGCTGGCGAGGGCCTTCGCGGGGACGCTGATCTGGGCCTTGCCGCCTTTGGCGAGGTAGCGGCGGTCGCCGGTCTGCCGTTCGTCCTGGGCTTCGATGATGGCTTCACCAAGGGCGCCAAGGGCGAAACGATCGTTGCCGGCGCGACGATCGTTTGAGCCTCGCGGCGGGAGCGCCTTCGGGTACCGGGAGCTCAAGGCGAGGAGCTTCGCCTAGCGCGAGCAGGACTTTCTGCCGAGGACTCGAACCCGGTCGCCGAGGAAGGAGCCAGCGACGAGCACGAAGCCGGCGACGGCGCCACAAGCGAAGAGGTTGGCCGGCCCCGCTGATCGAGCTACTGCCCGAACGGCGAGGTTCGCGATCTTGCAGGCAGTGACTGGAGCTGCAAGAGTCACGGACGGACCTCGGATGACTGCCCTTAGAGCATGTTTGGAACGGTCTCTTGTGGACGGCGTAGCGGCATGGCCTCGATCGACAGGCCGGACAGGGTCTGCTCGCCGTGGCTACCCCTCCGACCTGACCGACGCCCGGTGGTCGCTCGTCGAGCCGCTGTCGCCCGAGCCGAACACGGACGGCCGCAGGGGGAGGATAAGCACTGGCGACGGGAGATCGTCAGCTCGGCGAGCAGCCACGCGAGCAGCCAATGCCGCGAGCAGCAGCGAACGACCGCGGACCTGGACCCGATGGTGAGCAGGAGGACCAGGCGGTGGACCAGCGTTGGGGTACTGACTCGTAATGAGTAGGTCGATGTACCCGCGTGGCTCAGCCAATGCCCTTGAAGACCCTATCGAGACGAGAGAGTGTTGAAGACAAAGGCTTCTCTATGGACCGTTCGCGCGCCCTCCGCGATAGCAAGGCTTCGTCACAGTTCGCCGCTACATCGAAACTCGGCCCGAGTGTGATCAGGCGAAGAAATGCTCTCCGAGTAATCCGGCGCATTGTCATTGCAAGATCTTGGAGATCGGTGTTACTGGGTGTATCTCCATGCGCGACCTTAGACCGGACGCTATAGGCCTCGCGAACCTGTTTCTCGACAGTGATACGTTCGTCGTCACCTCGTCCAATGAGAACTGCCGTTCTTTGCGAGACCCTCCGCGTGAGGCCTTCAACCCCATCCGTTGCAACGAGGTGTTCTAGGGCAGCTACGTACCAGAAAATTACCTCAGCCCGTTTGCTCGCATAGATTACGTCGCCGTCGGGTCCGAGCCATTGCCCTAATGCGAGGAACCTGTGTGCGCTTCGACTCAGCCGCTCCGCCGCCTTCTTGCGAGGCCTCGGGTCGTGCTCGGCCGCCTGCCATGCGAGGAGTAGGGGCGACATGATCGAGAGAAAGCGGAGAAATCCCTGAACTTCGTCGGGGTCGAGCCCCAAGGGTCCAAAGGCGGGTACCTCATCTTCGCCTTCCGGGATGTCTGGCACTAGGTCCAATCCAGTCCCGCTGAGGCGTTCGAGGTAGCGCCCAGGCTCTACCTCATACTCTGAAGCCACTAGCACGCGCTGGGTCGAGAACAGATTGAGCAACAGTAGTGGCTCCCAGGCAAGGAGTCTGTGTTCCGGCTCCCATAAATCTGCTACGAGGGACCGAGGGAACGGAGACAGGGGCAGGGCCTTCGCTGAACAGTCTATTCGTGCCAAAACCGTGCACTGTCCACGATATAGTGCATCCTCCCAGCCCTGAGAAGGGGCATGCTTCCGGGCTGCGGGAACCGGACGTAGCAGATCGAGGGTGCGGTTGGATGGCTGGTACAACTTCCAGCCGGCCACGCTGGTGGAAGGTGGTAGCGGCGCCAAGTGTGCATCGGTGACCACGTATCGCCAGATCGGGATCGACGGTCCAGCGAGGTAGTCTGCGAGCTGGTCAACGAGGTTGGGCGGGATTCGGGAGCCGCGGAGCACCCCCACAAGCCCGAGTCGATGCAGCGCTTGAGCGTCGAGTTGCCTTCCCCAGCGTTCTCCGCCCACCGGCTTTCCGTCGAACCTAATGGCAGGAGGCCGGTGTAGGTAATTGCCGCGTTGCGCAGCGCTGGCTGCCCGCCGGTTCACTTCGTGCGTGGCATCCAGCCGGGCGACCTGCTCTGCAACCTGTTGATCTGACAGGTGCCTGAAGTCCTCGCCATGAGATCGCACTTCCTTGACGAAGTGCACCAGCGCCTCAAGGAGCCGCGGTTCTCTCTCCACCGATGTCACATGGACATACTGCCGCCGTGGCTGGCGCGCCGAAAGATCCAGTCAAGGGAGAGCGTCCGACAAATCCGGGCGGTGCACGGGGTGATCTAGGGGCCCAGGGGATGACTCGGCGGTATTTTTGCTGCTCAGGCCACCGTTGCCCTCGCAGCGGGACTGCTTTCCTAAGCCGTGCGTCACCAACCACGTCGCCGGGAATCCATAGCCAAGGCGGCCATGGAGGCCAAGCCCTGGCGAGTGGTTCCTACTCCTGGTCGCCTATGTGTGTGCGAGCGCACGGGGTTGACATCTGTGGGTAGCGGTGGACTAAGGCGTGTTTCGTAAGTCCCATGGGCCGGTCGAAGTCACGGCGTGGCGGTGATCGATAACTGAAGAGGCCTCCGGTATCTGGTTCTGCGACCAAGCAAGAACTTCATACCGGAGACCTCGTGGCCAGCGTAGCGGTGACGAGGCGGCATGACCTGACCGACCGGCAGTGGGCTGTTCTGGCTCCGCTGCTGCCCGAGAGTGAATCCGGAACCTCAGTGGCCTACTCACTGCCAAGAGGGCCGCCGAGATCACGAGCCACGAAGTCCGGTCGGCCATCCTGGGGCCGCTGCGCGACCTGGACGAGGTGGCCTACCTGCGGTTCGCCAGCGTCTACCGGTCCTTCGACTCGCTCGCCGACTTCGAGTGTGAGATCTAGACGCTGCAGGCCGCCGCGAGCGCCGGCGACGGGAAGGCGTGGAGGTAATCCCGCGTGACAAAGGAAGGGAGGGTACGAGTGACTCAACGAGACTCACCGGCCGAGGACCGGCCTGCACCGACAGGACCGACCATGTGGTCCACGGTGCAGGCCGCCGTCACCGGAGGATGGGGTACGACCATCCGTCTCACACTGATCCTGGTGATCATCATAATCGCGATCAGTCTGCTGGGATTCGGGGCTGCCACCCCGCTCACGGCTGTTGTGCAGTTGATGCAGTAACAGGGGTGCGGGCGGTATCGGAGGCCGACGGGCCGCCGACACCAGCTCGTCTCCCGATCCCTCCCCCGATACGTCCGGTCTGTGAGCGGCGGCGGGCAACGGCTGGACTCAGTGAGACCAGACAAGATCGGCCCCCGAACGCCTTTCGCTGGTCGGGGGCCGATCTCGCACGTGGTCGCAGGTAGGGGATTCGAAACCTCTGTAGCTTTCGCGACGGATTGCCACTGCGTCGCCCGTCGGTCCGGTGGCGCTGCTCGACATCGACCGGCTGCGGGAGCTGACAAGCTCGTCATGATCACATGGCACAAATGCGGCACAACCGAGCGCGAGCAACGGCGGAAGATGCCGGAAACTGACGGAAGGCGCTTCCGCAGGTCAGGGACCACGCCGGGCTGACGCGGGAGGTCGGGAGGCCGGGGCTCTTACTTCCAGCGGAGGTGCACGAACTGGCCCTGCGTCAGCCGAGCGCCAGCGGCGGAGGCAACTTGACCGCGTCAGTCGCCCTCGCGAGCCAGCGAGCCCTGCCGTCAGTGTCGTCCCACCGCACAGTGAGGGCCGAGGCTTCGAAATGCCAGAGCTGCGATTGCAGTTGACCGACGGCCGGGCATCGTCGGAAAACATGGCCTCGACCCGGCGACGTGTGCCAATAATTGAATTATGGGCGGTCGACGGATTCAGTCATGCGGGCCCGGCATCTCGATGGTGGACGGCGGCTCCGGTCCTACATCTCAGTCGAGCTGCCGTACCTGGCCGTCGCCGGTCACTTCGTACAGGTGTATGCGTAGCTGGTTTCGCACGTGGGCGGGAACCCGTTGGGCGGCTTTGACGGATGCGGTCGGAATGATCAGCGCGTAGCGGACGTCGTTGGAGACCTCGGTCATGCGGCGCAGCAGCTGGCCGTATGCGGTGTCGACGTCGATGCCGGGATCGCTGGTCTTTCCCTTCACCTCGCCGATCAGCCGCTCCCCTCCCCGGGTGGCTTCGATGTCGGTAAACCGATCGGTCGGCGCGACAGGCGTCCAGCCTTTCGAGATCAACCAGGTCCGGAACGCGTCCGTGACTCGGTCTTCGTCGCTGTTGGGGCCGAGCAGCTTGCGGATGGCTTGGAGATCGGATGCCCTGCTGCGGCGCAGCCGGCCTCGGCTGTCGGCGTCCAGATGGGCGGGACGGATCACGACCAGCCGAAGTCCGTGGGCGGGGATGTCGGTGTCTCGCCGCGCGTCGTACAGGGCTCGCTGGTCGCCGCGGTGGACTCCGCTGACGGTCAGCTTGTCGGGCTTGTCGGGCTTGTCGAAGTGTGCCACGGGCTGGTCGTGCTGGCGCTCGCGATACTCGACGACGAGCTGATGAGCTGGCCAGTATCCATCGACAGGTAGAGTCGCTCGCCGTCCGTTGGTGGAGGGATCGCCCAGCAGCCACGCGAACCGGTGCTGCGTCGCGGCTTGCTCGCCCAGCACCTCGTTGCACAGCCCGATCACATAGGCCTCGTCGCTGTCATCCCTGCTCATGTCGGGGCATGATGCCAGCCCCGCCCGACGTTTTTGTTCGCGCCACTGTCCGGCGGTGTCGGCGCATAGGAGGCGGTTGATCATGATAACGGCTTCCGGCTCCGTGTCGTACCCTGCGCAGCACCTCGACTGTCTCGGTGTCCCTGCGCGCGCGATCACCTTCCAGCGTGTCTGGCGAAGGGGCCACGGTCACGGCGGCCAGGACGGCTGCTCGAATCCGCCCTGGAACCCGCCCGGACCATGGGGTCACGATTCAGCGCCGGTGTTGACACCGCACGTATCCACGCGCGGATCAGCCCTTCGATGGTGTAGCAGGCGAGCTGCCCAGCGCACGTCCGATGCACATCAAGTGGATCTTCCGATCACCGGCCTGCAGCCCGCCCAGTTCCGCAAGCTAGTCCGGCTGGCCGCCGAACGTCGCGGAGACGCCATCTCGGATGGTGGCCCCGGCCGGCAGCAGGCCCTCGACCTGCCCGACCGGGTGCTACTGGTGGCCGCGTACTGACGTACCAACCTGACCATGCGGCAGACCGGCCCGCTGTTCGGTCTCTTGCACTCCGCCGCGCACCAGGTCATCGACACCCTCGGATCACTGCTGCCCTGACCCCGGTAGGCTCTCGCGGCCTCCTTACGTGCAGCGGCACCACCCCAGAGCTGACACGCGTACGCCGCACGATGGGCACATCTCGGCGGCAGACACCGCCGCTGCCCGACGGGCAGGGGCCGGCAGCAGCTGTCGGGAGGGTCCGCGGGATACCGGCGCAGCCGCTCGTGTCCTTGAGGCGCCGGAAGGCGTCGGCTGGAGAACGGCGCGCACCTGAGCGCGAGTGCACTGGGGCCAGCCGGAGTTACGCAAAGATCTCGCCAAACCTTTTATCCCCAGCTCAGGCATACGAACCCGAAGGGCGTGCACCGCCGCGGCGAACTCACTTATCGGGGAACCATCGGCTCGAGAACTTGCAACCTGCGCCACGTCCGGTTGTCTACTGCCAGCTGCGCCTGCCGCCGAGGTTGTCGAGCGGGATTCCAGCGACCTGCGGGATGGGTAGCGTTCAAGGGCTTCCCGGACGTAGGCCTGCGTGACGCTGGCCCAACCCCGCTGACGAAGCCGCTCGGCAATCATCTCGTCGGAAAGGTTACGGTCCTTGGCGCGAAGGTTATGCGCTGCCTCCGCGACATTCCGCAACAATGGGCCGCCGGAACGGGCCGAGGAGCTTCGCGGCGCTTGCGGGGCCGATTGGTTGGCGCGCGGGTGCGAGGCGGCCCGGGTCTTAGCGGGCACGTCTCGGACCCTTGATGACACTCGATCAAGCCATGAGTCGGAGGTGGAGTCAGGACGGTCGTCGTTCTCCCAGTCGTAGCGAGGATCGTCGGAACCACGTCCCTCGGCATCGGCGTACCAATCCCCGATTCCCCTTCTTCCTACCATTGCCGCCCCCGACATCCCCGAGCTCAGAGCACGCGCATATTGGATGGAAACTCGCCACAACGGCAAGCGTTGACCTTCAATTGTTTCCACTTCGGTCGCTCGCATGAACAGGCGATCCGCCAACAGTGGCTAGCCGAAGAGCCGGTGGCGCCGGCGCCCGAGCAGGGGTATTGGCCCGACCGCCGTATCTGATGCTTGCGGGCGGCATCCTGGCTGTGGGCCAACGCGGCACCGACAGGCGTGATCGGCCCTATCGCTGACTGCGACTGGTCCGAATGGTTCCCAGTTAATCTCGTTGGGGCATTCCGTCCCGGGCCTGCTGGGGACAAAGATGGCCATCATGACCAGCGCCTCGACCAATACGGTGACCGGCTCAGCTACCGCCTCACGGCCCGCGATCGACGGGCCCATCTGGTGCGAGCCGGGCCTGCTAGCCCGGGCGGGCCGTTATCCGCTAGCCGTCGAGGCGCCGGTCATGGCCTGCGTCGACATGCTCGTTCCTGGCGTCTCCACCGTGACGCGCTATGCCCGCTATTACAGCCTGTACTGGGCTCTCGCAGCGCATGCGGAACGCAACGGCCTGGACCGAGAAGCGTGCCAGCGTCTGGTCCGCCGGGCGGAGGTAGCCATGGCACGGATCTCGCAGGAGTACGACGATCCGGATCACCCGCTCGGGCTGGCCCACGGCGTGGACGCGATAGCTCGGCTCGCGCCCGAGAGCGGCAAGGAGTTCTCGGTGGCCGACGGCACTGGCTCCGGCTCCTACTCGCCACGCACCTGGGGCTTCTGGTCGCAGTACAACGGCCCCAGCGTGACGCTCGGGACGGTGAGAGTGGACAGCGGTGAACTGCATGCCGGCCGCCACCGGTGTCCACCAGAGGTCGCCAGGATGTACGCCCCCCTCATCGAGGTCGCCGAGTGCCGAGATGGCCTGTCACTCCCGTCGGCGGCACTCCGCCGCTTGGGCCTGCAGCACGACAGGGGCACCCCGGACCTAGAACCACTGAGCTCGCTGTTCAGCGCAACACTTGATGGTCGACACGAGCCTGCGGCCTGGACCGGGGACGATCGGACCCGGCGTGCCACACTGCGCATACTCGCCAGGTCATGGCAGCTCAACCCAAGCGCGGTGACCTGGTCGGAGGCGTTCGCCGCTGGCGTGGCGTACGGCTCGGCGGCACGCAAGGACCCGCTGTTGGCCAGCGAGGATCGTACGGCCGCGTGGCGAGGGGTAGTACTCCGTCACCACTCTGTGGGAGCATGGCGACATCTCTGGGCAGCGGTAGTAAACGAAGTCCTCCGAGCTGAAATCGCGTCTCGCAGCCAGTTGCACGAGTGGATAACCGGGCAGCTTCCAGGCAGTACCGTCGCGGAGTTAGAGGCCGGTCTGCCTGCCATCGCTGACCGGCATGGTGACCCCCTTGCAGCGGAAGATGAGCTGCTGCGCAACGACAGTGGCCTGGTCACCGACGTCGCGTTGCTGCTGCTCGGCGCCCGGCGCCTCGACTCGCTGACCGGCCTGGCGTTGCAGACCTTCAAGGGGAAGCGGCCCACCTATCTCGACCCCACCTGGATGGCGCAGCTTCGGCGTGAGTTTGGTCAGCGATCGGTAGCTGAGCTGGGGCGCCGCCTCGTTGACGACATGCTCGCCCAATCGCGCCGGGTAGCGCTGCGTAAGGTCAAATTCAACCCAGACGGCACCATCTCCTTGTTTAGCCGCCTCCACGAGCGCAACGGCGCCTACTTCGCTGACTCCGGGGAGGGAAGCGGCAACATCGGTCTTCGCATTCATCAGCTGGCCGAGATCGCGGTGCAGGTCGGGCTGCTGACGCCGGACCCGGAAGAACCAGTGACGCCGCGGGGGCAGCGGCTGTTGGCGGTGCCGGCATGAGCGAGGTCGCACGTTCCTTCCGCTCGCCACTAACCCTCCTCGAGCAGTGGCGCGATCGGATTGACGGGGCCAGGCTGCGCGAGGTGCTGATCACCGGCTACACGGTCGACCTAGGCTTCCTGGAGAAGTTCGCAATCCCCACCGCGCGGGCTCTCGGCGCACGAATCACGGTTCTCGGCGACCCCGGACAGGCCGTGCATGATCCTGTAGATGTACGTCGCGCCGGCGTCGCCTATCAGCACGGCCATGCTGTCTGCGCGAGGGCGTTCCATCCCAAGCTAGTGGTCCTGCTCGGCGACGAGGACGTGTGGCTCGCGGTCGGGTCGGGCAACCCCACGCTGTCCGGGTGGGGATATAACCACGAGTTGTGGCTCACCGCCCGTGGCACTGTCGACCATGGCCCGCAAATCATCAATGATGTCGCAGGGTGGCTGCACGACCTGCCGGACACGGTGGGAATGGCCAGCTGGATCGCCAACACGCTGCGGCACGTCGCCGGACGGATGCAACCTAAGGAGATCGACGATCGCTGGTCGAACGTGCGTGCCTTCGGCAACCTCCGTGCACCGCTGTTGAACCACCTACCGGCAGATCCGGTGGACGAGTTGCGCCTCGCTGCCCCGTTCTACGACCCGGCAGCCCGAGCGATGACGGCCATCGTCAGCCGGATGAAGCCACGCGCCATACGTGTCGCCGTTCAGCCCTCCATCGCAATGTTCGATGGCGCAGCCTTGGCCCGGGCGGTCGCGCCCGTCGTTGATCAAAGCTTCACCCTGCTCGGCGCCAGAAGGGCTCGGCACGGGAAGCTGATCGAGTGGCGCACGGCCGACGGAAAGGTTGCCGGCATGACCGGCAGTGCGAACATCACCGCGTCCGCGCTGTTAACCAGCACTAAACAGGGCGGCAACTGTGAGTTGGGAGTCATCGCACCGCACGACTCCGGGCTCTTCCCGTTGGAAGGGGTTCCTCAGCCACCTAACGCCGTCCAGAACCTGCGATCGGCGCCGCTGCCTGGCAGCACCGCAAGCGCCTCCGCGCCCGTCCTTCTCGGCTGTGCCCTGGTAGAGGGGACACTAATCGTGGAACTAGCCGCGCCGCCGGGCGGCAGGGTCACCATCGAGACGTCCCCCACCGGTGCGCCGGGATCGTGGACCGGGGCAGGTGTAGTTCCACCTGACCAGCAATCCGCACGCCTGCTGGCACCGGAGCTGACTGGAGGTGCAGTACGCGCGGTGACAGAGGTGGCGGGCGTACGTCTGGAATCGGCGGCGGTCTTCATCACTGACAGCTCCCGCTGCCGGCCTCGCCTGGACATCAACGACGCGCCGCGCCTTACATGGTCAGGGGAGGTAGGAGAACTTTTCACCGATCCGCTGCTGGCTCAGCGCTTTACCAACGAGCTAGGTCGACTCGTCGAGCAGGTGGGCCTTCGCGGCCGCACCCCGTCTTCGATCTCTACAACGCCCGTGAGCTCCCAGGTCGAGTCGGGCGACCGGTGGGCCGACTACCTCGAAGAGTGCGAACACGCACTCGGTCCGAGCTTGTCAGGGCTCATCTTCCCGCGGCAGCGCGCTGGGGACCATCACACCGCAACTCGCTGGTCCATCGATGACGTCGACGAAGGGGAGGTGACGGACGAGGAGGACGAGGACGTGCTTGACGGCGTGGCGCGCGACGAGGAAGAAAAGTCGGTGACGCAGGTACCGAAGATTCGCCCGGAGCAGCGTGCTAAGTACCGACGGTTCGCCGAGCGCTGGGTCGCCGCGGTAACGGAGCCCGCCGTAGAGGACGACCCGTCAACCCTGCCGCCGGTTCACCTCCGCATGGTTGTTACCCGGCTCTACCTGACGTTGCTAGCGGCCGGCGTCTGGCATGAAGACGACGACTGGCGAAGTGACCTAAGGTGGCTGATCTGGTCACTGGTCCCGGACGATGACCTGCTCGACGAACTTCCCGCCGAAGCCTTCGACCATCTCTACGCTCTGCTCGCCGTCGCAATAACCACGCTGCGAGAGGGAACTCAGCTACACGGCGGCCGGGAGGAAGATCTAGCCTTCACCGACGCCTGGACAGATGCCTCCGAGTGGGTAGCGGAAGCCGACCCCTCACTGGCTGACGAGCTTCTTCTGCCCGCCACCCAGCCTTTCGCCAGGGTAGCGACCAGCGAGGAGCTCCGCGAAACCATTAGGCTCGCGGAAGAAGCCCGCCAGGATATCTACGCTGAGGCACGGGCGACGCTTGCCGATGCTGGCCTCACCATCGAGCTGCAGGAGGGCGTGTGGCGGGTAGAAGGCGCCTTCGCTAACGCCTACCGGGCGGCCGCTCGCGCTGTCACCGAACTGGTGCGGATCGACGGCGCGGCCGCAGCACTGGCCCGCAACTCGCGGTGCTCGGTTCTCATCGCCGTGGTCGACAAGAACATGCTCCTGGTCGACTCACGAATGGCCGTCTGGCGGCTCTATGCGCTGTCCGGTACCCGCACACCGCTGTCGATGACGATCGATTGCCCTGGCCCACCGCCATACGCCCGCACTCTCCCGCTGAGGTCGCAACCACCTGAGGTGAAGGACCTCGGAGCTCGACTGAATCTCGACCTCTTCGCGATCGTGAGCGAGATGAGAAGTCTCATTGCGTGCGTTTGAGCAGCGGCACCGAGCACGAGAGGCACTGACCACACGACATACTGACCTCGCCTTGGCAGCCGGGGCAGCGCATTGGCGCGTCTATTGGTTAGCTTCCTGACGTGACGGATCTTGAACGGGGTATCTACGAGCACCTGATCACCCAGCAGCTCTCCGAGCGGCTTCAGCACGTCGACCCTGCCCTGGTCCAGCACCACAAGCTCGACCCGGCCGACGCGCACGAGGTACTCGCTCGGCACATCGCGGCGCTTGCCCGCCGCGCGCTGCTCGCCGTTGTCGGTGGCGAGGACAAGCTCGCCCGCCAGGTCGAACTGGCAAACCGGATCGCTGAGAGCATCGCCGAGGCCGAGCCGCGCGCCGTCGGCGCCGATGACCAGATCGCTGACGCTCAACGCCTGCTGCACGCCATCACCTCACCGCCGATGCCGCCAGCCCTAGCGAGCTTTCCAGTACGCCCTACCACCCCGCTTTCCACCGGTGGGCTCCTGGTCAATGGCCGCCACCAGCCGCGGATCGGCCACGAGGTCACGCACGAGATGGCCTCCGCCGACGACGTGGACCTGCTCTGCGCCTTCATCAAGTGGCACGGCCTGCGCATCGTCGAGCCGGCGATCCGCGACCTGATCGCCCGCGGCGGCAGGCTGCGCGTCATCACCACGACATACATGGGCGCCACCGACCAGCGGGCCCTGGACCGGCTCGCCGAGCTAGGCGCCGATATCAAGGTCTCCTACGAGACCAGGACCACCCGACTGCACGCCAAGGCGTGGCTGTTCCGCCGCACCAGCGGCACCACCACCGCATACGTCGGCTCGTCGAACCTCTCCAAATCCGCTCTGGTGGACGGCGTGGAGTGGAACGTCCGCATCTCCAACCTGGAACAGCCGCACGTCATCGACACCTTCGAGGCAACGTTCACCGACTACTGGAACGACTCGGCCTTCGAGGCGTACGACCCCGCGGAGGACGCCGACCGGCTACGCATTGCGCTGAGCGGCGAGCGCCCCGACGAGGCGGCGACCGAGATCGCGAACCTGGACGTCCGGCCATTCCCGTACCAGCAGGAAATCCTCGACGACCTGGAAGCCGAGCGACTTGTGCACGGTCGATGGCGGAACCTGGTGGTGATGGCGACCGGCACCGGCAAGACCGTGGTGGCCGCGTTGGACTACCGCCGGCTCCGCAAGGCCGGCCACGTCGACTCGCTGCTGTTCGTAGCCCATCAGGAGCAGATCCTGCGGCAGAGCCGCTCGGTGTTTCGGCAGGTGATGGGGGACGGCAGCTTCGGCGAGACCCTCGTCGGCGGCGACCGGCCCAACAACTGGCAGTACGTATTCGCCTCGATCCAGTCACTACACCGGCAGGAAATCGACCCCGAGGCGTACGACATGGTGATCGTCGACGAGTTCCACCACGCCGAAGCGCCCACGTACGCCCGGCTGCTGGAACGGCTGCGGCCGCGCGTGCTGCTGGGGCTGACCGCAACCCCCGACCGCAGCGACGGTGGCGACGTGCGCCGGTGGTTCGACGGCCGTGCCTCGGTGGAGCTGCACCTGTGGGAGGCGTTGGAGCGGCAGCTGCTAGCGCCGTTCCAGTACTTCGGCCTGCACGACGACGTCGACCTGTCGCAGCTGCGCTGGAAGCGCGGGCAGGGGTACGACCCGGCCGAGCTGGACGGCGTCTACACCGGCAACCACGCCCGAGCGCGGATGATCCTGCGGGCAGTTCGGGACACCGCCGACGTCGGGCGGATGCGGGCGCTTGGGTTTTGCGTGAGCATCGGGCACGCCGAGTTCATGGCCGACTGGTTCACCGAGCAGGGCATACCGTCGGCGGCGGTGACCTCGCGGGTTGACCCCGCCGGGCGGCAGGCGCTGCTGACCGCGTTCCGCAACCGTGAGCTGCGGGTCCTGTTCACCGTCGACCTATTCAACGAGGGCGTCGACCTGCCGATGGTCGACACGATCCTCATGCTGCGCCCCACCGAGAGCGCCACGATCTTCCTCCAGCAGCTCGGCCGGGGTTTGCGCCTGGACGACGACAAGCCCTGCCTGACCGTGCTCGACTTCATCGGCGGGCAGCACGCCAACTTCCGGTTCGACCTGCGGTGGCGGGTCCTGACCGGCGTCAGCCGACGGGCCGTCGAGGCCGCGGTGCGGGATGACTTCCCATCGCTGCCGAGTGGCTGCCACGTTGAGCTGGACCGGGTCGCGAAGGAGATCGTGCTCGCCAACCTGAAGTCGGCCCTCCCGACCTCGAAGAACGGCCTGGCGGCGGAGCTGCGGCAGCTCGGTGATGTAAGCCTGGCCGAGTTCCTGCACGAGACCGGCCTGGACATCGAAGACATCTACCGGTCGGCGAGCGTCGGCGGGTGGGCGGGCCTGCGGCGCCTCGCGGGGATTGATACCTCGACCGGGGGGCCGGACGACCGCGAGCTCGGCCGCGCTGTCGGGCGGATGCTGCATATCGACGACGTCGAACGGCTCGGCCTCCTCGCTCGGACCGCAAGCGGCGAGCAGCCCGGCGGTGGGCGGCTGCTGGACATGCTGCATTTCAACCTGTGGGGGCCGTCGGTGCCGCTAACCGAGCGCGACGCGCGGCTGAAGCGGCTCTGGGCGGAGCCGGCGCGCTGCGCGGAGCTGCGTCAGGTCGCCGAGGTGCTGCGGGATCGCATTCATCGGGTCACGCCGGAGCCCGAGTCCGAGCGGGTGCCGCTGCGGGTGCACGCCCGCTACAGCCGGAATGAGGCGTGCGCGGCGTTCGGGATGGCGAACCCGGGGTCGCTGCGCGAGGGGGTGAAGTGGCTGCAAGACGAGCAAGCTGACCTCTTCTTCGTGACCCTGGTCAAGTCTGAGGCGCACTACTCCCCCACGACGATGTACGCCGATCGGGCCGTCACCGACAGCCTGTTCCAGTGGGAGTCGCAGAGCACGACGTCGTCGGCTTCGGCGACGGGGCAGCGCTACATCAACCACGCCGAGCGCGGGTCGACGGTGCACCTGTTCGTGCGCGAATCCAAGGTCGCCGACCGCGACCTGGGCGCGCCGCCGTACTTGTATGCCGGGCCGATGACGTACCAGGAACACAGCGGTGACCGGCCGATGCGGATCCTCTGGCGGCTGCAGCATGCGCTCCCCGCCGAAATGTATGCCGCCGCGCGGGCGATCGCCGCGTGATGCCCACGAGGGAGCACTTGTGATTCCAGAGGAGTCCCTGCTTCGTCCATCCCGACTGTTTCATGCTGAGGAGGTCCGGGGACGCGATTGCCCGGTACCTGCGGCTCCAGGTGTCTACGCCTGGTACTTCACGTCGCTGCCGCCCCTGGTACCGACCGGCGGGTGCCACACGCAGGATGAGGCGGTGCTGCTCTACGTGGGCATCTCGCCGAAGGCGCCACCGGGCAACGGGCGCCCTCCGAGCAGACAGACGATCCGCAGCCGGATCCGCTATCACTACCGAGGCAACGCGGCCGGTTCGACATTACGCCTCACGCTCGGCTCGCTCCTCACCGAAGAGCTTGGGATTGGCCTGCGACGGGTCGGTAGCGGCAACCGCATGACATTTGGCCGAGAGGGCGAGAAGCGCCTCACCGCCTGGATGGCTGAGCACGCCCGGGTTGTATGGACCGTTACGGACCAGCCATGGAAGCTTGAGGAGGAGTTGATCCGTTCGTGCGTGTTGCCGCTCAACCTCGACCAGAACCGGCATAGCAGGTTCCACAGCCAGCTATCCGGGCTCCGCGCCGCTCAACGGGCACACGCTCGGTTGCTACCAGTGGAGCGTTAACCGCGCGGCCGTACCCGCAGCGACCTGCGCCCAAACTCCCCTAGGCGCCACGTCAGCCGATTAGAACGGACCCGGCATTCCACAGGCTGGTGGCCGCCGACCCGCAGTCGGCGGCCACCAGCGTTCAAGCGGTAAATCGGCTACTGAACGGCAACCCTCTGCTTGTTGTAGTTGCTGCCCTGTCCGTCCGGCTTGTAGTTCCCCTCGACGTTTCCGGCGATGTCGATCGAGAACCAGTTCACGGTCGTGTCACTGTTCACCGTGATGCTCTGCACCCCCTCGCGCATCCCCGCCAGCGCCAGCTTCGCCGACCCGTACGTCGGCCGACTCCCGTCAAGCGTGTAGTACACGTTCGCCGGCTCACTGGTGGTGAACGTGAAAGCCGTAGCCCCCGCCTCCTGCTTGACGACCTTCAGCGCAGTCTTCGGTTGGATCTTGTCCGTCGCGTACGCGCGGGCCACCTCAAGGATGCCGATGTTGCCGTTGGCGAACTCCATCGCCTCCTCGTGCCCCTCCGCGAACGGCGGCTGGAACCCGACCGCGCTGAACCGGCCGGTCGCCGGGTTGTAGATGTCCGCGCCGACCTCGAAGTCCCAGCCGATGATGCCCCGGTTGTACCAGTGTTCGTCGGCGCTGTTGCCGGCCGCCGAGTAGAGCACGTCCGTCACCGGTCCGGTGCGGCCCGGCCAGATCGCGGTGCCCCGGTATTCCTGCACCCGGGAGAGGATGTAGTCGGAGGAGGTCCAGAAGTACGCCTCGGTGCCCTGGTCGACCCGCGGCAGCACCTCGCGCCCCTCGGCCTTGTACGCCCCCGGCGGCCACATGAAGTACCCGCCGTAGGAGTGGGTGTTCATCGAGAGCTTGATGTTCGGGAAGGTGTCGACCAGCCAGACCTCGTTGCGCGCCTCCGGCTCGGACAGCTCGTTCGGCCCGGCGAAGGTGTCGCTGGTGCAGCTGGTCGCCGACGCGCCGACGTAGCCGTCGAAGACGGAGCCGACCGAGAAGTTCCGGTTGATGTCGACGCCCCAGGCGTTGCGGCGGCCCGGGTCCGCGTTGGAGGCCGGGCAGTAGTTGGTCATGTTCCGCCGCTGCATGTTGTAGTCGTACAGGCTGTAGTGCGCGCCGTCGGGGTTGACGACCGGCAGGATGAAGATGTCCAGGTCGTCGACGATCTTGCGGGTGTTGGGGTCCTTGGCGTAGTTGCGCAGCAGCCGTTCGGCCGACTCCACGCAGACCAGCGGGGTCACCCATTCCCGGGCGTGTTCCTGGCAGTAGAGGAAGACGCCGACCTTCGAGCCGTCGCGGTGCTTGCCGATGCGCAGCACCTTCATCTGGAACGGCTCGCGGGACACGCTGGCCGGCGCCTTCAGGTTGTCGGTCAGCTGGGTCACCGGAGCGGCGGCCATCACGCTGGTGCCGGCGTTGCCCCGGTACGTGCTGGCGGTGAGCAGCTTGGCCGCGTCGGCGTTGGCGTTGACCGCGGCGACGACCTGCGCCGCCGTGCTGGTGGTCGCGCCGGAGCCGTCGGTGGCCAGGCTTACCGTGACGGCCTTGCCGGACACGCTCACCGTCAGCGGGGCGTTCGCCGTGCCCGGGTTGACGAGCGCCATGGTGATGTCGTTGCCGCCCTCGTGCCCGTACGCCGTCGAGGTGACGTAGAGGGTGCTGGCCGCCGCGGTGCCGAACTGGGCTTGTGCCTTGCGCCGGTAGCCGTTCGTCTTGTTCGGCAGGTCGACCAGCTCGGTCAGGCTCGGGAACTCGGCGGCCAGGCCGGTGAACCGCGCGGTGACCTCGGTCGGGTCCATGTAGTGGTCGACGAAGTCCGACACGTACGGGTGCTTGCCGGGGTTTTTGCGCGGGTTGCCCAGCCACTTGGCGACGTCGACGGTGGCCGAGCCGCCCTTGTTGCTGGTGATGGTGGCCCTGGCGGGTTTGGCGGTGATGGGGACCGGGTTGCTGAACCGGTGGTACATGTACTGCCCGGCGTCGGTGAATCGGGACATGGTGGCGGTGCCGCCGGAGCCGATCTCCGTGCCGGGTCCGCTGTCCCAGCTGGCCGTCAGCACCGTCGTCGAGTCGGTGCCGGCGCTCGATTTCACCTCGACGTTGAGGAAGAGCTGGTTGTCGAGGCTGGAGAACCACTCGGCCCGCAGCACGGTCAGGGTGTCGGTGGCGGCGGCCGCCGCCGTCGCGGCCCGGATGGCGGCGGACCGTTCGGCCATGTTCTGCGCGTAGTCGCTCTGGTCGGAGATGGCGTCCTGCACGTCGAAGCCCTTGTCCCGCAGCGCCTGGCTCTCCTGCGGGCTGAGGATCGCGTGCACCTCGATGCCGTTGTCGACGGGCTTGACGTACTCGGCGAGGTCGACGCCGAGTTGGTGGAGGCGTTCGATGCCCGACTTGTCGGCGACGACGATGCGCATCAGGCCGACGCCGTTCTGTTCGCCGGTCGACGACCGGTCGGGGGCTACTGTGCTGTCCGTCGTGGGGTTGGCGAGGCCCGGTGCGCTGACGGCGAGCGCCAGCGGTAGCGCGAGCAGGGCCAGGAATCGGCGCGGTTGGTGGGATCTTCCCGTACTCCTCATGAGAGTCCTTCCGGCAAGGCGATCCAGAAGGCCGCGCAGTCGAGGCGTCGGGGTAGGTCACCCCAGGCTGCCGCAGCTACACACAGCGTCGTCGCCGTCTCACCATCAGTCAAGATCTATGGCCGCCCGTGCCCGCCCGGATTTCGACCACCCGGGGTGGTAGCTGCACGCGCCGGCGGCCAGCCCGTGAACGAGGTCGCCGTCCGGCGACGAGCCGGGACAGCTTGAAGGTCAGCCAGTGATGGTCAGCTCCACCGGCAGGCCCTGCGTCACCTCCAGGACCGCCCGCTCCCCCAATGGTCGTGACAGCTCGAGGGTGGCGCTACGCTGCGCGCCGATGGCCGGGCATGCCTCGTCCTTGGCGTGCCGGTACTCGATGACGATCACGACGACCGCCAGGTCCGACTCGACCGCTTCGGCGCTGTAGTCGGCCCCGCACGGCTTGCTGCTGGGGCCGGGCGCGCCGGTGAAGGTGACAGTCAGCTCGCTGCTCGCTGTCGTGGTGGTCGCCGACTCGATCGCCAGCCCCTCGTGTGGGTGATCGGCGTCCCAGGGCGGTGGGGTCACCCGGACGATGGCCGAGGGATCCACCGCCACCCGCGCCAGCCGCACGGCCGTTCCATCGAGGGTGTACTCCCACGCCGGGGCGGTCGCCGGGCCGCGGCTGGTCGGGACCGTCATCGTGGTCAGGCGAGCCCCGGTGAGCTTGAGCGGCGCGCAGCCGGAACAGTCGCCCGTTCCCTCGGCGCGCAGCTGCGCCAACGCCCTGTCCGCCGAGATCAACGGCACGTCCTGACGGGTGCCGTTGGCCCAGACGATGGTGCCGGCCGGCTGCGGCGCCGCGGGCAGCGTCGAGGCAGCCTCGACGCGGCCGGCCGACAGGGTCTCCTTGTAGGACCCGTTCGCCGGCTCTCAGTCGCCGAGTTGGCGGGTCAGCTCCCCCACCGGAACGAAGGGGGCACCTCCCGCGGCGCGAGCCGCCTGGTCGTACCGGGTGAGGGCGCTGCCTGCCTGCTGGCGCAGCCCGTCGAGCGGGTCGACCGCTGGGCTGTTCCCGGCGGACCCACAACCGCCGAGCAGGGCCGCGACCGTGATCCACGGCAGGACCCGGCGCCGACGCATGCTCGCTGTCTGCTTCCTACTTATTGCTCATAGCTGAGCGGTTCGGATAATTCGCTCTCCGCCCAGCGGTGGCTGGGCTGGAGTCCTGGACCGGCAGTCTGGTCCGGTGGCGATCGGTCCTATCCTGCAGGATCTGCTTCACCCTGTGGTGCGGGGTGTGCAGGGCGATGTCGAGGTCACCGGCTCGCTGCAGGATGTTGATCGCGGCGTTCACGTCAGCCTGCCACACCACCCCGCACCAGGTGCAGTGAAACCGGTCCCCACTACGTCGGCCGAACCGGCCGCAGCGGTGACAAGTTTGTGAGGTGTAGGCGGCATTGACGTGCACGAGCGCAGAACCTCTGCGCTCCGACACGTTCTTGAGGGCCTCGGCGGTGACTCCTTTGGTCCATGCGTGGAGACGCCGGTTGATGTTCTTAGGAAGGGTCTTGCGGCCGGTGAAGCGTTTGGTGAGATCCTCGGCGATCACGGTGGCGGCCTTGTCCACGACCTCGTGCACCGCGGTGAAGACCTCCGTGCGCACCCGTGCCCGATGTCGGGCCGCCTGCCGATCCCGCTTGAGCGTGCCGAGGTTGTTGGCCTTGATCCGGTGCGCTTTCGCGTGGTCGCCACGCAGTGCGGCGTTGTTCGCGATTGAGCGGAGCTTCGCCCGACGCCGGTTGCGTTCCTTCAACCGGTCCGACTCAGCGGACAGCAGCACGCCGAGCTGTTCACCGTGGGGCTGGCCGTCGGAGTCGGTCAGGGCTTCGGTGTAGCCCTTGTCCACACCGATGGTCGCCTCGCCGCATGCTCGCTGTGATGAGCGCATCTGCGCCGCGTCGATCTGGTAGTGGACCTCCGCTCGGCCGCCGCGCAGGATCAGGCGCAGCGTCCCGGTGGGGGCGACGGTCGTGGACAGCGGGATTTTGACCATCTTGCGGGGTATGAGGCCGGGAATTGCCAGCCACAACCTGCCTCGGCCGTCAACGAGGGCGTTGTAGTTGTCGGCGCGCACCACGATCTGATCGTGGGTGCGGTTGTGGCCACGCTTCCAGTGCTTGCGCATCTGCCGGGCCAGGAACGGATCGTCAGGCCATTGGTCGGCCTTCAGCGCGGTGAACATCCGCTTGCGCTCGGCGGGATCGTTGGTGCGTCGGCTGACCGCCCGCCGGACGTCGACCTTGGCCGCCGCCAGGTTCGCGGCGATGTCGGCCATGGCGTCGCGGACGGTTTCCTTCCAGGCGTTCGCCAGCACACCAAACCGCGCGTGTGTGTCGTCGGCCAGCCACCGGTCGCGCACCTGCCGGTCTGTCAACCCGGACCCGACACCGGCGATCGAGCCGTAGCGCTGCCACACCTCGCTGCGCACCCGGCCCAACCGGCGGGCCTGTTCCGCCAGGGCGGCGTATTTGCCCGGATTCAGTCGGGCCGAGTAGGCGATCCGGGTGACCTTCACCGGTCACCCTCCATGGCCAAGTCCGCTCTTTCCAACTCCTTCTCGTAGCGGCGCAAACCGTCCAGCCGGCACGAGAAGGTGTGCACGACGGCCAGGAGGTCCTCGACCAACTCCTGCTGCGGGGACAGCGACTCCTGGTTGGCCACGACGATCTCGCAGCCGCCACGTGCCGCCACATGCTCCAGCAAGTCGAACCCGAACCGGGCCAACCGGTCCTGGTGCGCCACCACCAGCGTGGCGACCTCACCCCGGTCGACGGCGTCCATCAACGCCAGGAACTTTTCGCGGCGAAGGTCCATCCCGCCGCCGACCTCGCTGATCCACTCGTCCACGGCCAGACCACGAGCGAGGCAGAACTGTTGCATCGCCGCCACCTGCGAGGCCAAGTCAAGCTTCTGGCCCGGCGACGACACCCGGCAGTACACCACAACCTTCCGCCGGACGGCGTCGAAGCCCGGCTGCAGCACCCTGCGCACATCCGAATCGTCGAAATACCGCTGCCCGGACGGCAGACGACGGGCCGCGATCCGGCCCTCCGCCTCCCACCGGCGCACCGTACTCACCGAACGGCCCACCCGCTTAGCAAACTCGCCGATCCGATAAACACCACCCACGGCAATCCATTGTGGACAGCTCTAGAAAGGAAAGCAAGCACTAGTAGCTGCTCCTTGAGACGCCCGCACGCCGGTCCGGGTTGCATCTCACCGGCGTACCGGGCGTCGGCTCGATGCGAGCCCGCCGGGCCGGTCCTGTGCCGCCCGAGCCGACCGCTAGGCGTTCGCCACGTTCGCGGGCTCCGGCGGGGCCTGCGGCCCGCTGACCCGCCGCTCGTCCCCATGCCCCGGCCACCACGCCCTGTGCCCGATCAGCGCCGTCAACGCCGGCACGAAGAACATCGACATGACGAACGCCGACAGCACGATCCCGATCGCCACCGCGAACCCCATCTGCTGCAGGAACGAGATCGGCGCGAGCATCAACACCCCGAAGGTCCCGGCCAGGATCAACCCGGCCGCGGCCACGGTCGGCCCGGCATGCTCCACGCCGATGGCAGCCGCCTCATGCGGCTCGTTCCCTTCCCGCGCCTCCTCCCGCAGCCGCGCGATCATCAGGATGTTGTAGTCCGTCCCGATCGCCACCACGAACAGGTACAGGATGATCGGCAGCTGGAAGGTCACCCCGGGCTTGCCCTGCAGCCCTTGGAACAGGTAGACCGTCGCGCCCAGGGTCGCCGCGAAGTTGAGCAGCACTGCGATCACCAGGTAGATGGGCGCGACCAGGCTGCGCAGCAGCAGCGCGAGGATCAGCGCGATCAGCCCCGCCGCCACGGGGAGGATCACCGACAGGTCGCGGTTGTTCGCCGAGTTGATGTCCGCGAAGATCGCGGTCGTTCCGCCGACGAGCGCCTTGGTGCCCGGCGGGGCCGCCGCGTGCACGGCGTCCCGCAGATCGTCCCGGACGAGCGTGATCGCCTCGTTGGACACCGGGTTCTCGTTCAGCAGCAGGTTGACCCGGGCCACGCTCGGGTCGCTGCTGCGCTCCGGCGGCTGCGCCTGGCCCACGCCGGGCGCCTTCGCCACGACCGCCGCGAAGTCGGTGACCTGCTGCTCGGTCAGCGGCGTCCCGTTGCCGGTCGTGAGGTAGACCTCGGTGGGCGCGAGGGCACCGGCGGCGAACCCGCGCTGCAGGTCCTTGGCGGCCTTCGCCGACTCGGTGTCCTGCGGGAAGCCGGCGCTGAAGTCGTAGTCGGCCTTGTAGCCGAGCACCCCGGCGGCGAGCGCGACCAGCAGGGCGCCGGAGGCCGCCGCGACGAGCGCCGGTCGGCGGCCGACCGTGGTGCCGAGGCGCCGCGACAGGGTGGCCTTGGGGGTACGTTGCCACGCCTTGGACGGCCAGAAGACGTACCGGCCGAGCAGGGAGACGACCGCCGGGATGAGGGTGAGCGAGGTGATGAGCATGACGGCGACGGCGATGGCGAGCGCCGGGCCGAGCGAGCCGAAGAAGCCCAGGGAGGCCAGCAGCAGCACGAGGAACGCGACGATGACGGCTCCCGCGGCCGAGGTGATGACCTCGCCGACCCGCTGGACGGAGACGATCATCGCGGTGCGCTTGTCGTCGCCGGCGCGCAGCCGTTCCCGGTAGCGGAAGAGCAGGAACAGGATGTAGTCGGTGCCGATGCCGAACAGCACGATCAGCAGGATCGTCTGCAGGTCCTGGCTGACGTTCAGGTCGAACGCCTTGCCCGCCGCGGCGACGAGCCCGGTGGTGATGGTCAGCACGGCGCTGACGACCACGACGGGCAGCAGCGCCGCGATGGGGCTGCGGAAGATGATCAAGATCAGTCCGATGATCAGGATGATCGTCGCGACGCCGACCACGGCGAAGGCGCTGTTGAAGGTGTCCTCGTTGTCGACGAAGCTCGCCACGTCGCCGGCCACGCCGGCGCTCAGCCCGCTGCCGGCCAGCTCGGGGCCGAGGGCACCCCGCAGATCGCGTACGGCGTCGAGCAGCGCGGGGTCGTCGGGGGTGGTGGCGTCGAGCCCGACGGTGACCACCTGCACCGACCTGTCCGGCGCCACGGCCGGCGGGCCGGTCAGGTAGCCGGACGTCTTCGGGATGTTGCGGGCCTTGAGCGACTGGGCGACCTGACCCACCTTCGCCTCGTCGGCGGGGGTGAGTTTCTGCCCGTCGGCGCGCTTGACCACGATGGTCGCCGTGGCGGTGGCCTGCTGCGGGAACGCCTTCTGCCCGAGCTCGGTGGCCTGCACCGATTCGTAGGAGTGGGGCAGGAAGCTCTCCTGGTCGGCGGAGGTGATGTCGCTCAGCGACGGCGTGGTGGCGATGATGGCGATGGCCGCGAGCACCCAGCCGGCGATGACCCACCACGCCTTGCCTACGACGAATCTGCCCAGCCGCTCGAACATGGTTTCCCCCGGATGTGTTCGGCTCACCTGTTGTCGGGAGCCCAGAGCACCAGTGGGCCCGCCCGTCACCGTGACGGCAGCCTTCGCTACCCGCGGTGCATCGTACCGTCGGGGTGCAATCCTTTTCGGACGCTGCACCGCCGCGGCGGGCCCTTATCGAGGGGCGCGCCGTGCGGTCAGGGGCGGCGTGGCCAGCAGCGCGATGAGGTGTTCCTGCATGCGCTCCAGTGGACCGTCGGCGCTGTGCAGTCCCTGGTGAAGGTCGCGGAGCACCTCGTCGGACCCGTTGGTGAAGGCCAGGATCTCGGCGAGGGAGAGCTGGTGGTTGAAGATCTCCGCCTCGTTCCGCCAGTCATGGAGCATGCTGGACAGCCCCTCGTCGCGCCCGGGGGACAGCACGGCCGACGACAGCGCGGCGTTCACCGCCGACAGGTTCATCCGGGGGTAGACCTGCCGGCGGGCCGGCTGTGCGGCTCCCACCGCGAAGGGCGGGGACGCGAGGACCTTCTGGTTGTCCCGCAACTCCTCGGCGATGGCCTGGAGGGCCTCCGCACGCCGCTCCCGGCCCGCCGCCCACCGTTCGGCGACGATGCCGGTGATGCCACCGAGCAGGCCCAGGATCTGGACCGCCGGCTCGAAGCGCGACGTGCCGGCCGACCGGCTCCACCAGACGGCGCTGACGACGAAGGCCACCGCCAGGCTGCCGGCGGTGACCAGCATGATCCAGGTGCGGGGCGCCGTCAGCCACGACGGCACGGGCGTCGGGCGCGGTGGTCCGCCCGTCATGTGCCGGGGCGGCGGAACACGTCCCGGGCGGCCGTGTCGTGGCCGTTGCCGCCGTCGCTGCTCGACAGGAGCATGAGGTCCATGCCGAACCGGCGGGCCCGCTCGTAGGCCTGGAACTGCGTGAACGCCTCGCTCTCCACGAACAGGCCGGCCTTGGCCAGCGCGGCGGCGAGGGCCTTGAGCTGGTATTTCCGGGTGATGAGGAGGCGGATGGTGTCGCCGCTCGGGAAGCTGACCTCGCTGCGGTTCGGCAGCACGATCTTGAGGTCCTCGGCGGACCGGTTGCAGTAGATCACCTTGATGACCAGGGACCGCCCCTCCTCGACGACCCCCTCGAAGCGGACGTAGTTCATGTTCACCGAGAGGTCCGTGTTCTGGCGCAGGGCGCTGATGACGAACTCGCGGAACACCCAGCTGGTCTCGTACTCGCGGGCGGCCTGCTGCGCCATCCGTTCGTCGAGTTGCGACGCGGTGGCGACCTCCACGAGCAGCCGGTCCTGCGGGCGCAGGAGTTGCCGGCTCAGCCGCTCGACCAGCTCGACGTCCTCGTCGAAGTTGGCCATCGTGTTGCCGAGCAGGGAGAACAGCACCGGCTCGTCCCCGATGAGCCGGTCGCGCAGTTCGTTCAGCTCGGTCACGTTCTCCTCGACCGAGAAGTCGAGTTGCACCGGCAGCAGTTGATTGCGGAACTGCCGGAAGAAGGGCAGGGCCTTTATCGGCTTCAAGCCCAGGCGCAGCATCTCCGCGCTCATGTCGACGGGCACGTAGTACATCTCCGGGTTCGCCCGCTGGAGGTCGGCCAGCACCACGGCGTCCTTCTCCCCTGTACCGGGGCCGAGGCTGACGTAGTGGTAGGGCCGGCCGTTGTGCCGGGAGTGCAGGCTCCGCCAGCGCCGGCTGAAGGTCTCGATCCCGTCGCGCATGACCGGGTAGTTGGGGTCCGTGCAGGCCCGCTGCCAGTTGACCGCCGGTTCGATTCCCCAGTACGAGTAGCCGGACACGATCCTCTTCTCGTCACCGGTGGACGAGAAGGGGCGCTGCAGCTCGGCGGCCAGCTCGTTGAGCTTGCGGGACTGGTCCTCACCGACCAGGCACAGCGACCAGGAGAACTCGGTTTCCGAGATGACCTTCTCGAGTCTGCGCAGAAGCTTCAACTGTTCCCTGGCCGGCTGATCCATGTTGTGCCATCCCCGAGCGAGGTCGGTCCCCATGCTCCGCCCGCCAACCTTAACAGCGTCGAAGTCTCCTCTGTGGACCCGTGATCAGGGCCTCGACAAGGTCGCGGATTCCACGACGGCCGGGCGCGGGAGCGCCTAGCCTGGCGGAGAGGCGCAAGGGGGGAAATCGTGGCGAACGTGGTCTGGGACGCCCTGGACGGGGTCCGCGAGGTCGAGATCACCGTGACCGGCCGGAGGACCGGCCGGCAGATCACCCACCCGGTGTGGTTCGTGCTGGACGAGGACAGCGTGTTCCTGGTTCCGGTGACCGGCTCGGACAGCCAGTGGTACAAGAACGTCCGGGAGACCCCGATGATCGAGGTGTCGGCGAACGGGACGGCACTGAGTTCGAGTGCCACCCCGATCACCGAGGCCGACCGGGTGAACCACGTGGTGGAGCTGTTCAAGGCCAAGTACGGCGCCGACACGGTGGAGAACTACTACCCGAAGCACGACGTGGCGGTCCAGGTCCCGCTCGGCTAACGCTCTAGTCGTTGCGCGCCGTCTCCGGTCCGGTGATCCGACGCAGCAGCGGCAGCGTCGAGGCGACGATCGCCAGCGACGCCGCCAGCCCGCCGGCGACCATCAGGTAGAACGACCCGTCCGGCGCCAGCAGCGTGTAGCCGAGCTGCGCCCGCAGGAACAGGTGCGCCGCCAGGAACCCCATCCCGATCGCCACCACGGCGACGAGCAGCAGCGGCACGACGGTTTCCAGCGCCACCACCCCCCGCAGCGTGCGCAGCTGCACCCCGGTCAGGCGCAGCATGCTGAACGGCCGCTTCCGGTCGCTCAGCCCACCGGCCACGCTCACCGCCAGGCTGCACCCGGCGATCGGCAGGCTGGCCAGCATGATCACGTTGGCCAGCTGCTGGAACTGCACCATGAGCCGGGCGGAGTTCGACTCCCACTCGGCGACGCTGGACGGGAAGCGCACCGTCGGGAACGCGGAGATCAGCATGGTGCGGGCCTGCTCGAACGCGGCGCGGCTGGCGGTGTCGACGACCACCGACCGGATCGGTTGCCGCTCGACCTGCGCCGGATCCAGGTCGGCAGCCGCCCAGACGTAGCTGTCGTTGGTCAGATCCCACGCGCGCTCCCCGATGAGGTCGTCGGCCACGGCCGCGACCCGCGCGCCGGCGGGGCAGCTGCCGAACACCGCCAGCCGGTCCAGCTCGGCGCAGGTGATGACGCCCGGCCACCACCATCGATAGGCGGCGGCTCCCGCCGGTGTCCCGCGTACCTCCATCGGCGGTGGCTCGGTGACGGGATTGGCGCGGACCAGGGTCACGCTGCGTACCCCGGAGATCGTCGCGAGACCGGCCGGGATCTGGTCCGCGGTCGGCGCCGGGCCCTCCTCAGGCGGGAACCACATGGACAGGGACGTGGCGGCCACCGAGTCGGTGCGCGGCTCGCCTCGGTTGGCCACGTAGGTGGTGATGATGCCGGTGGCGACGCTGGTGACGAAGAGCGCCACGATCAGGCCGCTGACGGACCGGAAGCCGGCCCGGGGGTTGTCGGCGAGGCGCCGCCCGGCGATGAGCGCCGCCGGCCGGCTCGCCCGCCCGGCCAGCAGCCGCGCGCCGGCCATGGTCAGCCAGGGACCGGCCAGCACCAGCCCGATCAGGATCAGCAGAAACCCCGAGAGGTACGCGGTGAGCTGCCCGTTGGTCGTGGGCGGGCGCCGGCCGACGAAGTACGCCAGCTCGACGAGCCCGGCGACCAGCGGGATCAGCCGCCAGGCGCGCGGCGGTTTCGGGGTGACCCGGCGCGCGACGCCCAGCGGGGAGATCTGCACCCGGCGCAGCGCCAGCCAGGAGGCCACGACGGCGCCGAGCGGGATGCCGAGCGCGACGGCCAGCACGTCGACGGCGGTGAGCGACAGGTCGGTGGTGAAGAACGCCTCGCCGGTGAACGGGATGGCGGCGATGCCGGGCCGGGCCGCGAGGAACAGGGCGAACCCGCTGAGGGTGCCGGCCACGGCGGCGAGGGTCGACTCCACGGCCGAGATGAGGGAGATCTGCCGTGGGGTGGCGCCGATGAGCCGCATGGCGGCGAAGCGCTGTTCCCGCCGGGTGGCGGCCAGCCGGGTCGCGGTGCCGATGAAGATGAGCACCGGGAAGAGCAGTGCGGCGGCGACGATGGACAGCACGAGGGCCATGCCGTCGTGGTTGATGCCGACGTAGCAGCCGCGGGAGCAGCTGTCCGGCGAGGTGGTCATGATCTGGGTGACCTTGCGGGCGCCCAGCGGTTCGAGGTCGGCCGGGGTGCGGCCGATGACGATGAGCAGCGAGTCCGGCGAGGGCAGCGCCTCCCGGCCGATGGTGCCGACGTCGCGGCCGGGGAAGCGGTCGCCGAGTTCCGCGGCCGGGGTGGCGCGCAGCAGCTCGCCGAGGGCGGGTGAGACGTAGAACTGGCCCGGCCCGGGCAGCTTCGGGAGGCCCGGCGGGACGGGGGCGTCGGGGCCGGTCGCCGCGACCTCGACCCGGCCGATGGACCGGCCGTGGAAGTAGTCCTCCCGGATGAGCCACCACATCGGCTCCACGGACGGGTCGGCCGAGGCTGGGGCGACGGCGGTGTTGAGCCAGGCGTAGCGCTGGTTCTGCGCGTCGACGGCGTTCATGCCGGCCAGCGTGGTGAGGAGCATGCCGACGCCGAGCGCCACGGCGGCGGCGATGACGACGAGCCGGGTGGCGGCCTCGCGCCCGCCGGCCAGGGACAGCCGGACCGCGAACCGGATCATGCCGACACCAGCGCGTTCACCCTGCCGTCGCGCACGATGACCTGCCGGTCGGCGTACGCGGCCACGCGGGCGTCGTGGGTGACGAGGACGACGGTCGTGCCCTGGTCGCGGGCCGAGGAGACCAGCAGGTCCATGACCTGCTCGCCGGTCAGCGAGTCGAGCGCGCCGGTCGGCTCGTCGGCGAACAGCGCGCCGGGCCGGGCGACGAGGCCACGGGCCAGCGCGACCCGTTGCGCCTGCCCGCCGGACAGCTCCCCGGAGCGGCGCCGCTCCAGCCCGGCCAGGTCGAGCCGCTCGAACCAGGGCCGCGCCTCCTTCAGCGCGGCGGCCCGCTTGACGCCGTTGAGCAGCAGCGGCAGCGCGACGTTCTCCTCGGCGGTCAGCTCAGGCACGAGCTGACCGGACTGGAACACGAAGCCGAACCGGTCCCGGCGCAGCACGCTGCGCTGGTTCTCGCCGAGGGTGTCGATCCGGCGGCCGTCGAAGTGGATCTCGCCGGCGTCCGGCACCAGGATCCCGGCCAGGCAGTGCAGCAGGGTGGACTTCCCGGAGCCGCTCGGGCCCATGATCGCGACGATCTCGCCCGGTGCCACCGCGACGCTGGCGCCGCGCAGCGCCGGGGTCTCGCCGAAGGACAGCACCACGTCGCGCGCCTCGACCGCCGTCATCCCCGCACCTCCTTGGCGAGCGCGTCCAGCCGGGCGGCCGTGGTGTCGATCCAGTGCAGGTCGGCCTCCAGGTGGAACAGGCCGTGGTCGGCCAGCATGGCGTCGACCAGCGAGCCGGAGCGCTTGATGTCGGTGAGTTCCTTCATCCGGCCCAGGTGGGCGGCGCGCTGGCGGTCGAGGTACTCCTCGGCGGGGCGCCCGAGCATGAGCGCCAGCACGACCTTGGTGAACAGGACCGTCTGCAGGTTGGGCTCGGCCGGGACGGGTTCGGTGAGCCACGACTCGACCTCGGTGGCGCCGCGGTCGGTGATGACGTAGCGCTTGCGCTCCGGGCCGACGCCCGGCTCGACGTCGCCGATCACGATCTTGCCGTCGCGGGCGAGCCGGCTCAGGGTCGCGTAGACCTGCCCGAACGGCAGTGGCTTGCCCCGGCTGAAGAAGGCGTCGTAGTCGCGCTTGAGGTCGTAGCCGTGGCTGGGCTCGCGTTCGAGCAGGCCGAGGAGGGTCATGGGAACGCTCATGGCGTCACCATACCCTGAGCGTATACCTCGCGTATATACCTTCAGCGTGCAGTCAGTTCGAAGTGCACGGTGCGGCCGGTCCTCGCCCGCCCGAGCCGGTGCGTCAGCGGCACGAGCACCCCGTGCAGCAGGGGGTGCTTCCCGACCAGCGCCCGGCTCGCCGCCCGGTACTCGGCCCCGTCCAGCCGCCGCGCCACCGCCTCGACCGCCGGCCCGGTCGGCTTGCCGAGCGCCGTCGACGGCGCCACGGTCACCCGCGGGTTGTTGCGGATCCGCCGGGTCTTCCACGCCTTCTCGAAGCTGCGCACGTACGCCCGCTCCCCCGCGACCGCGACGCTCACGGCCGTCGGCACGGCGGTGCCGTCCCGCTTGAACGTCGTCAGCACCACGGTCTTCTGCCGCACCAGCGGCGCCCAGCCGGGCGCCGGCGCGGGATCGACGTACCCGACCACCCAGCCGAGCTGCCGCAGCCGGGCGACCAGCGCGGCCAGCGCGAGGAGGGCCGACAGCAGGACCAGCCAGGTCTGGGCCGCGCTGCCGCCCAGGTCGGCGTCGACCACGTGCGACAGGGTGTGCGCCGCCGCGCCGATGACGTAGCCGGCCAGGGCGACCGCCAGGGCGTCGGCCCAGATGAGCGCCAGCAGCAGGGTCGCCCCGATGCCGAGCTGGAACGCCCCGACGTCGTGCACGAAGTGCTCGTGCGGCGGGAAGTTCACCGCCGAGCTGAACGAGTCAGCCCGGGTCAGCGCCCAGACCCCGACGACCAGTGACGCCGCGCCGAGCAGGGCGGCCGTCCCGCGTACCAGTGCTCTCATGTCCGTGGGACGGCCCGGCGCCCGGCGGTGTGACCGCCGGACGCCGAGGCTGAGCGATGGGCAGGTGGTCAGGGTGCGATCCGGGCCCACACCGTGCCGAGGGACCACCGCATTGTCGACTTGCTGTTGATCTCCATGTCGTTGGTGATCGAGCCGTCGCTGCTGCGGGTGCCGGCACGGATGTGCACGGTCTGGCCCCGCTGAATCGGGCCGTTGCTGAACAGTCGCGCCGTGAAGGCACCGCCCTGCGTGAGGAACTCCCGGACGATGACGCCGGTGCGGTCGGTGTTCCAGTTGAAGCGGGACATCAAGGCGAACGACGGCGCGGTGACGTTGGGATGCAGGACATGCATCATCAGGAAGTTCTCCTGCGTGGTTGACGAGTCCGAGACGCCGAACTCGTCCACCACCCGTAGCTCGTGCAGGGCGCGGCCGCACCGCGCCTCGATGAAGATCTCCACCGCGCCCGTTGCCGGTGCCAGGAAGTTGAACCCGATCTGCGTGTCGACGACCGCCCAGCCGTTGTCGAAGTCGTCCGCGTCGTTGTTGTCGAGCGTGAGGTCGTGACCGGTCAGTCCGGTGAAACGGTCGAGAGCGTGCGCCCGTCCGATCCGGAAGCCGCCGAGGTTGTGCGGGTCGAAGCCCTGCTGGGTGCCGGGGTAGGGCGGACGGAACGGCGTCCAGGCGTGTGGGTCGTCCCGGCTCCCGCCCTGATCCGGGGGTGTCGGCGCTTGGGCGTCGTGCAGCCACGAGGCGTATCCGCCGGTCGCCTCGGTGCGGGGCAGCAGCTCCTGCACCGCCGCCTTCGTCTCGGCGGCGATGCGCTTCAGCTCCGTTTCGTCGACGCCCAGGCTGTCGAAGTATGCCTGGACGTTCGCCCTGCGCTGGGCGTCGAGGGCCGCGTAGTCGGCGTCCAGGCCGAGGGGCGGTTGGAGGAGGTCGCGGAATCTCACGCGTTCGCCGTGCATCCGCTTCCGCAGCGACAACCAGTTCTCCTCGCCGAGAAGGTCGCGGATGCGGCGATTGCCGCGCTCGACGGTGTCCGCCAGCCGCACGTCACGGATCTCGGCCGCACTGCGCCGGCGTCGGTCGTAGTCCTCGGCAACCTCCTCCGCCCTGCGACGATCCGCTTCCGGGGTGTCGAGGTCGAAGGGCATGTGGTACTGGCTGGAGTACTGTCCCGCTAGCATGATTCCCCCTGGTGGCAGCGTCGGGACGAACCGACATAAACCGGACAATAGGGACGACAGTAGCGGCGCACCCGGCTGCTCACGGCCGAAACCACGATTCCTGCCGGGCGGTGCCCGGTACCGGTTCACACCGACACCGGCCGCCTTCGGTCAGCCCTCGTGCGGTCCCTCACTCACCCGCCGCACGTCCACCTCGACGTCGATGCCGCTCTCGGTGAAGACGTCGACGAACCGCTTGGCCCACTCGACGGCCTCCTCCTTCGACCGCACCTCGACCAGGCCGAACCCGGCGATCAGTTCCTTGGTCTCGGTGAACGGCCCGTCGGTGACAGTCTTCTTGCCCTTGGTGGCGGTGATCCGCGCCGACTCCTCGCTGCTCTTGCAGAGCCCCTCGGCGGCCACCAGAATCCCGGCCTTGACGACCTCCTCCATGTAGGCCCCCATCCGCTTCATGAACTCCGGCGACGGCTCGAAGTTCCCGGGAACGGCCTCGTCCAGCTTGTGCATCATCATGAATCGCATGTCAGTGCTTCCTCTCGGTGATCGTGTGCAGGGAAACCGCGGTGAGCCAACCGAAGACCAGGGCCGAGCCGAGCACCATCCGGACGCTCACGCTGTCCTGGTCCGGCCAGGCCATGACGACGACGGTCGCCGCGGCGACGAGGATCGACGACAGCGCGCCCACCCGACCGAAGCGGCGGGCGAACACGAGGCAGGCGACGGTGAGCGAGCCGAAGGAGAGCATCGCCCCGACCCCGTGGCCGTAGGAGTGCCAGCTCATCGACTCCGGGTTGCCCTCCGGGGCGCCGGCCGGCCAGCCCATGCTCGGGTCGGCGCGGAGCACCCCGGCGACGACGAGGCCGACGCCGAGCACGGCGACCAGCGCCGGCCCCCACGTCCCGGCCCGCCCGCCGCGCAGGGCCCGGCGGAAGCCGGCGGCCCCGGCGAGGGCCAGCAGGCCGGAGACGACGAAGGTGGCGATCTGGATCCAGCCGTGCTCACCGAGAGCGAGCAGGCTGAGCGGTTGCCGGCTCAGGTCGAATCCGTCGCGGGTGAACGCCTGGGCGAGGCCCAGGCCGAGGAACAGCGGCCCGGCGGCGGCGCCCGCCGCGAGCAGGGTGGCGGTCGAGACCCCTCGTGCGGTGTCGGCCCGGGTGAGTGTCGTGCTGGTCATCTCGATCTCCTCGTCATCGGTTCTCGCTGACGCGTCGATCGGGACGACCGGGATCCGACATCACTTCTCAAGATTTTTTACGAGCCGCAGGCGGCGGCGCGGCCGAGCAGCAACGCGCGCTCGCGGGCATTGCCGGTCAGCGACGCCGCCCGCTCGAACTCCGCCCGGGCCTCGGGCAGCCGGCCGAGCTTGAACAGCAGGTCACCGACCACGCTCGGCAGCAGGTGGTAGCCGGCCAGCGCCGGCTCGGACTCCAGCTCCCGGGCCAGTTCCAGGCCGGCGGCGGGCCCGTCGGCCTGGGCGACGGCGACGGCCCGGTTCAGCTCCACCACGGGCGAGGGCACGAGCCGGGCCAGCTCCGCGTAGAGGGCCGCGATCCGCGCCCAGTCGGTCTCCTGCGGGGTACGCGCCCGCGCGTGGCAGGCGGCGGTCTCGGCCTGGAGGGTGTACGGGCCGGGGTGGTCAGTGCGGGCCCGGTCGAGGGCGGCGAGGCCGCGCCGGATGAGCCACTGGTCCCAGCGGCCGCGGTCCTGGTCGTTGAGGAGGATCGGCGTGCCGTCGGGGGCGGTGCGGGCGCGGGTGCGGGACGCCTGGATCTCCAGCAGCGCGGCGAGGCCGTGCACCTCGGGTTCGTCGGGCATGAGCCCCTGGAGCAGCCGGACCAGGCGCAGCGCCTCCTGGGCGAGGGTGGGGCGCATCCAGTCGTCGCCGGCGGTGGCCGAGTAGCCCTCGTTGAAGATGAGGTAGACGACCTCCAGGACCGAGTCGAGGCGTTCGGCGCGCTCGGCCGGGCCGGGCACCTCGAAGGGGATCCGGGCGGCGGCGAGGGTCTGCTTGGCCCGGGTGATGCGCTGGCCGACGGTGGGTTCGGTGGTGAGGAAGGCGCGGGCGATCTCGCCGGTGGTGAGGCCGCCGACCAGCCGCAGGGTGAGCGCGGCACGGGCGATGGGCGACAGGACCGGGTGGCAGGCCACGAAGACCAGCCGCAGCAGGTCGTCCTCGATGCGCTCGTCGAGGGCGGCGTCGAAGTCGGGGGTGACCTGCTCGTCGAGGTCGCGGCCGAGTTCGGCGAGCGTACGCTGCTGGGTCTGCCGGCGGCGCAGCGTGTCGACCGCCCGGCGCTTGCCGACGGTGGTCAGCCACGCCCCCGGGTTGGCCGGGACGCCGTCGCGCGGCCACTGTTCGAGGGCGGCGACGAGCGCGTCCTGGGCGAGTTCCTCGGCCAGGCCGACGTCACGGACCAGGGCCGCGATGCCGGCGACGACCCGGGCGGCCTCCATGCGCCACACCGCCTCGACGGTGCGCCGCGCGTCGGACTCCCCCACGCGCTCATCACAGCAGGTCAGGCCGACGTTTCGCCAGCATCTGTATGGTCCGGCACTGCGCGGGCGGGGAAGTGTCGCAGGCAGCTCGTAGCCTGGCGCGGTCATCGACGATCGCTGGGAGGCGTTGTGCTCGACCACTTCTCCGTCATGGTGCGCGACCTGCCGGCCAGCGCCGCCTTCTACGACGCGGTGCTCGCCCCGCTGGGCGGCCGCCGGATCATGGAGCCGGGCCCGATCGGCTACGGCGTCGACAGTCCCGACTTCTGGCTGGTGCCCGCGCCCACCGACGGCGGCGCGCCGCTCGAGGCGCACATCGCCTTCACGGCCCCCGACCGGGCCGCCGTGCAGGCGTTCCACGACGCCGCGGTGGCGGCCGGCGCCGAGGTGCTGCACGCGCCGAGGGTGTGGCCGGAATACCACCCGACCTACTTCGGGGCGTTCGTCCGCGACCCGGACGGCAACAACGTCGAGGCGGTCTGCCACCGGCCCGAGTGAGCCGTCCGTTCGTTGAACCGGGGGCCCACGCGGGCCGGAGAGGCCTCCGGCACCTGCTGGCGTTCCTCTCCCGACCGGGGGACGGGGCACGATGGGGGCGTGGACGTCGAGCCGGTCGACTGCGCGCCCGTACGGGCGTTCCCGCGTGCCTGGCTGCGGCAGCGCTGGCGGGATCTCACGTTCCTGCACTGGGCGGTCGCGCCGGAGGTGGTCGCGCCGCTGCTGCCGGCCGGCACCCGGCCGGACACCATCGACGGGCTCAGCTATGTCGGGCTGATCGGCTTCCGGATGGTCGGGCTCGGTTTCGGCCGGGGACCGGGCGTGCCGTACTTCGGCACGTTCTGGGAGACCAACGTCCGGCTGTACTCCGTCGACGGCACCGGGCGGCGGGCCGTGGTGTTCCGCTCGCTCGACGCGTCCCGCCTGGTGCCGGTGCTGGTCGCGCAGGTGAGCCTGCGGCTGCCGTACAAGTGGTCGGCCATGCGGCTGGAGCGGGACGGGGACCGCCTCACCTACCGCTGCCGCCGGCGCTGGCCCGGCCCCGCGGGGGCGGCGAGCCGGATGGCGGTCCGGGTCGGTGAGCCGATCGCCGACCCGACGCCGCTGGAGCACTTCCTCACGGCCCGCTGGGGCCTGCACACCCGGGCGTACGGGCGCACCCTGCACCTGCCGAACTGGCATCCCCAGTGGCCGTTGCACCGGGCCGAACTGCTGCACCTGGACGACGAACTGGTCACCGCCGCCGGGTTGCCGCCGCCGGTCGGGCCACCGGCCAGCGTGCTCCACTCTCCCGGCATCCCCGTCGTGTTCGGCGGGCCGGCGCCACTGGGTTGAGTGTCAGCGCAGCGGGTCGTGCGTGCCGCGCGGGATGCCGGGCCGGCAGCGGCGCACCCGGTCGGCGGCCAGCCGTCCGCCCACCGCGAGGCCGTACCGCACCACCGCCGCCAGGCCGTAGGCGCTGCACGTGGGGGCGTAGCGGCACTGGGCGGGCCAGCGGTGCGACAGCCAGCGCCGGTAGCCGAGAATGGCGGCGCGGCCGGCGCGGTCCACGGCCGGGCGGCGCACCACGCCGGCGGCGACCGAGCCGAGGGTCAGCAGCAGCGAGAAGAGGCCGAGGTCCAGCAGCCGGGGCCGTCACAGTCGGGCAGGTCGCAGTTGCACCAGTCCCGGTCCTTCTTCTTGTGGCGTCGCTTCCGCATGATCACGGAGCCATGATGCGACACCCGTGCCAGCGACCCGAGGCGCGCCGGAGGTCAGGCGGCGTCGGCGATCGGCGAGAACCGGACGTCAAGCCGCATGTCCAGCGCCCGGGCGAGTCGTTCAAGGACGACGAGCGTGGGTACGGTGCCGCCGGCCTCGAAGCGGGCCACGGCCGACTGCGTCATGCCGGCCGTGCGTGCGAGCTGGGTCTGGCTCCAGCCGACGCGTTCCCGCAGCTCCCGAACGGTCTGCCCGATTTCGAACGCCAGCCGGGCGGCCGCGTACGCCTCCTCCGCCCCCGGCTCGGCCATCCGCCGCCGGCGCAGGTCGGTCCAGTCCACTCGATCCGTCATCACTCCGCCCCCTCGACCACGGTGTGCCGCTCCGCCACGCACCGCTCCAGAGCCCGGCGCGCCCGCTCGACCTCCCGGTCCTCGCGCATTCGCGTCTTGCGGAAGACCGTCAGCAAGATGATTCTCCGCTCGGAGGCCATCCAGTACGTGATCCGAATCGCCCCACGTTCCAGATAGAAGCGCAGTTCCCGGAGCTTGCCGTCGAGTTGCCGCGTGTGCGGCTCACTCAGCAGCGGGCCCCGATCGGCGAGAAGATCGATGTAGAAGGCGGCTCGTGCGAACTCTGCGGTCGGCAACTCCTCCAACCAGCTACGGACTTCTGGTTCCAGCTCCACGCTACCCCAGGCCATAGCGTTCATGCTATGGGCTCGGCTGTCTCCGCCTGGACCAGCGACGTCGCGTGTCGCGCCGGAGCGAACTGTGGATCCAGCTGTGTCAGGCGGTTGCGGCGGCCCGGGCCAGGCAGGCCGGCACGTCGCCGCGGTGGTAGGGGTGCTCGCTCGGCTCGATGCCGGCCAGGAACATCGCGTACACGGCGGCCAGCCGCAGCTCGGCGACCGGGCGGAGCAGCGCGACGGCGCGCTGCGGGTCGCTGCCCGGCACGTCGGCCCGCCAGCGCGCCGCCCAGGCGTCCCGCAGCCGGCCCGCGACGGGCGGGTCGAGCGTCTCGGTGAGGCGCAGGATGTCGAAGGCGGGGTGGCCGACGAACGCGTCGCCCCAGTCGATGACGGTCCGCCGGGTGCCGTCGCCGCGCGCGTTGCCGGGGTGCAGGTCGCCGTGGACGAGGGTGTCGGGCAGGCCGCAGTCGCGGACCCGTTCGAGCCGGTCGTCGAGGCCGGCGAGCAGGTCGGCGGCCACGGTCGGGTCGTGCGGGGCCAGCCGGTCGCGGATCCAGCCGGCCAGCGCCGGCCCGCGCCGATCGGGTACGCCGGCCGCCACCAGCGCGGCGGCCTCGCCGGCGGCGCGGAGCTGGACGGTGTGGTGGTCGGCGGCGACGGCGGCCCGTTCGGCCTCGCCGGCGCCGTAGCGGTCCTCGCCGGGCACGTGGTCGAGCAGCATCCGGCCGGTGTCGTCGGCGGCGAGCAGGGTGGGGGCGGTCGTGGGCGCGGCGGTGGCGAGCCAGCGCAGCACGGCCGCCTCGTGCCGGAAGAACGGGGGCACCTGCTTGAGCCAGGCGCTGCCGGCCGGGCCGTCGAGTCGCCAGATGGCCGACAGGTTCCAGGTGCGCTGCTGCGCCACGGCGGTCACCGGCCGGCCGAGCCGGCGCAGCTCGCTCGTGGCCCAGGCGACGCTGCGGGCCGGGCCGCCGGGCTCGGCGTACGGGGCGCGCAGCGGGTGCGGCGTGAGGTCCACCGGTGCCGGGGTCAGGGGTACGGCGGGCGGCTCGGTGACCTGACCCAGGTAGGTGACGTGGCCGCCGGGCGGTTCGGGGCGGTCGCCGGTGAGCAGCCGCAGCACGGCCACGTCGACGCCGTACCGGCGGCGGGCCCCGTCGACGATCGCGCCGACCTGCTGCCACCACGGTTCCGGCACGTCGTACGGGGGCAGGGCGCCGAGCGGCCGGCCGTCGGCGTCGACCAGGACCAGGGTCACGGTGCGGGACACGCGCCGGACGCTAGCCGCGCACCCCTGAGGGCGCGAACGGTTAATCCGGGGGCCGGGTGGGGGGTCGGCCCGGATGTCCTCGGCCGAACCTGAGACGAGGCTGAGGCCATGACCCTCACCGATTCCCGGACGCGTCCCGCGTACCCCTGGTTGCGGCCGGTGGCCGTGGCCGCGTCGCTGCTGCTCCTCGGCTACGGCCTGCTCCGCCTGATCGACCGCCTGGACGGCCACAGCGACAAGGGCGCGTGGGCGTGGAACACCGGGCACACCCTGTTCCTGTTCGGCATCCTCGGGTTCGCCGTGCTGGTCGTCGGTCTGCATGGCGTGCTGCGTACCCGCTCGGCCCGGCTGCGGGCGGTGGACGACGTGGCGGCGCTGGCCGGCCTGGTCGGCGCGGCGGCGTTCGTCTGGGTGATCCTCGGCGACCTGTTCCCGCGCTTCGCCGACGCCGTGGAGACGCCGGACCTGGTGCTGCTCGGCGGGCCGGCGCTGTTCGAGGTGGGCCTGCTGGTACTGCTGTACCGGGCCGCCGCGGCGCGGCTGCTGCCGGTGTGGGCGCCGGTGCTGGTGCTGGTCGGGTTCGTGGCGATCGCCGTGAACCTGGACCTGCTGCCGGTCGGCGCGGCCCTGGTCCTGGCCGGCCTGCTGCCGCTGCGTGCGGCGCCCCGGTCGCCGCGCCTCGCCGGCTAGGGGCGCGGGTCGGCCCGGGCGGTCAGGTCCAGAAGGTCCGGTGGTAGCCCTGGTTGTCGGCGCACGAGTCGCGCCGCCCGCCGGTCAGGCTGACCGTGCCGTCGCGGCACTGCACCAGCCAGCCGCGGCCGGACCAGAAGCCGGGCACGCAGTCGAACGAGTCGCAGACGCCCCGGGCCGGTTTGCGGATCCGGGTGCCGCCGCAGAAGTCGTACCCGTAGGGGTTGGCCGGGGCGCCGCAGCGGCGTTCGGCGGCCGGTCGCGGCGGGGTGCTCCGCGACGGCGCGGTGGTCGGTGCGGGCCGGGTGTGCTGCGGCCTGGGTCCGGGCTTGACCTGGACGGCGGGGGCGACGGGCGGGGGCGCGGCGGTGGGGGTGGCGGTGGCCTCCGGGGTGGCCGCGGCGGCCATGTCGGACCCGGGGCGCACCGGCGGGTCGGACTCGAAGAGCATCGCCGGCACGATCAGGGCGAGGGCCACGCCGACCGCGACGGTCCGCCGGCCGCCGGGGAGCAGCGTGGAGACCCGGGCCTGGGCCGGGGTGAGCACGGCCGGCCGGACCGGACGCGCCGCCTCGTGTTCCGCGATCAGGTCGTCGAGCTGGGCGACGACGGCGGCGCGCTGCTCGATGGCGTCGGCGAAGGCCAGGGTGAGCTTGAACCGGAAGTCGGCCACCGCGCCGGTGGGCAGGAGCAGACCGGAGGTACGCCGCCGGTCGAGCACCTGGATGAGCGTGACCGGCGCCCCCGGGTCGTGGGACAGCCCGGTCATCCGCCCGTACGTCCAGTCGCGCCGGCCCCGGCCGCCGAGCAGGACGAGGCGCCGGTTGGTGAGCACGGCGAGGCCGGCGTCGACGACCTTGACCCCTTCGGGGCGGCGCGGGCGCAGGACGGGCGGTTCCGGGTCGACGGTCAGCTCGGGGGCGGGCAGCACGGCGGTGTGCCGCACCTCGACCAGTTGCGCGGCCGGCAGTGTCCAGAAGACCACCTCGCCGGGGCCCAGCTCCATGGGCAGGCCCGCGCCGGCGTCGGTCGAGCCGTGGAAGGACCCGGCGAGGGTACGCAGCCGCCGCAGCTCGTCGTCGCGGCGTCGCCACGCCTCGTCGGCGGCGCGGAAGGCGCGCTGCCGCCGGTCGTTGTGCCGGTGCGCCCACCGGTAGCGCCATGTGGAACCCGTCGAATCAGTCATCGCCACGCCGACTCCTCCGCCGCGCGAGCCCACCAATCGGGGTGTCATTCATGTCAACTGCGTCGCGGGGGTGGCAAGACACGCGCAAGTCGCCAAATTGACCGAAAGGGTGATTGCGCGACACGTTAGGCGGAACCTCCGCGGCGCTTGCACGGTGGCCGCTTCGCCGTGCGAGGGGGTCGGTGCGTCGGTAACGTCAGCCGCAGGGCGGGACGCGCGGCGACCCCCGGCACGCGAGGAGGTGCACCGGTGGGCGACCCGGCCGTCGTGGTGGGGGTGGACATCGGCACCACCAGCACCAAGGCGGTCGCGTACGACACCGGGGGCCGGCAGCTCGCCACCCACTCGATCGGTTATCCCCTCGAGGAGCCGCAACCCGGCTACGCCGAGCAGGACCCGGTGCGGATCTTCGACGCGGTGGTCGGGTCGATCCGGGCGGTGGTCGAGGAGCTGCACCGGCCGGTGGCCGGCCTGTCGTTCAGCACGGCCATGCACAGCCTCATCGGGCTGGACGCCGACGGCACCCCGCTCACCCCGTCGGTGACCTGGGCCGACTCGCGGGCCAGCGCGCAGGCCGAGCGGCTGCGCGCCGTGCCCTCCGGATTGGCCATCCACCGGCGCACCGGCACGCCGGTGCACCCGATGGCGCCGCTGCCCAAGCTGGTCTGGTTCGCCCAGCAGCAACCGACGCTGCACGCGCGGGTGGCGCACTGGGTGGGCGTCAAGGACTACGTGCTGCTGCGGCTGACCGGGGCGCTGGTCACCGACCACTCGGTGGCCTCCGCCACCGGGCTGATGGACATCCACCGGCTGGTCTGGGACGCCGAGGCGCTCCGCATCGCCGGCATCACCGAGGAGCAGCTTCCGCGGCTCGTCCCCACCACCCACGTGCTGCCCGGCTTGGCCGCCGGGGCGGCCCGGGCCACCGGCCTGCCCGCGGACACCCCGCTCGTGGTGGGCGCCGGCGACGGGCCGCTGGCGAACCTGGGGCTCGGCGCGGTGCATCCCGGCGAGGTGGCCTGCTCGATCGGCACCAGCGGGGCCATGCGGGTGATGGTGGAGCGCCCCGGCGTCGACCCGCTCGGCGGCGTCTTCTGCTACGCCCTGACCGAGCACCGCTGGGTGGTCGGCGGGGCGATCAACAACGGCGGGATCGTCCTCCAGTGGGCCAACGAGGCGCTCGCCCCCGAGCTGGGCGAGCACGCCGAGGAGGAGCTGCTCGACCTGGCCGCCCGGGCGCCGGTCGGCTCCGGCGGGCTGATCATGTTGCCGTACCTGCTCAGCGAGCGGGCGCCGCACTGGAGCGCGCTGCCCCGCGGCGCGTACGTCGGGCTGACCCACGGGCACGGCCGGGCGCACCTGGTGCGGGCCGCGCTGGAGGGGGTCTGCCAGCAGCTCGCCCTGGTCCTCGCCTCGGTGCGGGCGGCCGGCAACGAGGTACGCGAGATCCGCGCCAGCGGCGGCTTCGCCCGCAGCCCGCTGTGGCGGCAGATCCTCGCCGACGCGCTCGGCATGCCGGTGCGCTTCCCGGCCGGACACGAGGGCTCCAGCTTCGGCGCCGCCCTGCTCGGCATGCAGGCGCTCGGCCTGATCGAGTCGATCGAGGTCGCCGCCGACCTGGTCCGGATCGAGGAGACGGTCCGCCCGGATCCCGCCTCCGCCGCCACGTACGCGGCCCTGCTGCCGCTCTTCTCCGAGCTGTACGACGCGCTCGTGCCGACGTTCGCGTCGCTGCGGCGGTTGGCACCGAGCCTGCCGCCGGAGCCACCACCTACCGCTCCTCCCCAGTGATCGCCCGTCGCGGAGGCACGGACGACTACCGAAGGTCGTGATTGCCGTGGTCACACTGCTCGCCGCACCGGCGGAGCCCCTCACGAACGCCGGTGACACCCAGCTCGTCGTCGCCGCCCTGCTCGGCATCGCCGCGGTGGTGGTGCTCATCGCCTGGGGCAAGGTGCACCCGTTCCTGGCGCTGATCCTCGGCGCGGCCGTGCTCGGCGTGGTCGCCGGGGTCAGCGCCGACAAGATCGTCACCTCGTTCAGCGGCGGGGTCGGCTCCACGGTCGGCGGCGTCGGCCTGCTGATCGCGCTCGGCGCGATGATCGGCGGCCTGCTCGCCGAGTCCGGCGGCGCGGACAGCATCGTCGAACGGGTGGTCGGCCGCGTCTCCGGCGGCGCGCTGCCGTGGGCCATGGCCGGGGTGGCCGCGCTGATCGGGCTCCCGCTCTTCTTCGAGGTCGGCGTGGTGTTGCTGGTGCCGATCGTGCTGCTGGTCTCCCGCCGGGTCGACGTGCCGCTGATCAAGATCGGGATCCCGGCGCTCGCCGGCCTGTCGGTGCTGCACGGGCTCGTGCCGCCGCACCCGGGCCCGTTGGTCGCGATCGACGCGCTCGGCGCCAACCTCGGCCAGACCCTGGCCCTGGGCCTGCTGGTGGCGATCCCCACGGTGATCATCGCGGGGCCGGTCTTCGGCAACTTCATCGCCCGCTACGTGCCGGCCACCGCCCCGGAGGCGCTGCTGCCCACCCGCCAGCCGCTCGCCGTTGGCGGGGACCGGCGGCCGACCCGCCCGGGTGAGGGCCGCCTCGACGCCGACGGCGACCTGGTCACCGAGGACGACCTGGTGAATCCGGGCACCGGCCGCCCCGGCGCGCCGATCGACGAGCCGGTGGGCCCGCGCGCCCGCCGCGAACCGGCGCTCTGGGCCGCCGTGGTCACCGTGCTGCTGCCCGTGGTGCTGATGCTGCTGCGGGCGATCGGGGAGCTGACCCTGGCCGAGGGCACCGGCGGCCGGAAGGCGCTGGACATCATCGGCACCCCGATCGTCGCGCTGCTGGCCGGCGTCATCTTCGCGATGGTCTTCCTGGGCTACCGGACCGGGTTCAGCCGCGGCCAGGTCTCCGGCTTCCTGGGCGGCTCGCTGCCGGCGATCGCCGGCATCCTGCTGATCGTCGCCGCCGGCGGCGGATTCAAGCAGGTGCTGGTCGACGCGGGCGTCGGCAACCTGGTCGCGAACGCCGCCGAGGGCGCGAACCTGTCGCCGCTGCTGCTGGGCTGGCTGGTCGCGGTCGGTATCCGGGTGGCCACCGGCTCGGCCACCGTCGCCACCATCACGGCCGCCGGCATCGTGGCGCCGCTCGCGGCGACCCTCCAGGGCCCCGAGGTGGCCCTGCTGGCGCTGGCCATCGGCTGCGGGTCGCTGTTCTTCTCGCACGTCAACGACGCCGGCTTCTGGCTCGTGAAGGAGTACTTCGGGCTGACCGTCGGGCAGACCATCAAGACCTGGTCGGTGATGGAGACGATCATCTCGGTGGTCGGCTTCGCCGGCGTCCTCCTGCTCGACCTGGTCCTCTAGCGGCCGCCGCGTGAGCGGCACCGACCCGGCAGATTCCAGATCGACGCCAGCTCGGCGATGAGGCGGTATCCGGGTGGCGGGAACACCCCCACCTCGCCGAGCTGGCGTGGATCCTGGGCGGCAGGTCCGGCCCACCCGGGTCACGGTCGGGTGAGCCGGGCGGCAGCCCGGCGCCGCCGGACCCGCCCACCTCCTAACCTCGCAAAGGTGAATAGAAGAGACATATCCCGCTCACGTCGGGGCGTACCTCTGGGCCTCGTGGCGCTCACGACGGTGCTGGCGGTGGTCGCGGCGGCCGGGCCGGCGGCGGCCTCCGGGCCGCACAGAGAGCCGGAGGCGCCGCGGACCTGGCTCGTGTGGCTGGCCTTTCCCGGCGGGGTGTTCTCGGTGGACGCGGCCGCCCGGACCGTCCGCTACCGGGCCTGCGACGGCGACACCGGCCGCGTGGTCGACCCGGGCATGTGGGTCGACGGGCGGTCCGCGCACGGCCGGCTCACCGTCCGGGGTACGACCTACCGGTACGACGTCCCGCTGGTCGGGCGGGCCCCGGGGGAACTCGTGGTGGTGCCGCCCGACGGCCCGCCGCGCCGGCACCCGGGCGAGGTGGTCAGCAACCCGCTGCCGCCCACCGACCCGGTGGCCGGACGGGCGTTCCTGCCACTCACCCGTCCCCTGCAGCGGATCGTGGCGGCGGCCGGCACGACCGGCAACCTGGCCGGGGTGACCGTCCGCGACCTCTCCGGCCGCTTCGGCGGGCAGCAGGTCTCGGTCGACGGCCGGTTCCGGCCCAGGGCGGCCAGCGTGATCAAGTTGTGGATCGTGACCGAACTGCTGCGCCGGGTCGGCTGCGGCCAGGTGTCGCTGGACCAGCGGGTGCTGGTGACCCGGGCCGACGTGGTCGGCGGCACCGGCCAGTTGCAGTTCGAGGAGATCCCGCAGCTGGCCAGCCTCGACAAGCTGGCCCAGTACACGATCAAGTACAGCGACAACACCGCCGCCAACGTGCTGATCAACTATCTGGGCGGCTTCGCCCCGGTGAACGCCCTGATCGACTCGATGAACCAGCGGGAGACGGTGCTCGCCCGCAAGTTCCTCGACGCCGAGGCCGTCGCCCGGGGCGAGGAGAACTACACCAGCCCGGACGACGTCATCTCGCTGCTCGGCGCGGTCTGGGACGCGCAGATCGTCGACCCGGCCTCCCGCGACCTGCTGATCGGGTTCATGCGGGAGCAGACCCTCAACACCAAGATCCCCGCCGCGCTGCCGCCCGGCACGCCGGTCGCGCACAAGACCGGCGACCTGCCCGACGTCTCCCACGACGTCGGCTACTACCTCATCCCCGGCGAGGAGACCGCGGTGGCGTTCCTGACCTCCGGGCCGCAGGCCACCGGCGACCAGGTCGTCCGGTGCCTGGCGCGCGCCGTCTACGACTACGTGACCACGTCACCCGTGCCGGTCCGCCCGCGCTGACCGGGTCACGGCGCCTCGACGCCGGAGATGCGGAACCGGTGCACCTCGGCGCCGAGGATCATCGCCGCCTGCTCCCCGTCCGGGCCGGAGCCGCGGAAGTCGAGCAGTTGCTCGTCGGACTCCCACCGCTCGTAGACGTTGATCCGGCCCGGCTCGACCAGGTCCGCGCTGACCGCGAAGTCCACGCAACCCGGCGCCGAGCGGGCCGCCCGGACGACCTCCGTGCAGGAGGCCAGGTAGGCGGCCCGCTGGGCCGGGTCGACGTAGAGGGTGCCGGCGACGATGAACACGTGACCTCCAGGGCTGAGCCGTCCGGCCCATCCTGGCACCCGCGGCGGATCAGGCCCGGCTGATCGCGTTGGCGTGGATCGCCTCGTTCAGGTACGCGGCCAACCCCGGCCGGATCTTCTCGAAGTACGCGGTGAACCGCGGATCGGTCACGTACATGTCCGCCAGCCCGGTGTGGATCTCGTACGAGCAGTCGTAGAACCACCGGCTGATAAGCTGCCGGTGCTCCTCGGCCAGCGCCATCGCCTCGGGCGAGTCGGCCGGCGCGCCCGACGCCATCAACTCGGTGATCCGCCGCCCCCACTCCTCGTTCTCGGCCTTGTTGCGGAGCCAGTCCTCCTTGGAGTAGCGGGCGGCCCGCTCGGTCGACTGCCGGTACGCCTCGGTGCCGCCCCAGCGCCGCTCGGCCTCCTCGGCGTGCTCGTCCGGGTCGAAGTCCCCGAACACCTCGAAGCGCTCCTCCGGGGTGAGTTGAATGTCCAATTTTCTCGCCTCCATCGCGAGTTCGATCGCCGAGACCATGTCCCGCAGCTTCCCGATCCGCCCGGTCAGCAGCTCGTGCTGCCGGCGCAGGTGCGGCAGCGGGTCGCCGCCCGGGTCGTCGAGGATCTCGGCGATCTCCTCCAACGGGAACCCCAGCTCCCGGTAGGCCCGGATGAGCTGCAACCGTTCCAGGTCCGCGTCGTCGTAGCGGCGGTAGCCCGCCGCGGTGCGGCCGCTCGGCGAGAGCAGCCCGATCTCGTCGTAGTGGTGCAGGGTCCGGACCGTCACCCGGGCCGCCCGCGCCACCTGACCCACCGTGTATGCCATGGGTTCCCTCCCTTCCGCCACCAAGGCTCCCGCCTCCCGTTGCGTGAGGGTCAAGCCCGATTCTGCGGCCCGCACGCCCCGCCCGGCACGAAACCGCGATCGCTCCCGGCCTCCCCGCGAGGGGTACGGGAGGCCGGGGCGATCCGGGAGCAAGTCAGGTGGTGACCCGCTCCCTCTCGGGGGCGGCGAACGTCGCGCTGGCCGGGGTGCGGAAGGCGTGCACCAGGCCGGCGACCGAGAGCAGCAGGAGCAGCGCCGCGCCGAGGTACATGGCCAGGGCGCCCTGCCCGGCCTTGCGGCCGAACTCGCTGAACCCGTACGAGGTGAGCAGCAGGCCGCGCAGCGTCTCGCCCTTGAACACGGTCTCCCGCTGGGCGGTGACGTCGGCGAGTTGCTTCTGCAGGTCGGCCAGGTTGGCGGCCTTGACCTGCTCGGCCTGGGCCACCTGCTCGCGCAGCGCGGTCTGCGGCGCGCCCAGGTCGGCGTACGTCTTGCCGCCGCCGATCGAGTTGAGGTGCAGGCCGATGTACGAGTTGGCGTAGCACTCGGCCTGCTTGCCGCTGGTGAGCGCCTGGCCGGCGTACTCACGCAGGCAGTCCGACTTCTTCTCCTCGTCGCTGAGCTTGTCGGCCGGGGTGAAGCTGATGTGCTGGGCGGCGAGTTGGTCGTGCACGTAGCGGTTGGCGAAGTTGGCGTTCGTCGTCAGGACGACGCCGACGACGAGCAGCAGGACCGCGAGGCCCAGCCCACCGATGCTGAACAACAGGTCGAGTGTCCGTCGCTTCATCTCTGGCTCCTGTATGGATGGTGTTCTTCGTTGCCTGCCGACACCATCGTGGCGGTGGGCGGGGCACCGCCGGCAGGGCCGAATCCCCCGTCCTGCCCGGGACCTTCGACCCGGTGCGGGCCGGTCCGGTCAGCGGGCCGCGTCGACCGGGGTGAGCGCGTGCAGCAGCTCGGCCAGGGCGACCGGGCGGCCGTAGCGCCAGCCCTGGCCGTGCACGCAGCCAATCGCGGTCACCGCGGCGTGCTGGCCGCCGGTCTCCACGCCCTCGGCCACCACGGCCAGGTCGAACGCGCCGGCCAGCCGGTTGACCATCTCCACCGTGGCGTACGCCCGCGCGTCGTCGGCGTCGAGGCGGGCCACGAAGGACCGGTCGATCTTCAGCTCGGTGGCCGGGATCCGGTGCAGGTAGCTCAGCGAGGAGTAGCCGGTGCCGAAATCGTCGATGGCGATGCCGACCCCGAGGTCGCGGAGCTGCGTCAGCCGGTCGAGCACCGCCTCGCTGCCCTCGATGAGCGCCGACTCGGTCAGTTCCAGGGTGAGCGCGCGGGGCGGCAGGCCGGCCACGCCGACGGCCTCGGTGACCGTGGCGATCAGGTCGGGCCGGCGCAGGTGGGCGGCGGAGATGTTGACCGCCACGGTGACCTCGGGGGATCGCTCGCGCCAGGTGGCTGCCGCCCGGCACGCCTCGTGGATGACCCACCGGTCGACGGCGAGGATCAGCCCGGTCTCCTCGGCCAGCGGCAGGAACCGCGCCGGGGTGAGCACCCCGAGCCGGGGGTGCCGCCAGCGCACCAGCGCCTCGGCGCTGCGTACCGCGCCGGTGGGCAGGTCGACGATGGGCTGGAACTCCATGAGCAGTTGACCCTCGTCGACCGCGCGGCGCAGGTCGGCGATCAGCTCGGCCCGGGTCACCGCCGACTCCCGCAGCTGCGGCGTGCAGGTCCGGTACGCGGACTTGCCGGCCGCCTTCGCCGCGTACATCGCGATGTCGGCGTCGCGGAGCAGGTCGGTGTGGGAGGTGTGCTGCGGGCCGTACTCGGCGATGCCGATGCTGGCCGAGGGGTGCACGCCCAGGTCCTCCTCGCCGGGCAGCGGTTCGAGGGCGGCGAGCAGCCGGAGGGCGAGCCGCTCGGGCGGCACCGGCCGGTCACCGGCGACCAGCACGGCGAACTCGTCGCCGCCGAGCCGCGCGATCATCCCGTCGGGGCCGGTCGCGTCCCCCATCCGTTCGGCGATGGTGCGCAGCAGCCGGTCACCGGCGGCGTGCCCGAAGCGGTCGTTGACCTGCTTGAAGCCGTCCAGGTCGAGGAGCAGCACGGCGACCGGGCCGCCGTCGCGCAGCGCCCGGCGCAGCCGCCGGGTGAAGGTGAGCCGGTTGGGCAGGCCGGTGAGCTGGTCGGAGTACGCGAGCCGGCGCAGGCGGGCGACCAGCCGCAGGTTCTCGTTGGCGGCCAGCCCCTGGCGCAGCGCGAGCACACCGAGCAGCGTCATCATGCCGAGGAAGATCAGGTGTGGGGTCTGGCCGGTGGGCCGGCGGGCGAGCACCACGGCGACGATCGCCCCGCCCACCGGCAGGTAGGGCAGGGCGACCCGCCACCACGGCGGCAGCGGCGAGTCGCCGGTCTCCTCCTCCTCGGCGCAGGAGGGCGGCGGCGGGTAGCGGGTGGCGAGGCCCATCAGCAGGTAGCTCAGCGGCCAGCAGATGTCGATCGGGTGGCCGGGGGCGTAGCTGGCGTGCGCCACGAGGGAGACGTAGACGGCGTCGGCGCCGGCCCGGGTGGCCAGGCCGACCCCGATCACGGTGAGCGCCGGCCACATCGGACGGGGTGGCCCGGCGACCGCCACCAGGATGGTGAGCTGCATCAGGTCGAGCATGGGGTAGAGCAGCCCGAAGGTGCGCAGCGGATCGGCCAGGTCGGCGGCGGCGAGGTCGCGGAACACCACCACCCAGCCGATCGGGATGAGGGCCAGCCCGACGATCACCCCGTCGAGCAGGGTGCGGGCCTGCCCCACCAGGCTGCGCGGGGCGGCCACGGAGCAGAGCAGCGCGGCGGTGCCGGTGACGATGCCGGCGGTGAAGAGACCGCCGACCAGCGGGGTGTGCGGCAGGTCGTGCCCGCCGAGCCGCTGGAGCGTCCAGACCGTCCGGCCGAGCGCCGCGAGGATCATGGTGGCCGCGAGCAGCGCCCAGAACCGGCGCAGCGGGGCCGGGTGCCGCCGGGCCACGCCCGTGCAGGCCACCGCCGCCCAGCTCGACACCGCCACCGCACCGAGGTCGCTGACCAGGGCCCCGCCCGGCAGGCCGGCGACCAGCCATACCGCTTCCCCGAGTACGACGAGGGCGGCCGCGACGGACCCGACACGGCCGGAGAGCGGGCGACGGGCCGGCGCCACGGCGGCGAGGCTCACGTGCTGCTGGGAGACAACGATTCGCTCCGGCTCTCTCTCGGGCGTGCACCCTCGTCGATGACGACCGGTTGCGGACGGCGAACGGCGCAAGCCTAGTCAGCGCCGGGTGCCGCCGCCAGAGCCGATCGGCGTGGGTCACCGCCCCGGCGGGCCAACGTGGGCGGGGTCGGCGCGACGGTAGAGGGAGACCAGGACGCCGTAGCGGGGCTGGTCCGGTCCGGCCTCCTCGGCCTCGCCGACGAGCGCGTCCAGGGTGGACCGTAGCCGCTCAGCCTGCGCCGGGGTGAGGCGCAGGTGGCGCAGGTGCAGCAACGGGTCGGGGTCTCCGGCCAGCTCCTCGGCGACCGCGCCGAACAGCGCGCCGGTGGCGCCGGCGTCGCCGGTCTCGCCGACCAGCCGGCGGAAGGCCCGTTCGTGGTACTGCTCGGTGCCGCCGCGGACCTGGCGGGTGTGCGCGACGCGGACCATGCCGGCCTCGGTGAGCACCTTGAGGTGGTGGGCGACCGTGCCCTTGGCCGCACCCAGCCCGACGGCGAGCTGGCTGATGGTGGCCGGCCCGGATCCGAGCGCGAAGAGCAGCCGGTGCCGGAACGGGTGGGCCAGCGCCTTGAAGTGGGCCGCGGTGCGGACCTCCAGTTCGGTCTCGTGGTTCACCGCTAAAGCGTCTAATTCTCTTGACGCTTTGTCAACCGGCCTGCTCTACTCGGGACATGCGCCAGGACGAGATCACCGACATTGTCGAGCGGGCCGCGAAGCTTGTGGCCGAGCAGTACGTCTTTCCCGAGGTGGCCGGCCGGATCGCCGCCCACCTCGGCGACCGGCTCCGCGAGGGGGCGTACGCGGGGGCCGCCGACCCCGTGGCCCTCGGCGCGCTGGTCACCACCGACCTCCAGGCGGCCAACAGCGACCTGCACCTGCGGCTCAAGCACCATGAGACCCCCCTTGCCGACCTCGCCGACGACCCTGCCGAGGTGCAGTTCGTCCAGCTCGCCGCGCGGACCATGGGCGGCGTGGCCCGGGTGGAACGGCTGCCCGGCAACGTGGGGCTGCTGGAGATCGCGCCCTGCCTCTTCCCCCCGCAGCTCGCCGGCGACCTCGTGATCGCCGCGCTGCGGCTGCTCGCCGGCACCGACGCGCTCCTGCTCGACCTGCGCGGCAACCGGGGCGGCAGCCCCGACATGGTGGCCCTGGTCTGCGGCTGGTTCTTCGCCGAGCCGACCCACCTGCACACCATGCACGAGCGGGCCGGGACCAGCCACCAGTACTGGAGCGCCGCCTGGCTGCCCGTGCCCCGCTACGCGCCCGACAAGCCGGTGCTCGTGCTGACCGGCCCCGAGACGTTCTCCGGCGGCGAGGAGCTGGCGTACGACCTCCAGCAGCTCGGCCGGGCCACCGTGGTCGGCGAGCGGACCCGGGGCGGGGCGCACCCGCGGGTCGGGCACCGGCTGCACCCGCACCTGGAGCTGACCGTGCCGGTGGCCCGGCCCGTCAACGCGGTGAGCGGCACCAACTGGGAGGGCTGCGGGGTCGCTCCCGACGTCCAGACGCCGGCCGGGGCAGCGCGCGACGCCGCGTACCGGACGGCGCTGGAGGCCCTGCTGGCGACGGACCCTCAGCGGCCGGCGGCGGCCGAGGCACGCGAGGCCCTGGCCGCCCTCGGCTGAGGCGTCAGGACCACTCCTCGACCGGGGCGTCGGGGGCGGGCGCCGTGGTGGGCGGGCCGCCGTGGGTCCACGGCGTTTCCTCCGGGGCCGGGAAGGCGCCGGCCGGCAGGAAGCCGTCGGACAGGGTGGTGAGGCAGAGCCGCTCCCCCACCTCCGGCACGCTGCCCGGCGACGCGGTCAGCCCCCGACCCATCCCACCGGAGAGCTCCAGCACCACCTCGGTCTTGCCGTCCGCGGCCGGGGTCACGAAGACCACCCTGGCCTTCTGGCCCGGCCGGGCCGGCGAGTACAGCGTCGCGCCGACCGGCACGAGCACCGGCTCGGTGGTGACCACCTGGATCCGGGGGCGCAGCACCGGGCGTTTGCCGGTGTCGTCGACCCGCTTCGGGTCCGCCAGGGTCACGTCGCCGACGAACGCCTCCCCGGTCAGCCGGTGCTCGGCCATGACCAGCGGGTCGTCGTAGGCGCGCTGCACGGCGTAGGAGGTGAGCGCCCGCTCCAGCCGGTGCAGGCGCAGGGCCGCGGCCACCGCGCCGTCCCGGCGCGGCTGCGGGCCGCCACCGGCGTCGACGTGCTCGGCGTGCGCCGTGAAGGCGTCCTTGTCGCCGTCCCAGCGGCCGGCCACCCGCGCCCCGGCCGGCAGCGCGCGGAGCAACCCGACGCCGCGCCACATCAGCTCCCAGGTGGGCGTCAGCTGGTCGCGCAGCAGCCGTTCCAGCTCCGCGTACGCGGCCGCGCGGGCGACCGGGTCGTCCCCGGCCCGGGTGTACGCCTCAATCGCGGGCGCGAGGCGGTGGTTGTCGAAGTCCGGGTCGGTGGCCGGACCGGCCGGCGGCCAGCGCGCCGGGTCCTCGGCCCGGGCGGCCGCCTCGGCGCCGGTCAGCCCCGGCGGCGGGTCGAGCCAGCCCAGCAGCGCCGGCAGGTGCAGGTCCTCGACGGGGCTCTGCCCGGTCGCCCAGTGCAGGGTCAGCGCGTCGGTCAGCGCCACGAGCGCCGCCGAGCCGGGGTGCTCGGCGCGCTCGGCGAAGAAGGTGAGCCAGCGGCCGAGCAGCGGCACCGACGGGTGCACCGGGTGCTCCCCGTCGGGCCGGCGGAAGCGGGTGGAACGGCCGAACAGCCGCAGGAACGTGATCACGGCCGGGTTCGGCACCAGCACCTGCGGGGCGTCGACGTAGCGGTGCCGGACGTCCCTGCCCCGGTCGACCGGCACCGCCTCGGTGCGGTCGCGGAACTCGTCGAGGTAGGGCAGCACGATCCCGGCCAGCTCGGCCGCGAACGCGAAGCGCTGGTCCCGGTTGCGGGGCTGCGGCACGACCAGCAGCCGAGCCTCGTCGGGTGCGGCGCCGACCAGGGCCGCGAGCGGGGCGTTCGCCTCGCCGGCCAGCGCGAGCGGCACCAGCACGAGCGGGCGGTCGGACAGGTGCAGGTGCCGGACGGTGGCCACCGGCTGGGCCACCCCGGCGGCGACCGCCTGCGCCTGCGCGAGGGCGCGCAGGGTGCTCACCGGGTGCTCCGGGCGGGGCGTCGGGGCGTACTCATGCGGGGTGCCCGGCCAGGGCGTCGGCGCGCAGGCGCGCGGCGGCGCGCAGCAGGGCGGCGGCCTCCGCCTGCTCCGGTTCGGGGGCGCGAACGCCTTCGGCGAGCGCCAGCACGTCGGCCACCTCGGCGACGCCGCCCAGCGCCTCGCGGACCGGCCGGCCCAGCGCGCCCGTGTGGCCGCGCGCCTCGTGGCGGCAGAAGTAGGCCAGCTCGCAGGCGGCCAGGCAGTCCGGCGCGTAGTTGGCCGGGACGCCGGTGAGCGCGCCGGCCAGCGCGGCCGGGTCGGCGGTCAGGTCGGCGGTGAACGCGGCCGGCACGGCGGCGAGCAGGTCGTCGATCCGCGCCATCCGGTCGAGCTGGCGGCGCAGCACCAGCAACTGCTTGCGCACGTCGAGCAGGCTGGCCACCGGCCGGTTGGCGAAGTCGCGCGGGCAGACCAGCACCACCTCGTGCGAGACGAGGTCCGGGTCCCGCCCCTCCGCGGCGAGCAGCTCGCGCAGCGCCAGCACGTAGACGGCGGACTGGATGGCCGCGGCCGCCACCTTGGCCGGGTCGGCCTGGCCGTCGATGATCGGGAACGACTTGATCTCCACGACGTGGAAGCGGCCGGCGAGCCGGGCCGCCACCAGGTCCGGCTCCAGGTTCACCCGGCGCCCGGCGACGTCGAGGCCGAGCAGCGGGTGGTCGAAGAGCGCCGGCCCGTCGCCGGTCGCGGTGAGCGCGGCACGGGAGCGCTCCGGCCGGTCCTCGTCGCCGCCCAGGTCGGTCCAGGTGGCGCCGACCGGCACCGGCACGCCCAGCCGCTCCGCGACCAGGCGCAGCAGCTCCGCACCGCCGTCGGCCTTCACCTGGGCCTCGAACGCGTTGCCCCGGGTGAGGGCGAAGCGGGACTGGCCGAACCGGGCCGGGAAGCCGATCCGCTCGGCCAGCTTCGGCTTGTCGACCCCGGCGCCGTCCAGCACGGCGCGGCGGGTGCAGCCGGGGTTACCGGTCAGCGCGGCGATGGTGCGGGCGTTGTGCCGCCGGGGCGGCAAACCACCCCGGATCTCGGCCAGGCGCTGCACGGTGTCCGTCATGATCGCCCAGGATAGTGGTGAAAGGAAGGGCCCCTTCTTAACGCCTGCGGTAGAGAAGGGTGCCCTTCTCACCGTGGGGCCGGAGCGGCGTCAGCGGCCGGCGGACCGGTTCCAGGGAGAGCGGGGCGACTGGGCGCCCGCGGTGGGGCGGCTGCGGCGAGGGCGCCGGCGGCCCGGCGTGCACGGCGGCCGGGAAACGGTGTGCACCGGCGCGGCCGGCGGGGTGACCGGCTGGCGGCCGATCAACCAGCAGAGGAAACGCGCCACGGTCAGCCGACCGGGAGGCGCTCGGCCTCGGCCCGGGAGACGTCGTACTGTGCGCCGCAGAACGTGCACTGCTGCGTGTAGCGGGTGCGCACCGGGATCAGCGGGATGAAGAAGAGGGTGAACTTCGTGGCCCGCCGGGTGATGACCTGGGCGGCCCGGTTGCCGCAGTTGCGGCAGACCTGCGTGACGACGCCGGACCGGTCGACCTTGGTCCGGAGCCCGAAGATGAAGAACATCGCCCGGCATTACCCCGCCGGGCCCCGGAAATCACCACCAAAAATTTCCGCCGCGGCTGTCCGGATGCGCGCCCGGTGTTCGTCAGGGTGGACAGGAGCACGACCGACAGGAGTGAAGCGATGAAGTACATGATGCTCGTCTGCACCGACACCCAGCCCGACCGGAACCCGGACGCGGCGCCCGACATCGAGAAGTGGGTGGCCGAGCGGGACGCCAACGGCCAGCGGCTGACCGGCAGCCGGTTCGCGTCCCCGTCGGCCGCCACCACCGTTCGGGTCCGCGACGGCGAACTGCTGCTGAGCGACGGCCCGTTCGCCGAGACCAAGGAAGTGATCGTGGGCTTCGACCTGCTGGAGTGCGCCGACCTGGACGAGGCCGTCGAGGTGGCCCGCGCCCACCCCATGGCGTACGCCGGGCGCATCGAGCTGCGCCCGCTGGTGGAGGACTGATCCGGGTGACCGACGCGGCCGGGGCGGTCGCCGACGCGGGCGCCGAGGCGTACCCGCGGATCGTGGCCGCCCTGATCCGCGTCACCGGCGACTGGACCCTCGCCGAGGACTCCGCCCAGGAGGCCCTCGCGGCGGCGCTGGAGCGCTGGCCCCGGGACGGCGTGCCGGACAACCCGGGCGGGTGGCTCATGACCACCGCCCGCAACCGGGCCGTGGACGTGCTGCGCCGCGCCAGCGTCGAACGGCGCAAGCTGCGCGACCTGGCGTTGCTCACCGATCCCCAGCCCGCGCGACCGGAGGGAGACGTGGTGGACGACCGGCTCCGGCTCATCTTCACCTGCTGCCACCCGGCGCTGGCGCTGGAGGCCCCGGTGGCGCTCACCCTGCGCACGGTGGCCGGCGTGCCGACCGCCGACATCGCCCGCGCCTTCCTGGTCACCGAGTCGACCATGACCCGCCGGCTCACCCGGGCGAAGGCCCGGATCGCCGCGGCCGGCGTCCCGTACCGGGTGCCGGCCGGGCCCGCGCTGGTCGAGCGCCTGCCGGGGGTGCTGGGGGTGCTCTACCTGCTCTTCACCCGGGGGTACGACGCCGACGGCGAGCCCGCGTTCGCCGCCGAGGCGATCCGGCTGGCCCGGCTGCTGCACACGCTGCTGCCGGACCAGCCCGAGGCGGCCGGGCTGCTCGCCCTGTTCCTGCTGCACCACTCCCGCCGGGCGGCCCGCCGCGACCCGTCCGGCGACCTGCTCACCCTCGACCAGCAGGACCGCACGCGGTGGGACCGGGCGGCCGTCGCCGAGGGCGTCGCGTTGCTGGACCGGGCCGGCGACGGCCCGTACGCCCTCCAGGCGCGGATCGCCGCCGTGCACGCCACCGCCCCGACCGCCGCCGAGACCGACTGGCCGGCCATCGCCGGCTGTTACGACGCGCTGCTCGCGCACCAGCCGACGCCGGTGGTCCGGCTCAACCGGGCGGTGGCCCACGGGTTCGCGTACGGCCCCGCCGCCGGGCTGGCCCTGCTCGCCGAGGCCCGGGAGGGTGGGGCGCTGGACGGCTACCCGCCGGCGGTGGCCGCCGAGGCCGAGTTGACCGCCCGCCGCGGCGACCCGGTCGGCGCCGCCGCGCTGTTCCGGGCCGCCGCCGACGCGGTCCGCTCCGATCCGGAACGGCGGGCGCTGCTCCGCCGGGCCGCCGAGCTGTCACCCTGAGGCGTTAGGAGGGGCCCCCTCCTATACCTGAGGCGTTAAGAAGGGGCCCTTCCTTACCTGTTGGGCGGGTGGCTCAGGCGTTGCTGGGCATCTCCTCGGCCAGCCAGATCGGCTGCCAGTCGGCCTCCTCGTGGAAGCGGCGCAGCTCGGCGAGCCCGGCCACGCTCCCGCTCCAGGCCGCGTACGGGGGGTTGCCCTCGTCGAAGCCGGACTGCACGAAGGTCAGCTTCGTCCGGCCGCCGGACTCGGCCAGCTCCCAGGTGCTGACGCCGGTCGGTCCCCAGTCGACGGAGAGCGCCTTGCCCGGCGTCAGGTCGACGACCTTGGCCGCGTAGCCGGCGTCGAAGCCGCCCATGGCGTAGCGGCCGCCCACCCAGGGCTCGATGCCGATGGGGAAGCCGAACCAGGCGCTGGCCTGCTCGGAGTCGGTCAGCGAGGTCCACACCTTGTCCATCGGCGCGTCGATGAGCAGCTCGCCGCGCAGGTCGGCGGAGGTGAAGTCGGTGCGCGGCAGCGGCGGGCGCCCCTCCAGGTGGGCGTTGAGGTTGGCGATCGCGAGCGCCCAGAAGGTCTGCAGGACGCCGCGGATGCTGCTGCCGCTCATCGCCTCCTCGAAGCTGAAGTGGCTCTGCCGCAGGGTCAGCACGGTGGTCCCGTCCTCCGGCGTCAGCTCGAACTCGGTGGTGGTCTCCACGCCGTCGAGCGTCCAGGCGAAACGCAGCGTCCGCTCGTCGGCGTGCAGCAGACGCTGGTGCGGCGCGGCGCCCTCGGGCGTGTGCCGGCCCCAGAACTCGTAGCGCTTGGGCAGGTCGACCTCGGCGTGCTCGGCGAGCCAGACGCGCAGCTCGGCCGGGTCGGTCAGCGCGCGGTGCACGGTCTCGGCGGGTGCGGCGAGGCGGGCCCGGACGGTCAGCAGGTCACTCATGGTTGTCGCCCTTCGGGTAGCAGGCCACGGCGAGTTTGAAGGCGTCTCCCTCGGCGCCGCCGTAGCGCGTGAAAAGGTCCTGCAGCGTCGACTGCAGGTCGTGCAGGAACTCCTGCCGCCGCTCGGCGGGCACCCGGATCTCGCCGGAGACACCGATCGACGGCAACTCGGGGGCGGTGCGGTCCAGCGCGGCAACGTCCGCCTGGACCTCCTCCATGAGGTCGAGCAGGTAGCCCAGGCTCAGCTCGTCCTGCGCCCGGCGCGCCCCGCCGATCCGGCCGACGAGCCGGGGCGAGAGCCAGTAGGACCGGGCGACGGCCTGGTAGATGCCCTCGCTGATGCCGCGCACCCGCCGCTCGGCGACCTGCTCGGCCAGCCCGGCGGCGACGAGTTGCTTGACGTGGTAGTAGACGCGCTGCGGCGTCTGCTCGAGCCGGGCGGCGATCTCGGTGCAGGTGCGGGGCTCGGCGAGTTGCCGCAGCACCTCGATCCGCTGCGGCTTGAGCAGGGCTTCGGCCTGCTCGCGCTCTTCCAGGTACAGGACGTCTCTCATGGCAAAATCAGTTTGTACGTAAAAAACTTCTTTGTCAATAGGTTCGACGAAAGGCCGCGCGGCCCGCGCGGCCTTTCGTGGGATCGGGACAGTCAGGGCGTCCAGTCGGGACGCAGCGGGTAGCCGTTCTCCCCCTGCGGGCCGTTGTGCGTAGCGAGCACCTGGTGCAGCTGGATGCCGTTGCGCTCGAACGCCATCCGGGAGCCGGCCATGTAGAGGCCCCAGACCCGGGCGGTGCCCGCACCGACCTCGTTCACGCAGAAATCCCAGTGCTCGACGAGGTTGCGGCACCAGCCGGCCAGGGTCAGCGCGTAGTGCTGGCGCAGGTTCTCCTCGTGGTGCACCTCCAGCCCGGCGTCGTGGATCTCGCTGATCAACCGGCCCGGGCCGGCCAGCTCGCCGTCCGGGAACACGTACCGGTCGATGAACGCGCCGGAGCGGTGCGGAGCCCGGTTGTCCGCCCGGGTGATGCAGTGGTTGAGCAGCCGGCCGCCCGGCTTGAGGCGGCTGCGCAGCGCCCCGAAGTAGGCCGGGTAGTTGCGGACACCGATGTGCTCGGTCAGCCCGATCGAGGAGATCGCGTCGAACTGCTCGCGCGGGGCGTCGCGGTAGTCCAGGTGGCGCACCTCGGCCAGGTCGCCCAGCCCCTCCCGCTCGATCGCGGCCTGCGCCCACTCGGCCTGGGCGCGCGACAGGGTCACGCCGAGCGCCTTGACGCCGTATTCGCGCGCCGCGTGCCGGACCATGCCGCCCCAGCCGCAGCCGACGTCGAGCAGCCGCATCCCCGGCTTCAGCGCCAGCTTGCCGGCGACCAGGTCGTACTTGGCCCGCTGCGCCTCCTCCAGCGTGTCGGTGGGGCTGTGGAAGACCGCGCAGGTGTACGTCATCGACGGGCCGAGCACCTTCTCGTAGAAGGCGTTCGAGACGTCGTAGTGGTGCGAGATCGCGTTGCTGTCCCGGGTGCGGGAGTGGCGCAGCCCGTTCACCACCCGCTTCCAGCGCGGCGCGGCCTCCTGCGGCGGGGGCGGCGGGGGCAGCAGCCGCTCCCAGCCGAGCGCCTTGACCAGGGCGAGCGCCTCGGCGACCGGCGGCATCCGCAGCGGCAGCTCGTCCTTGAGCACGCGCAACGCCTCGTACGGGTCGCCCGGGTGGACGCCCTCCAGCCCGAGGTCGCCGCTCACGTAGGCCCGGGCCATGCCCAGGTCACCGGGTGCGGTGAGCAGGTAGGACAGCCCGCGTTCGGAGCGGACCGCCAGGGTCATCCCGGCGTCGGCCGGGCCGACCGCGCTGCCGTCGTATCCGGTGATGCGCACGGGCAGGTCGCCCGTGGTTACCGCGCGGATCACGTCCGCCACGGTCGGTCCGCCACGCCGGCCCCCCGCCGGCGGGCCAGCCGGGGCGCTGTCCGCCCCCTTCTCTCGGTCGATCAGGCTCATTGCTTTCGCGGCGTCAATCTCCGGCGGCTCCCAGGCCGGACGGAAGCACCGCTCCCCCCTTCCAGGCAGAAAACTGTCGCAGGTTACAGGTAGAAAATGAGGCATGGCTGAGGCGGTGAAGCGAGCATTCAAGTACCGCTTTCATCCCACACCAGCACAGGCCGAGCAGTTGGAACGGACATTCGGGTGCGTGCGGTTGGTTTACAACCGGGCCTTGGAGGCTCGGACGCGAGTGTGGAGCGTCAATCGACAATCCACGACCTACGGCGAGATGTCGGCGTGGCTGACCGAGTGGAAGCGCACAGAAGCCCTGGCGTTCCTCAACGAGGTGTCTTCGGTCCCGTTACAGCAGACGCTGCGTCATCTGCAGAGCGCGATCGCCGCGTTTCGGGACAGGCGGAGTCGCTACCCACGCTTCAAGTCCAAGCGGAGGTCCCGGGCCTCGGCCGAGTACACCCGCTCTGCGTTTCGATGGCGGAACGGCCAGCTGACGCTGGCCAAAATGAAGAGGCACCTGAACATCGTCTGGTCCCGGCCGCTGCCCGAGGGGGCCGCCCCCTCCACCGTGACAGTCTCCAGGGACCCGTCTGGCCGCTGGTTCGTTTCTCTTCAGGTGGACGACAACACCGTGCGGTCGCTGCCCCCGGTCGGCGAGATGGTGGGAATAGATGTTGGGATAGCGCACCTGGCCACCCTGTCCACCGGAGAGAAGGTCCCCAACCCGAGATACGAGAAAGCCGACAGACGCAGGTTGGCTCGAGCACAACGCCAATTGGCCCGCAAGGCCACCGGTTCGGCGAACCGCGCCAGGGCCAGGCTTAAGGTTGCAAGAATTCACGCCCGCATCTCTGACCGTCGGCACGACCACCTGCACAAGCTGAGTACGCGACTCGTCCGCGAGAACCAAACGGTCGTGATCGAAGATCTCAGCGTGCGCACCATGATCCGCAACCGCCGCCTTAGCCGCGCAATCTCCGACGCCGCATGGTCTGAGCTGCGCAGGATGCTCGAGTACAAGGCCGCTTGGTTTGGCCGGACACTGATCGTCATCAACCGGTGGCACCCGTCGTCCAAGCTCTGCTCGGACTGTGGGTGGCTGAACTCGCCCATGCCGCTGGCGGCGCGAACGTGGGCGTGCGTCGAGTGTGGTACCGAACATGATCGGGATATCAACGCTGCAAAGAACATCCTCGCCGCCGGGCTGGCGGAGAGGCGAAACGCCTGTGGAGCTGACGTAAGACCTCACGGGAATTCTCCCATCGGGCAGTCGGCCGTGAAGCAGGAAGGCCTGCGGGCGACCGCGGGAATTCTGGCCCTGCCGGGCCAGAATGATGTCAAGCTCGCGCTACCGCCTTCTCGTACAGTCCGGTGAGCCGGTGGTCCGGGTCATAGCGTTCCTTCACGGCGCGCCAGGTCTCCCCGCCGTAGAGCCGGTCGAACGCCGCCCGGTCGTAGTACGCGTCGGAGTAGAGCGACTTGTGCCCGCCCGTCTCCGACACCGCGCGCTCGATCTCCCGGTTGACGTCGCCGTCGGCGGCGCCCTCGGCGATCGGCACGCTCCCCCAGAAACCGATGTTCACATAGGTCTCGCCCGGTTGGAGGGGATACAGCGGCCAGGCCCGGGCGGATCCCGGACCGGCCGGCTCCCGCAGCCGCAGCGGGCAGAGCCACACCGGGGTCATCCCCACCGTCCCGGCGAACCAGCGCAGGAACTCGGCGGTGCCGGCGAGCGGGATCTCCACGTCCTGCACCACCCGCTCCCGGGCCGGCCGGCCCCGCCAGCGGTCGATCCGGGCGGCCACCTGGTGCCGGTGCTCCAGCCGCACCAGCCGGTGGTAGAAGTCGCTGCGCCGGTAGCGCTGCGGCCAGAGCCGGCGGACCACCGGGTTCTGCACCCCGAACGCCGCCGAGCACCAGAACCAGTCGGTGTCCCAGCGCCACAGGTAGTCGTAGGTGGTGAGCACGTCCCGGGTGCGTCGGCGCAGCGAGCGGTAGTAGATGTCCTGGCCGGTGTAGTCGCTCGGCCGGCCGTCGGCCTCGTCGGTGAACGTGGCGAGCACCAGGTACGCCTCGCCGGGGCTGAACACCACGCCGTCCATCCCGTCGACCGGCTCGCCCTCCCAGGAGCCCTTGGCGACCACCTCGGCGATCGCGTCGGTCAGCTCCTCCAGCCGGTTGAACCGGATGTTGCGCAGCCCCACGTGGCGGCGGACCGGTTGCAGCTCGATGCGCAGCCGGGTCGAGTAGCCGAGGCTGCCCAGCGAATTGGGGAAGGCCCGGAAGAGGTCGGCGTGCTCGCCGACCGGCCGGGCCGTGACGAGTTCGCCGGACCCGGTGAGGATGTCCAGCTCGGTCACCGACTCGTGCGGCAGACCGTTGCGGAACGAGGTGGACTCGATGCCCAGCCCGGTCACCGCGCCGCCGAGGGTGATCGTGCGCAGTTGCGGTACGACCAGCGGCATGAGGTGGTGCGGCAGGGTCGCGTCGACCAGGTCCTGGTAGGTGCACATGCCCTGCACGTCGGCGGTCCGGGCATCCGGGTCGACGGAGAGCACCCCGGTCAGCCCACTCACGTCCAGGCCGGGGGTGCGCGGCGCGGATCGGGGTCGGAAGAGGTTGGAGGTTTGCTTGGCCAGCCGTACGGGTTCTCCGGCGGGCACCGCGGCGTAAGACCGCCGCAGCGCGTCCACCGCCCGCTCATGATCACGGACAGCGTGCATGAGATGACCTTACGCCTGGCTACGACAATTCGTGGGATGTCCACGGTGGCCTTTTGGCGGCCGCCCGGAGATCCACGGGTTACCGTGGCGGACATGCCGTCCCCCGCGTTCACCGCCCTGGACGCCGCCGGCCTGCCCTACCGGCTGATCCGGCACGGCCCGGTGCGCAGCCTCGCCGAGGCGGCGGCGGCGCGCGGCGTCCCGGTCCCCGACGTGGTCAAGACGATCGTGGTCCGGCGCGGGGAGGACGACCACCTGTTCGTGCTCACCCCCGGCGACCGGGTCGTTTCCTGGCCGAAGCTGCGCCACCTGCTCGGGGTCAGCCGCATGTCCATGCCGGACGCGGAGGCCGCCCGGGCGGTCACCGGTTACGAGCGGGGCACCATCACCCCGTTCGGCGCCAGCACCGCCTGGCCCGTGGTCGCCGACGAGCGGCTGCAGGGCCGGGAGATCACCCTCGGCGCGGGCGAGCACGGGGTGGCCGTCGCGCTCGACGCCGACGCCGCCCTGGCCGCGCTCGACGCGACCGTCGCCGACGTCACCGACCCCGCACCGGCCCGCTGAGCGGTGGCCGACGCCCGGCCGCCGGCATAGCGTGGAGGCATGCCGAAAGCCGTCTGGAACGACCTGGTCGTCGCGGAGAGCGACGACACCGTGCTGGTCGAGGGCAACCACTACTTTCCCCGTTCGGCCCTGCGCGACGACCTGATCCTCGACTCCGACACCCACACGGTCTGCCCGTGGAAGGGCACCGCCTCCTACTACACGCTCGAACACGCGGGCGACACCAGCCCGGACGCCGTCTGGTACTACCCGGACCCGAAGCCGGACGCGGAGATGGTGCGCGACCGGGTGGCGTTCTGGAAGGACGTGCGGGTCGTCGACTGAGTCACCCCGCCGCCGGGGCGACTGGCTCTCGACCGTCCCGGTGGGTCAGGATGCCCCCATGGCAGACCCACGACCCGATCCGTCCGGCACCGTCTACGGCGGCCGCCGGCCGGCCCGCCGCGGGCTGCCGCAGGACCCGCTGATGCGGATCGCGCTGGGCGTCGCCCTGGTCGGCGTACTCCTGGGGGTGTTCTTCGCCACCGGTGTGCTGGGCGGCGGCGGCGACCAGCCGGTGGTGCCGGCGGCGGCCGAGCCGACCCCGGCGGCGAGCGAGTCGAGCCCGGCCGCGCCCACCACGGCGCCCGCCCCCACCACGGCGGCGCCCTCGCCGAGTGCCGCGCCGACCACACCGGCGGCCCCCGCGGCCACCCCGAGGGTGATCCGCGGGGTCCCCTCGAACCTCTGCCTCGGGGTGACCGGCGACGACCCCGAGGGCGCGAACGCCGCGCTGGCCGACTGCACCGGCGGGCCGGAACAGCAGTGGGTGGTCACCCCGGTGGCCGCCGACACCTACGTCCTGGTCAACGCGGCCAGCGGCAAGTGCCTCGACGTGTTCGGGCAGGGCACCGACGACGGCACGGACCTGGTGCAGTGGTCCTGCAACGGCCAGGCCAACCAGCAGTGGAAGCTCCAACCGGCCGGGTCCGGTCCGGTGCTGCTGGTCGCCGTGCACAGCGGGAAGTGCGCGCAGGTCGACGACGCCGGCACCCAGGCCGGGAGCCAGCTCGAACAGGCCCCCTGCAACGGCGCCCCCGAGCAGCAGTGGGCGGCCGGGTGACCAATCAGCCCCGGTAGCTCCAGGCCCGGCGACCGACCGCCACGGGGAGGGCGACCGCGGGCTCGTCCCCCCGGCGGCGCAGCAGCAGGGAGAGCCCGGCCGCGCCGATCGAGAGGGCGCCGGCCACGTACCAGGCCGCGGCGTAGTCGCCGAGCCGGTCGCGGACCAGGCCGGCGCCGGTGGCCGCGAGCGCCGCGCCGACCTGGTGGGCAGCGAACACCCAGCCGAAGACCACCGCGCCGGACGCGCCGAACCACTCCCGGCACAGCGCCACGGTCGGCGGCACGGTGGCCACCCAGTCCAGGCCGTAGAAGACGATGAAGACCAGCATGCTCGGTCGCGCGGACCCGGCGAAGAGGCTCGGCAGCACCAGCAGCGAAGCGCCGCGCAGCGCGTAGTAGGCGCCGAGCAGCAGCCGGCTGTCCACCCGGTCGGTGAGCCAGCCGGAGGCGATCGTGCCGGCGATGTCGAAGAGCCCGACCAGGGCGAGCAGGCCCGCGGCGGTGGTCTCCGGCATGCCGTGGTCGTGCGCGGCCGGCACGAAGTGGGTGCCGACCAGGCCGTTGGTGGTCGCGCCGCAGATCGCGAAGCCGCCGGCCAGCAGCCAGAACGGCCGGGTCCGCGCGGCGGCGGCCAGCGCGCCGACCGCCCGGGACGCCGCCCCGCCGGCCGGCGGCGTCGGGGGCACGACCTCGGCCGCGCCGTAGGCGGGCAGGTCGAGATCCGCCGGGTGCTCGCGGAGCAGCCACACCACCAGGGGTACGACCGCCAGCGCGGCCCCGGCCACGACCAGCGCCGCCGGTCGCCAGCCGTGATCGCGCACCAGCACGGCGACCAGCGGAAGGAAGACCAGCTGGCCGGCCGCCCCGCCCGCGGTCAGCACGCCGGTGACCAGGCCCCGGCGCTTGACGAACCAGCGCCCGGTGATCGTCGCCACGAAGGCCAGCGCCATCGAGCCGGTGCCCAGCCCCACCAGCACGCCCCAGCAGAGGATCAGCTGCCAGCTCGCCGTCATCCCCACGGTCAGCGCGCTGCCCAGCGCGACCAGCAGCAGCGCGCCGGCGACCACGCGGCGGATGCCGAACCGGTCCATCAGCGCGGCGGCGAACGGGGCGGTGAGCCCGTAGAGCATGAGGTTGACCGAGACGGCGGCGGAGATGGTGGCCAGGGGCCAGCCGAACTCGGCGTGCAGCGGGTGCAGCAGCACCCCGGGGGTGGCGCGGAAGCCGGCCGCGCCCACCAGGGCGACGAACGAGACGCCGGCCACGAGCCAGGCCGGATGCAGACGGTGTCGTGTCACGCTCCGAGTCTCGGCGGGCCGGACCGGCGCGACGAGTGGCCGGAAAGCCATCATGCGCAATAATCGGGCCATGACTGTCGTGCCACACCGCATCGCGGTGCTCGCCCTCGACGGGGTGGTCGGCCTCGACCTCGGCACCCCGGCCCAGGTCTTCGGCACCGCCCGCACCGGCGACCTGACGCCGCTCTACCGCGTCCAGGTCTGCACCCCGGGCGGACGGCCCATCCGCAGCACCGCCGGCTTCCAGGTTGTTCCCGACCACGGCCTGGAGCTGCTGGACTCCGCCGACACGGTGCTCGTCCCCGGCATCCACGACGGCCCGCCCCTGAGCGACGGGACGCTGGACCCGGAGGTGGCGGCGGCGCTGCGCGCCGCCCACGACCGGGGCGCCCGGATCATGTCCATCTGCACGGGCGCCTTCGTGCTGGCCGCCGCCGGCCTGCTCGACGGCCGCCCCGCCACCACCCACTGGGCGTACGCGGACCGGTTCCGCCGGTTCCACCCGCACGTGGACCTGGACCCGGACGTGCTCTTCCTCGACGACGGCGACGTGCTCACCTCCGCCGGGGTGGCCGCCGGCATCGACCTCTGCCTGCACGTCATCCGCACCGACCACGGCAGCGCGGTGGCCAACCGGTCCGCCCGGCGCTGCGTGGTGCCGCCGTGGCGCGACGGCGGCCAGGCCCAGTACATCGAACGCCCGGTGCCCCGGGCCACCGAAGCCGGCACCGCGGCCACCCGGGAGTGGGCCCGGCAGCGGCTGCACGAACCCGTCGCCCTGCGCGAGCTGGCCGCCCACGCCCGGATGAGCGTCCGCACCTTCACCCGGCACTTCCGCTCCGAGACCGGGCTCAGCCCGGCGCAGTGGATGCTCCAGCAGCGCACCGAGCACGCCCGGGTGCTGCTGGAGACCACGGACCTGACGGTCGACCAGATCGCCCGGCACGCCGGGTTCGGCACCACGGCCGCCCTGCGGCAGCACTTCCACTCCCGGGTCGGCGTCGCCCCGACGGCCTACCGCCGCACCTTCCGCCCGACCCCCTGAGCGGGCGGTTGTGTCGGCGGCTCGGCCTTGCCGACGGCTCGGGCCGGTCAGGCGAGGTGGGGCTGGCGGCGGAGGGCGCGGAGCTGGGCCAGGTGCAGGGGAAGGTGGACGCGGGTGTGCAGGTCGAGCGCCCGGCCCCAGGGCAGGGATTCGTCCACGTCCAGGTCGAAGCCCTCCCGCAGCACGGTGTCGACCGGGGTTTCGGCGGCCGGGCCCAGCCGCTCGGCCAGGACGCAGAGCTTCTGGCTGGTGGCCCGGAGCAGGACGGCCAGCCCGTCCAGCCCGCCGCACTCGGAGACCAGCGCGTCGAGCTGCGGCCGGTGGATGGTCTCCAGGTCGTAGTACGCGAACGGCGAGCCGACCAGCACCGCCTCGGTCGCCTCGCTCATCAGCTCGTCGTTGGCGGCGAGGTGCGCCACGATCTGCTCGGCGCTCAACTCCCCGTCCGGGGGTGGCCCGAACCCGCCCCCGTCCACCTCCGCGAGCACCGTCTCGTACGCCCGCCGCAACGCCGCGGCGTCCACCTCGTCCATGCCCGCATCCAACCCCCGCCCGCGACGTCCCCACCGCGGGTACCCCGCCGTGTTCACCCGGATGGGGGCCTCCAACGTGTCGCGATCTTGGCAAGTTGCCGTTCGCTGCTGACGGCAACTCGCCAAGATCCGGATACGCCGCTGGCCGGCACCCCCGGTGTTGGGGGTGCCGGCCAGCGGTCGTTGTTTGGGTCAGTTGTTCCAGTGCTGGGCGACGATGTCGGTGGCCTGCTGCTCCCACTGGGCGTAGGCGTCCGGGTAGGCCGACACCTGCACGGTCTGCGCGGCGTCGGTCAGCGGCATGCTCTCCCAGCCGTCGACCTGCTTCAGGCCCTTGAGGAAGGCGAGGGTGGAGTACTCGGGGTTGGTGATCTGCTCCGGGCTGCCCCAACCGCTGGTCGGGCGCTGCTGGAACAGGCCCAGCGAGTCGTGGTCATTCTTATCGCCGAGGTGGCCCAGGTTCTCCAGCTTCGACTCCTGCAGGCTCGTGGCGATGGAGATGACCGCGGCCCGCTCGGGCAGACCGGCCTTCTTCGTCGCCGCGATGATCGCCTTCGCGTTGGCGGTCTGCTCGTCGTTCAGGTCGATCTTCGACTGGGCGCCCTGCACACTCACCGCCACCGGCGCGGTATGCACCGGCTCAGCAGCGTGGGCGGCGATCGGACCGGCGAAGACACCACCGGTGAAAGCCAGACCAGCAATACCCAGCACACTCTTATGCAGCATCGTGTTCATCACGGATGGCTCCATTCGGGGGTTGGCGCACACCCGCACCGACGGGGGTCGGCTGAAGGTGGTGTGCGCAAGCACCGTCAGGCGCTCAAAAGGGGAAAGTCTTGGGGGATCATCCGGCGCGCGGGGCAGAGCCTCTACGTCGCGCCGGGACCATGTACAACGACCGGCCGGCCACCGTCATTCCCGGCCGGGCAGTCCCGCCTCGGCGGGCGGTCGCTGTGGGCGGGTCACCCCGCAAGGGCGGGGCGTGGTCCTCGGCCGTTCACCCGGATACAACGACACCGGCCGGCCGGCCATTCCACCGCGGGGATGCCGCCGGTCACCCCCGCAACCGGACACCGCGCCCAGGTCGGGACCGTCGGTGGAACGCTATGGATGTATCCGGACCCGGGAGACACACATAGCGTTCCACTCACCGCCCGCGTAGGGCACGAACCGGACACTCACCCCACACCGAGGCGGCCTGGGCGGGCGGCTACGAACGTGATGACGTAACCGGATCGGCGCGAGGTGGCCGCGTCGCCGACCAGGGCGGCCAGGTGGGCCCTGTGCGGCCCCCTTGCTCTGCAGCCACGGACGCACCACCTCCGCACCACGGCCGCTGCGCGCATGGCTGCAGAGCAAAGGCGGTCGTGGAGCACCTGCCACCGCGCCGGGACGATCCGCCCCACGACGGCTGGAAGGCAGGATGTCCGGGTCAGCGGCGGCCGTGGCGGGCGCGGAGGTAGTCGGAGACGACGTACTCGCCGAGGTCGTCGAGGTCGGGGGTGAACATCCGGCCCTTGGAGCGCCGGGCCACCGCGTCCACGAACCGGCGCAGGCCCGGGTCGTCGCCGAGCATGAACAGGTTCAGCGTGGCGCCGTACCCGGTCAGCTTGTCCACCTCGCGGATGGTCGCCTCGATGGTTTCCGGCAGCGGCGGCCAGTGGAAGTACGCCTCGCCGTCGGACGGGTCGAGGTGGGCGGTGGGCTCGCCGTCGGTGACCACGAGCACGACCGGCTCGGCGCCCGGGTGCCGGCGCAGGTGCCGCCCGGCCAGCCGCAGCGCGTGCTGGAGGTTGGTGCCCTGCTCCATGTCGGGCTCCACCGCGGCCAGTTCCTGCTGGGTCAGCGGCATGGCCTCCCGGCCGAACCCGATGATCTGCAGGGCATCCTGCGGGAAGCGGGTCGCCATGAGGTGCGACAGGGCCAGCGCCGTCTGCTTCATCGGCCCCCAGCGCCCCTGGGAGATCATCGAGTACGACAGGTCGACGCAGAGCGCCACGGCCGCCGACGCGCGCCGCTCGGTCTCCATCACCTCGAAGTCCTCGACGGCGAGTTGCACGGGCACCCCGGGGCCGGCCCGGCGGACCGCGCGGGTGAGGGTGCGCACCACGTCGAGGGGCTGCTCGTCGCCGTACTCCCACTGGCGGGAGGCGCCGCTGACCTCGCCGGCCGCGCCCGCGGAGCGCAGGTCGTGCTGGCCGCGCGGGCCGGCGGTCAGGTCGGCGAAGACCCGCCGCAGGGCGGTGCCGGCGAGCCGGCGCAGCGCCTTCGGGCTCAGCGTCAGCCCTTCGGCGTCCCGGGTCACCCAGCCCTGCCGGCGCAGCTCACGTTCCAGCTCCTGCAACCGGCGTACGTCGTCGGCGGCATCCCGGCCGAGCGTCCGGGCGACCGCGTCGACGTCGACGTCGTCCAGGGTGGCGCCGGGGTGGTCCTGGTCGAGGGAGTCGAGCAGCTCGTCCAGTTCGGCGATCTCGCCGAGCGCGCCGGTGGCCTCGCCGTAGCCGAGCTGCTGGTCGCCCCGGACCCGCTCGCCGCGGCGCCAGTTCAGGTCGGGGCGCAGCGAGCGCAGGTGGTCGTCGAGCTGGGACAGCTCCCCGGCCAGCTGCTCGCCGAGGGACTGGCGCATGAGGCCGGCCAGTTCCTCGCGCTGCCGGTCGGACAGCGACCGCATGAGCCGCTCCCCGGCGGCCGACCGGCGGGCCAGCACGTCGATCAGCTCGTCGACGTCCTTCGGCTGCTCCGGGAAGAACTCGCCGTGCCGGCGCATGAACTCGGCGAACGCGTCGGTGGTGTCCTCCGACCGGGCGTGCCGGGCGAGCAGGTCGTTGAGGTCGCGCATCATCTCGGCGAGCTGGCGCTGGGTGGCCGGGTCGCCGGCGGCCCGCGCGGCGTCGCGCAGCCCGGCGAAGCGCTGCTCCAGCACGTCGCCGCGCAGCCCGTCGAGGATCCGCTGGTAGCTGGCGCGCGCCTCGTCGCTGGCCCAGTCGTACCCGGACAGCTCCTCGACGGCGCGGGCGGTCGAGCGGGGCAGGTTGTCGAGCACCGCCTCGGCGAAACGGGCGTCGTCGCCGTCGCGCCCGCGCAGTTCCTCCCGCTCGGCGGCGAGGGCCTGGTCGAGCAGCGCCTGAGCGCGGGTCACCGCGCCGTCCAGGTCGCCGCGGCGCAGCGCCTCCCGGCGCAGGCGGCGGGCGCGGGCGGCCAGGTCGTCCAGGCCGCCGCGCCCCTGCGGGCCGCGCCGCAGCAGGTCGCGCAGCGCCTCCCGCAGGCTGCCGCCGGCGAGGACCTCCGAGCCGACCGCGTCCACGGCGGCGCGTACGTCGTAGGGCGGGGCGAGCGGGTCGGGCCCGCCGCGCCACTGCCCGTACCGGAACCGGTTGCCGGCCACGGTCAGCCCCGGCCGCCGTAGACGGTGCGCCCGGACTCGGTGACGTCCTTGCCCAGCCGGCGGGTGAGGTGCAGCCCTTCGAGGACGAACTCGATGCCGGCGGCGGCCTCCTCGGGGGTGGGCGCGTCGCCGAGGCCGAGCCGGTCGAGCACCTTGGCCAGCCCGGGAACCGTGCCGACCTGGCGGAGCAGTTCGGCCGAGGAGACCAGCTCGCCGGTCTCGATCTCGGTGCCCTCGGCGACCAGCGCGGTGAACCCGGAGAGATCCAGCCCGGCCAGGCGGGCCCGGAACGTCTCGGCGGTGGCGGTCCGCAGCAGGTGGCCGAGGACCTCGATCTCCCGCCCCTCCTCGCCGCTCTCGAACTCGACCTTGCCGCGCAGCGTCGAGGTCACCGAGACGGCGTCGCCGACCCGGGCGACCGGGGCCTCGTGGGTGGCGGCGCCGAGCAGGCCGGCACGGCGCAGCGCGGCGGCGGCCACGGTCTCGGCGGCGGCGATGGCGAACCGGGCGGAGACGCCGGAGCGCGGGTCGACCGACGGCGATTCCCGGACGGCGCGGGCGAACCGGGCGAGCACCTCCAGCACGTGCTCGGGGACGGTGGCGACCAGGTCGGCCTCCTGCTGGATCAGGGCCAGCTCCAGCTCCAGGTCGAGCGGGTAGTGGGTGCGGATCTCCGCGCCGAAGCGGTCCTTCAGCGGGGTGATGATCCGGCCCCGGTTGGTGTAGTCCTCCGGGTTGGCGCTGGCCACCAGCAGCAGGTCCAGCGGGAGCCGGAGCTGGTAGCCGCGGACCTGGATGTCCCGCTCCTCCAGCACGTTGAGCAGCGCCACCTGGATGCGTTCGGCCAGGTCGGGCAGCTCGTTCACGGCGAAGACACCCCGGTTGGTGCGCGGCACCAGCCCGAAGTGGATGGTCTCCGGGTCGCCGAGGGTGCGCCCCTGGGCGAGCCGGATCGGGTCGACGTCGCCGATCAGGTCGCCGACGCTGGTGTCCGGGGTGGCGAGCTTCTCGCCGTAGCGCATCGAGCGGTGCAGCCAGCCGATCGGCAGGTCGTCGCCGCGCTCGGCGACGAGAGCGCGGGACGCCGGGGTGAGCGGGTGCATCGGGTGCTCGTTGAGCACCGAGCCGGGGATCACCGGGGTCCACTCGTCGAGCAGCGCGCCGAGCGAGCGGATGAGCCGGGTCTTGCCCTGACCGCGCTCGCCGAGCAGCACCATGTCGTGGCCGGCGAGCAGGGCCCGCTCGACCTCGGGCAGCACCGTGTCCTCGTAGCCGACGATGCCGGGGAAGCGCTCCTCGCCGGACCGCATCCGGGCGAGGAGGTTGTCGCGGAGTTCCTGCTTGACCGTGCGGTGGCGATGGCCGGAGGCCCGCAGCTCGCCGAGCGTGCCGGGCAGCTCGGCGGGCGGGGCCGGGGGAACCTGGTTGGGCGCAGTCACCCGACCAACGCTAGCTCAGAACTCGGGCACCGCCCGGAGAGCGCCGGAGGCCGGCCCCGCCCCGTGCCGGGACCGGCCTCCGGGCGCTCAGTCCCGGCGGCGGAGCTGGTAGGCGTACGCGGCGGCGGCCAGTGCGACCGCCCAGACGGGCCAGAGGGCCATCGGCAGGGCGGCGGAGTTGCCCTCGCGGATCAGGGCGGCGAACTCCGGCGCGGCGAGCAGGTCGAGGCTGGCCGCCAGCACGGCGAGGGAGACCAGGCCGGCCGGGATCACCGCGAGGCGCACCGGCACCCGGCGGCCGGCCAGTCCGGGCAGCCAGCGCGGGAACCGCTCGCCCCAGCGGGCCACCAGCCCGAGCGTGAGCACTGCGCCGACCACGGCGAACGCGCCCAGCCCGGCGCCCGCCCAGGTCGCACCGTCGGCCCGCATCTCGGCGAGCGTCTCCCGGGACATGCCCAGCGGGATGCCGGCCAGCCAGGCGAACCGGGTGAGCGCGTAGAGCACCGGGATGACGGCCGCCGTCCAGGCCGCCCACCGGCCCCAGCGGGCGGCCGAGGCGGGCGCGGTCCAGCCGGGCGGCGGCCCCTCGGCGGTCCGGCGGCGCCAGCTGAGCAGCGCGCCGGCCAGCAGCATCCCACCGGCGAGGGCGGCCAGGCGGGCGAACAGCGGCCAGGCGAAGACCTCGGCGTAGTCCACGGGAGGCCAGCCGAACGGAGCTCCGATGATCAGCATCGGGGCGTAGCCGAGCAGGGCCAGCACCCGCATTCCGGGAATCACCACCGCCAGCACGAGGGCGACGGCCGCGGCGTATCCGGTGAGCAGGACGCGCAGCGGCCGGGACGGCCGGCCGGCGGCACCGGTCATGGCGAGGGCGGCGACAGCCGCGGTCAGCAGCACCGCCGCGAACAGGGGCGGGCCGACGGAGACCGGCACGAGCCGGAGCAGGCCGGCGGCGTCGCCGCCGTGGGGATCGTTGGCGCCGAACGGGTAGCCCGCGCCGGTCAGCGTCGAGAGCAGGGCGAGGACGCCCCAGCCGCCGAGCCAGGCGGCGGCGAGCGGGGCGGTCAGGTCGAGCCGCGTCCGGGCGGCCCGACGGGGTGGGGATGCGGTCGTTGTCGTCATGCCCTCAGCGTCGGCCGGCCGGCCCCCGGATCCCTCCCGCGCCGGGGTGGACAGCCTCCCCCACGGGAGGGACCGTCAGCTGGTCGGCACCACGAAACCCGACTCGTACGCGGCGATCACCGCCTGGGTGCGGTCGCGCACCCCGAGCTTGGCCAGCACGTTGCCGACGTGGGTCTTGACCGTCTCCACACCGACCACGAGCCGGTCGGCGATCTCGGGGTTGGAGAGCCCGGCGGCCATCAGCCGCAGCACCTCGCCCTCCCGCTCGGTGAGCCGGGCGGCGCGCAGCCCGTCGCCGCCCCGCCCGCCGTACGCGCCGACGAGCCGGCGGATCGCCGCCGGGAAGAGCAGCGACTCGCCGGCCGCCACCACCCGGATCGCCTCCACCACCTCGGCCGGGCGGGCCCGTTTCAGCAGGAAGCCGCTCGCCCCGGCGCGCAGCGCCTCGTAGACGTACTCGTCGTTGGCGAACGTGGTGACGACCAGCACCCGGGGCGGGTCGGCGGAGGCGGCCAGCAGCCGCCGGGTGGCCTGGATGCCGTCGATGGCCGGCATCCGGACGTCCATGAGCACCACCCGGGGGCGCAGCCGGGCCACCAGCGACGGCACCTCGGCGCCGTCCGCGGCCTCGCCGACCACCCGCAGGTCCGGCTGAGCGTCCACGATCGCCCGCAGGCCGACCCGGACCAGCTCGTCGTCGTCGACGATCAGCACGTCGATGGTCACCGGGTCTCCCCCCTCGGCGCCGGCAGGGTGACCCGGACCCGCCAGCGGTCGCCCTCCGGGCCGGCCGTGAGCTGCCCGCCGAGCAGCAGCACCCGCTCCCGCATGCCGTCCAGCCCGCGCCCGCCGCCACCCGGCCCGGTCGTGCCGCGCAGCCCGTTCACCAGCTCGATCTCCAGGCGACCATCGGGTACGGCCACCCGCAGGCGCACCGGCCCCCGGCCGTGCCGGGCCGCGTTGGTCAGTCCCTCCTGCACGATCCGGTACCCCTCCCGGGACACCACGGCGGGCAGCCCGCCGAGCGTCCCGCTGACCCGGCACTCCACGGCCAGACCGGCGGCCCGGGTGTCGGCGACCAGCCGGTCCAGCCCGTCCAGGGTGGCCTGCGGCGCGGTGGGCGCGGGCGCCCGCCCGTCCGCCGTCTCCCGGAGCAGCCCGAGCACGTGGTCCAGCTCGTCCATCGCGCGGCGGCTCGTCTCCTCGATGGCGCGCAGCGCCCGCCGGGTGAACTCGGGGTCGCTGTCGAGCAGCTCGCGGGCGGCCCCGGCCTGAAGGGTCGCCACGGTCAGCGCGTGTCCCACCGAGTCGTGCAGCTCGCGGGCCAGCCGGTTGCGCTCGGCCAGCCGGGCGGACCGGGCCTCCAGGGTGGCGATCCGCTCGGCCTGGGCCGGGCCGAGCAGCACCGGCGCCATCGAGGCGGCGAGCGCGCCCAGCCCGGCGACCGCGTAGCCGAGCGCGACCAGCAGAGCCAGCCCGGCCAGTCCCGCCACGACCGGATGGTCCGGGTCGAACGGTCCGAAGCCGCCCTCGCGGGCGGCGCCGGTGTCCACGCCGGCCAGCCCGGCGAGGAAGACCAGCGCCATGGGGAACGCGCTGATCGCCGCGAACAGCACCAGCGCTCCGGTGAGCAGATGCAGGGCGATCCAGAGCGCGGCGCGCAGCCGGGTTTCCCGGTCGATCCGGTGGCCCGGGGCGGGGTCGGGCAGGTCGACGGCGAGCAGCGCCCGGGCGGCGGCGATCTCCAGCGCCCGGCTGCCGGCGAGGAACACCGGCACGGCGGCGAGCCCGGCGCCGACCAGCAGCAGCCCGCCGCCGAGCGGGCGGGGCACGTCGTCGTTGCCGAGCAGTTGCGCGAACGCCGCCGCGAGGAACGCGTACGGCAGGGCGAGCACGCCGCCGAGGAGCAGGAACACGGCGCGCCGCCAGGTGCTCGCGCGCACCAGCGGCGCCAGCACGCCCGGGACCGTCACCCGGTCATTCTGCCGCCCCGAAGCGGCCTGCCGACTCCCCCGAGACGGGGAGATCGGTCAGCGGTGGTCCTGGACGTACTTCTCCGGGTCCTTGTCGCGGAACGGCAGGTTGCGACCGTTCTTGTGCTCGCCGTAGAAGGTCAGCCAGCGCTGCCCCAGCTCGGCCCGCAGCTCGACGCTGGCGTGCCGGCGGAAGTCGGGCAGCGCCTCGTCCTCCTCCTCGGCCAGGTGCTCGCTGTTCTCCCGGCGGGCCCGCCACACGGCTGCCCACCAGGCGTCCGAACCCACCTCGTGGAGCTTCGACTCGGCGACGGCGTCGCGGATCTTGTTGTGGTCGCCGATGGCGTCCTCCGTCTCCTCCGCGCCGTCGTCGCCGTGCTTGACGAGGTGCGGGTAGAGGATGGCCTCCTCGGCCTCGGCGTGGATGTCCAGATGCAGGGCGAGCGCCGCCCAGACGGCCAGCAGCTCGGCCGGGTCCCGGGCGTCGTCCAGCCGGGCGAAGCCCCTGCGGAAGGCGGCGTGGTCGTCGAGGATCAGTGCGGTGATGTCGTCCATGGTGGTCACTTCCCGGTGCGGGCGCGGATCAGCTTGGGTACGGCGGCCAGCCCGGTGACCGGGCGGAACGCGTGGGCGGCGGTGGCCAGCGCGGCGTGCTCGTCGTCGGCCAGGTCGATCTCGGCGGCGGCCGCGTTGCGCTCGACCTGCTCGACGCTCGACGCGCCGGGGATGGCCACCACGGTGGGGTGGCGGAGCAGGTACGCCAGGGCGATCTGGCTGGGTGTGGCGTCGTGCGCGTCGGCGACCTCGCGCAGGGTGGCCATCAGTTCGGTGCCCCGGTCGAGGTTCTCGGGCAGGAAGTACGGGTTGGCCCGCCGGACCGCCCCGGTGGGCGGGTGCCGCGCGTCGTAGCGGCCGGAGAGGAAGCCCTGCCCCAGCGGGCTGTACGCGATGACGATCCGGCCGGCCTGCTCCGCGTACGGGATCAGGTCCTCCTCGGGGCCGCGGTCGACCATGCTGTAGCGGACCTGGTTGCTCAGCACCCGGCGGCCCAGCGCGGCCTCGGCGAACCGCCAGCGGCGCAGCGTGTAGTTGCTGACGCCGACCTCGCCGACCAGCCCGACGTCCTGGAGCGCGCGCATCCCGCGCATGGTGGTGGTGTCGGCGACCACCGGGTGGGGTTGGTGCACCTGGTAGAGGTCGATGCCGGCGACGCCGAGCCGGGCCGCGGAGGCGACCGCGCGCTGCTGCACCACGGGGGCGATCGGCAGCACCGGGAACACCTTGCTGGCGACCACGACCTTGGCCCGGTCGTCGCCGAGCGCCGCGCCGAGAATGCGCTCGCTGCGGCCGAAGCCGTAGATCTCGGCGGTGTCGAAGAGGGTGACGCCCAGGTCGAGCGCCCGCCGGACGATCTGCGCCGCCCGGCGTTCGTAGTCGGGGCCGTAGCCCCACTCCCGGGAGCCGAACTGCCACGTGCCGAGGCCGATCTTCGAGATGGGCTTGGGGGTGTCGAGCGGGACGTAGCGCATGGACTCGAAGCTACCCAAGCGGGCGGGACCGCACGCCGGTTCCGCCGGCCCACCTCCGCCCCGACCTGGGCCCGGCCCGGGACTAGGGTCGGAGGGTGACCTACCTTGCCAGCGAAGACCGTTACGACTCGATGATCTACCGGCGCAGTGGCCGGAGCGGCCTGCGCCTGCCCGCCATCTCGCTCGGGCTGTGGCACAACTTCGGGCCGGACCGCCCGTTCGAGCGGCAGCGGGACATCGTCCGGCGCGCCTTCGACCTCGGGATCACCCACTTCGACCTGGCCAACAACTACGGCCCGCCGCCCGGCGCCGCCGAGGAGAACTTCGGCCGGCTGCTCGCCACCGACCTCAAGCCGTACCGGGACGAGCTGGTCATCTCCAGCAAGGCCGGCTATCTGATGTGGCCCGGCCCGTACGGCGAGTGGGGTTCGCGCAAGTACCTGGTCTCGTCGCTGGACCAGTCGCTGCGCCGGATGGGCCTCGATTACGTGGACATCTTCTACTCCCACCGGTTCGACCCGGACACTCCGCTGGAGGAGACGATGGGCGCGCTGGACGCGATCGTCCGCTCCGGCAAGGCGCTCTACGTCGGCATCTCCAACTACAACTCGGAGCAGACCGCCCGGGCCGCCGAGATCCTCCGCGAGCTGGGCACCCCGCTGCTGATCAACCAGCCGTCGTACTCGATGCTCAACCGCTGGACCGAGGCCGACCGGCTGCTCGACACGCTGGAGCAGGCCGGCGCGGGCTGCATCGCCTACAGCCCGCTGGCGCAGGGCCTGCTCACCGACCGCTACCTGGGCGGCATTCCCGAGGATTCCCGGGTGCGCACCAGCGTCTTCCTCAACGAGAGCGACCTCAGCGAGGAGCGGATGGCCACCATCCGCGGGCTCGCCGCGGTCGCCGAGCGGCGCGGCCAGAGCCTGGCCCAGCTCGCGCTGGTCTGGGCGCTGCGCGACCCCCGCATGACCAGCCTGATCATCGGGGCGAGCAGCGTGGCCCAGCTGGAGGGGAACGTGGCCGCGCTGGACAACCTCGACCTGGGCGTCGAGGAGCTGGCCGAGATCGACCGGCACCTGGGCTGACGCCCCGCGGTCACCAGATCCGGCGGCGGCCGGCGCGGTGGTTGCGGACCCCGCACGGCCGGCCGCCGGGCACGGTGCCGGCGCGCCGCAACCGCATGGCCACCAGGACGACGAGCAGCACGGTGACCCCGGCCGCCGCGCCGACCACGAGCGGCCGGGGGAACGTGCGGGTGTCGGTCACCGCCGCCACCGGCACCCCCGCCGCCGGGTCGCCGCCCGCGTCGCCGGTCGCGGCCCTCGGCACGGCGCGCGGGGCCGCCGCGCTCGCCGAGGGCGACGCCGCCGACCTGGTACGCGGCGTGGCCGCCGCACCGCCGGACGGCGCACGGAACAGCACGTCGGAGCAGGAGTAGTAGGTGTCCTGGGTGTTGGAGTTCTGCCAGATCGTGTAGATGATGTGCCGCCCGGTGCGCCCCGCCGGCAGCCGCCCCGGCATCTGGTAGGCGCCGTCCCGCATCGGCGGGTCGGTGACCGTGAGGAACGGCTTCTCCTCCAGGTCCGCCCAGGTCAGCCGGCGGGTCGGCGCGTACGAGTCGGTGGTGGCGTAGAACCGGAACGTGCCCTTGTGCGGGATCGTGGTGCGGTAGCGGAAGGTGTGCCGGGCCCCGGCCGTGAGCGTGGTGGCCGGCCAGTCGGACCGGGGCAGGTCCAGCCCCCGGTACGCCGACAGCCCTCCGCTGCACAGCTCCCCGTCGGGGATGCGCTCCCGGTCCCGCCCGTCGATCCGGGCCACCCGGATGTTGTCCCACTCCCGCACGGCAGCGCCCTCGGCGATCGCGGCCCGGCAGGCCGGCGTGTCCGCCCGGCCACCTTCCGGACCGCAGGCCGCGGCCCGGCTCAACGGGCTGGTGGGTGCGCCGTGCGCGCTCGCCGGCACGCCGGTGAGCAGCACGGTCGCGGCGACGGCGGCGAGCACGGCGAGCGTGCGGCGTACGGCCATGTCATCGACCTCCCGCGCACTGGTACGGGCGCGGGCCGGCAAAGGTTCGATCGGCGCGCCGGTGTGCCGGACGCCACGGCCGGCTCAGAGTGTGCTGACCGAACGAACGGTCGGGGCGGCGGCGGAGCGGGGTGGGGCCCTACAGTGACGGCACCCCGCGATCAAGGAGCGAGCCGTGTCCGAGCCGCCACAGACGCCAGATGCGCCCCGACCCGCCCCGGCGGCCGGGTCCGCGGCCGGCGACGTCCCCGCCGACGTGACGCCACACCTGCTCGTCGTGCCCGACGTGGCGGGCGCGCCACCCGCGATGCCGTGGCCGGGTCCGGAGGGGCAGCCCGCCTGGGCGATCCCGGTGCTCGTGCCGCCCGGCACCCGCGGCTACGCGCTGTTCGTGCCGCTGGTGCCGGCGACCGAGGAACAGCCGGCGGCCTCCGGGCAGCCGGCCGCCCCGCGGGTGCTGGTCCCCGCGCCGAGCGTGCCCATCCAGGCCACCCCGCCGACCGTGCCCACTCAGGCGACCCCGCCGGCCGTCGAGACTCCGACCGCCGCTGCGGCGATCCCGGCCGGCGATGCCACCATCCCGGCCGCACCGCCCGCCGCCGAGGCCGAGCCGGCACCGGCCGCGAAGGCCGGGCCCGAACCGGCGCCGACCGTCCAGGCCGAGCCGGCACCGGTCACGAAGGCCGGACAGGAGCCGACGCCCGATCCAGCGCCGGCGGCCCCGGCCGCCGTAGCGGCCCCCACCGCCACGACGGCACCGTCGGCACCCGCCCCGGCCACCTCCGCCCCGGCCGCCGGCGTGCCGGCCCAGCCGGCCGCCGCGCCACCGCACCCCGGGTACGGGGCGCAGCCCTGGGGCTACCCGCCCGCGCCCGGCTGGACACCCCGGCCCCGTACGCCCCGCACCTCGTTCCTCGGCGCACGCTGGCCGGGCCCGAAGCAGGCAACCGGCCGGGCCGTCCCCCTCGCCGTGCTGGCCGGCGCACTCGGCACCGCGTTCTTCGTGCCGCTGAGCCGGGTCGGCATCGGCTGGTTCCTGGGCTGGCTCACGCTGACCCTCGGCGTGCTGGTCGCGGTGCGTCGGCGTACCGCCGACCTGCCCCGCGCCGACCGGCTGATCCGCGGCGGGTGGGCGGCTGCGGCGCTGGTCCTGCTCGCCGTGCTGGCGTTCCGCAACGCCTGGTGGCTGGTGACGTTCTGCGTGCTCGGCGCGCTGGGGTGCGCCACCCTGGCGATCGTCGGCGGCCGGCTGGTGCGCTCGATCCTGTTCGGCCTGGCCGCCACGCCGTTCGCGGCGTTCCGCGGCCTGCCCTGGGTGCGGCGGCACGTCACCGCCTCACCGGAGGCCGGGACGGTCCGCAAGGTCACCGGCTCGGTGGTCGCCACCGTGCTGGTGCTGCTGGTCTTCGGCAGCCTGCTCTCCTCGGCCGACGCGGCCTTCTCCGAGGTGCTCAACGCGATCGTCCCCGAGATCAACATCGGTACGGTGTTCCGCTGGATCCTCCTGGCCGCGATCGGTGGCCTGATCGCCGTCGCGGCGGTCTACACCCTGGCCGCCCCGCCCGACCTGTCCACCGTCGACCGGCCGAGCACTCGCCGGCTGGGCGTGCTGGAGTGGGCGCCGGCCATCGGCGCGCTGACGCTGCTCTTCGTCGGCTTCGTGATCGTGCAGTTCACCGTGCTCTTCGGCGGCCAGGAGCACGTGCAGAAGGTCGCCGGGCTGAGCAACTCCGAGTACGCCCGCAGCGGCTTCTGGCAGCTCCTCTTCGTCACCCTGCTGACCCTGGCCGTGCTGGGCGGAGTGAGCCGCTGGGCCAGCCGCGAGCGGCCGGTCGAGCGCCACCTGCTGCGCGTCCTGCTGGGCCTGCTCAGCGCCCTCAGCATGGTCATCGTGGTGTCGGCGCTGTCCCGGATGTGGACGTACCAGAAGGTCTACAGCTTCACCGGCGAGCGGATCTTCGTAATGGCGTTCGAGCTGCTGCTCGGCGTGGTCTTCCTGATGATCCTGGCGGCCGGCGTGCGGTGGCAGGGCCGGTGGATCCCGGGCACCACGGTCGCGCTGGCCGTGGCGATGCTGCTCGGCCTGGCCGTCCTGAACCCCGAGGACTACGCGGCGAAGCGCAACATCCTCCGCTACGAGCAGACCGGCAAGATCGACGCGTGGTACCTACGGGCGCTCTCCGCCGACGCGACGCCCGCGCTGACCCGGCTCCCCGACCCGGTGCGCCGCTGCACGCTGAGCTGGATCGCCGACGACCTGGAGGAGTCCGGCCCCTGGTACGCCTGGAACCTGGGCCGGCACCGGGCCCGCCAGGCCCTCGACCGGGTCGGGCCGGGCGCGATCGGCGGCCCGAAGGACTGCCGCCGGGCCGACCAGTTCGACCTGCGCAAGTCCCGCCGGTGACGCCGGCGGCGGCCCCGGTCAGTCGGGGCCGCCGCCGAAGCCGATCTCGTTGCCGTCCGGGTCGCGGAAGATGGCCTTGCGGACCCCGTTGTCGTAGGTCTCACGCTCGGCCGGCGTCAGGCCACGATCGGCGATCTGCGCGAGACGGGCGTCGAAGTCGTCGACGAAGACGGTGTGCATGGCGTGCCCGGCGTGCCCGGGCCGCACCTCGATGTACACGTAGCGGTGCTCGGCGAGCTCCCACACCGCCTCGGTGTCGTTGGGCAGGAACGAGGGCGGGGCGCCGAGAAGTCGCTCGTACCAGGCCGCCGCCGCGCGGTAGTCGCGGACGGGGACGCCCGCGAACAGCTCTACGGTCATGCGGCCATGCTAGGGATCAACCGGTGTCTCCTCCCGGCTCATTCGTGCCAGCGGGCGCGCCAGCCGGCCTCGTGCTTCTCGTAGGTGGTCCGTTCCTCGGACACGGCGTCGAGCAGCGCTCGGCGGGCGCCGGCCATGACCACCAGCTCGACGGCGACCAACCCCATGCAGATGGCGGTCAGCAGGGCGAGCGCCGCCAGGCCGGGGAGGTGCCGGGCGACCGGGATGGCGGCCGCGAGCACCAGCACCGTCCCGACCCGGGTCCAGGCGAGCGTGCCCAGGGTCCGCAGTTGGAAGAGCATGCCGCCGCAGAGGTAGCAGATCACCCCGCCGAACAGCATCGGTACGCCCGGGCCGTGCGTCGGCTCGGCGAGCCTGATCGAGGGGTCCGCCACCTGCCGCACGATCTCCTCGGCGCCCAGGGCGAACAGGATGATTCCGGCGATCATCACCAGTTGGCAGTAGGCGTAGGCGTCCCGGGCCATGGCCACCCGCGAGCGGCCCTGCGCGGCGTGCTGGGCGATCCGGGCGGCGGGGGCGATCACGTCGAAGTGCGCCCACCACAGGGCGGCGGTGAAGAAGATGCCGAGTACCGCGGCGGCGACCGCCGGCCAGGTCACCGGCTGGCCGAGGAGGTTGCCGCCGACGCCGACGGAGATGATCGACTCGCCCAGCGCGATGATGAGGATGAAGTCGTACCGTTCGGTCCAGTGCTCTGCGGAGGTCACCGCCCAGCCCCACGCGCCGGCGACCAGGCCGCTGCTGTACTGGAGCAGGACCACGGCCAGCCAGAGCCCGTCGCGCGCCATCAGGGCCCGCCCCGGGTTCTCGATCATCGGTGGGACCAGCGCGGCGGCCAGCAGCAGGAGCGTGCTCAACGCCAGCTCGGGCGAATACCTCAGCAACAGCCGGCGCTCGTCGGGTCGGTCCTGGGCGACGTGCCAGTACAGCAGCAGGTGGACGGCGCGGATCACCAGGTAGCTGACCGCGACGACCACCGGGCCGGCGGCCGTCTGCCGCGGGTCACCGAACGCCTGCGGCAGCGAGAGCGAGAAGCAGAAGAGCGCGGCCATCGCGACGACCATGAGCGCGGGGACGAAACCCACGCCGAGCCGGACGCGGGTCGCGACCACCGTGTGCACCACCCAGACCCACCAGAGCACGGCGAGCACCAGCAGCCCATGCAGCAGGTTGGCGCCGGTGATGCTCACGGCGGTGGCCCGGGTGATGATGAAGAACGAGAAGACGAACACGAGGTCGAAGAAGAACTCGAAGCGCCCCACGCGGGCTCCGGGGGCGACCGGGGCGGCGGGTCCCAGGCGCTCGTGCCACCACCTGCCACCCATCGATCGAGTCTCGCAGCGGCCATGCCGCTGTGGGCACGATTCGCCGAGGTGAGGGCCCTGCCGCGAGTGGGATCAGTGTCCGGAATGACGAAGGGCGTCCGTCATGTCTGACGAACGCCCTGATCGCGAAGGGTGGAGCCGAGGGGACTCGAACCCCTGACCCCCACACTGCCAGTGTGGTGCGCTACCAGCTGCGCCACGGCCCCTTGCGGTCGGCCCGGTCGCCCGGGCACGGAGAGAACTATACACACGCCGGTTGGCATGGTCATCTCGCGGGGGTCCCCCGGCCGGTCGCTCAGTTCAGGGCCACATCCGGCGGGAAGTGGGCGACCGCTGCCATCATGCCGCCCTGTCGCCGCAGCACCATCGGCCAGAGGTCGTCCGGGCGGTCGACGAAGGCGTCGCCGGGGAGGGCGTCGAGCACGAACCAGGACCCGTCCTCGATCTCCCGCTCCAGCTGCCCGGCGCCCCAGCCCGAGTAACCGGCGAAGACCCGGATCCCGCCGACGGCGTCGCGCAGCTTCTCCGGGTCGACCGAGAGGTCGATGGTGCCGACCGCGCCGGAGACCCGGTGGAAGCCCTTCACCGGCTTGATCGGGTGGCGCATCCGGGCCAGGCAGATCGCCGAGTCGGGCTGCACCGGGCCGCCCTCGAAGAGCACCGCGGGATGCCGGGCGAGGTCGCTCCAGTCGCCGAGGACGTCGGCCACCGGCACCTCGGTGGCCCGGTTCAGCACCACGCCGAGGGCGCCGCCGGGTTCGTGGGCGACCAGCAGCACGACGGTCCGATCGAAGTTCGGGTCCTTCAGCGCAGGCGTCGCGACCAGCAGCCGCCCGGTCATGGAATCCATGGCTCGGCCACCGATCGCCTGTCCCTCACCCTGCATGTCCGACACCCGTCAGCCGTACGCCGCGACCAGCCGCGCTGTCAACGCCATGCAAGGCACCATAGCCTGCGGTCCGCCCGCTGGCTAAGGTCTGACCGGCGGGTGATCGTGTGGGATCCAGGGAGGGTCGGATGGCGGCTACGGCCGAACTGGCGGTGATCGGCGGGTCGGGCCTCTACGCCCTCCTCGACGGCGCCACCGAGCACGTGCTGGAGACGCCGTACGGCGCGCCGTCGGATCCGGTCACGATCGCCGAGGTGGCCGGCCGGCGGGTGGCGTTCCTGCCCCGGCACGGGCGCGACCACCGCTACCCGCCGCACCTGATCCCCTACCGGGCCAACCTCTGGGCGCTGCGGTCGCTGGGCGTACGCCAGGTGCTGGCGCCCTGCGCGGTCGGCGGGCTCCGGCCGGAGCTGGGCCCGGGCACGTTCGTGGTGCCGGACCAGCTCGTCGACCGCACCAGCGGGCGTGTCCAGACCTACTACGACCAGGGCGCCGTGCACGTGTCCTTCGCCGACCCGTACTGCCCGGCCGGGCGGCGAACGCTGCTCGACGCGGCGGCCGCGCGCGGGGTGCCCACCGTGGACGGCGGGACGGTGGTGGTGGTCGAGGGGCCGCGCTTCTCCACCCGGGCGGAGTCGCGCTGGTTCGCCTCGATCGGCGGCACGGTGGTCAACATGACCGGTCACCCGGAGGCGGTGCTCGCCCGCGAGCTGGCCCTCTGCTACACCTCGATCGCCCTGGTCACCGACCTGGACGCCGGCGTGGAGGCGGGCGGGTCGGTCACCCAGGAGGAGGTCTTCCGGGTCTTCGCGGAGAACACGGACCGGCTGCGCGGGGTGCTGTTGGACGCGGTCGCCGCGCTGCCCGCCGAGCGGGACTGCCCCTGCGGGCGGGCGCTGGAGGGGATCAAGCTCCCGTTCCCGCTGCCCTGAGCGGCGGGAAGCGCCCGAAAAGTCGCCCTCGGCCCGATAGATTCGGCTGGTCGGGGAGCTGATCACCGGGCCGTCCCCGGCACGCGCGGGGGACGGGAGGCAAGCCGGCGATGGCAACGGTCCGCGACACGACCTACGACCTGCTCCGCGCGCTGGGCCTGACCACCGTCTTCGGCAATCCCGGCTCCACCGAGGAGCCGTTCCTGACGGACTTCCCGGCCGACTTCCGCTACGTGCACGCGTTGCAGGAGGCGTCGGCGATGGCCATGGCCGACGGCTACGCGCAGGCCACCGGCCGTCCCGCGCACGTCAACCTGCACACCGCCCCGGGCCTGGGCAACGCCATGGGCAACCTGGTCACCGCCTGGTACAACCGGACGCCGCTGATCGTCACGGCCGGCCAGCAGACCCGGGAGATGCTGCTCATCGAGCCCCGGCTGGCCAACCCCCGCGCGGTCGAGCTGGCCCACCCGTACGTCAAGTGGGCCCACGAGCCGGCGCGTGCGCAGGACATCCCGGCGGCCTTCATGCGGGCGTACGCCTCGGCGGTGCAGCCACCGACCGGGCCGGTCTTCCTCTCCCTGCCGATGGACGACTGGGACCGGCCCGCCGACCCGCCGCCACAGGTGCGGACGGTGGCCACCCGGATCGCGCCGGACCCGGACCGGCTGCGCGGCTTCGCCGCCACGCTGGCCGCTTCCCGCGCTCCGGTGCTGGTGCTCGGCGCGGCGGTGGACCGGGCCGGCGCCTGGCCGGTCGCCGTGGCGTTGGCCGAGCGGTTGGCCGCGCCGGTCTGGGCCGCCCCGGCGCCGGAGCGGGCCGTCTTCCCCGAGGACCACCCGCACTTCCGGGGCGTCCTGCCGTACGCGATCGGCCCGCTGGCCGAGGCGTTGCGCGGCCACGACACGGTGCTGGTGGTCGGCGCCCCGGTGTTCCGCTACTACCCGCACGTGCCGGGCGACTACCTGCCCGGCGACGCCCGGCTGCTGCACGTCACCGACGACCCGGACGAGGCGGCCCGGGCCCCGGTCGGGGAGAGCCTGCTCGGCGATGCCGGGCTGACCATGGGCGGGCTGGTGGAGCTGCTGCCCCCGGCGGACCGGCCCAGGCCACCGGCCCGGAACGCCCCGGCGCCGGCCGGGTCGGCCGACCCGCCCAGCGCCGACGCCCTCTTCGCCGCGCTGGCCGGGCAGTGGCCGGTCGACGGCGTGCTCGTGCAGGAGTCACCGTCCAACCTGTCCGCGCTGCGCCGCCGGCTGCGGATCGCCCGGCCCCGGTCCTACTTCACCATGGCCAGCGGGGGCCTCGGGTTCGGCCTGCCGGCGGCGGTGGGCATCGCGCTGGCCGAGCGGGACAGCGGGCGCGGCCGGCCGGTGGTCGCGGTGATCGGCGACGGCTCGTTCCACTACTCGGTGCAGGCGTTGTGGACCGCGGCGCAACTCGGCCTGCCGCTCGCCGTCGTGGTCCCGGTCAACCGGCAGTACGCGATCCTCAAGGCGTTCGCCGACCTGAAGCACACGCCCGGGGTGCCGGCGCTGGACCTGCCGGGGCTGGACGTGACCGCGGTGGCGCGCGGCTACGGCTGCGCGGCGGAGGTGGTGGAGTCGCTGGACGGGCTCGGCGCGGCGCTGGCCGCCGCGCTCGCCGCCGACCGGCCGACCGTGCTGCCGGTGGCGATCAGCACCGACGTGCCGCGGATCCTGTAGCGGTCAGCGGCGTACGACGAGCGGGGTGCCGCTGGCCACGTCGAGCACCGCCCGATTGCCCAGGGGTGCCTTCAGCGTGACGGTCAGCGGCTTCATCACCAGCTGCATGGTGCACGCCCCGGTCGAGCGGACCACCCCGGCCCCGAGCACCACGACGTCGTCCCGCTCCAGCACCAGCGGGGTCGGTGGCCCGTCGCAGGCGCCCGTGCCGACCCGGTAGTCGATCCGGTTCCCGTCCACCGCCCGCAGGTCGGTCGCCGCCACGACACCGTCGTCGGCCGGGCGGCTCGGCGCGATCCCCTCCGGCGCGGTCCCGACCGCGCTGGGCGCCACGGCGACGCGGGCCACCGGCACCCGGAGGCCCTCCACGGTGAACAGCCAGGCCGGCACGGTGGCCGCACCCCGGCTGGTACGCACCGACGCGCTGCCCAACGTCACCCCGGTGACCGTCAGCGGCACGCACGGGCTGGGCGCCTGGGTGGCGACCCAACCGTCCGGGCCGGGCTCGATGGTCGGACCGCCCTTGGGCCGCCCCGGCCCCGGCGAGCTCGGCCGGCCCTCGCAGGGGGGCGGGTCGCCCTGGTCCAGCTGGGCGTACGCCTCGGCGGCGCTGACCAGCGGGACGCGCAGCGTGCCGTCGGGGAAGCGGATCGTCCCGTCCGCGGGCCGGGCGGTCGGGAAGGCGATCTGGTCCCGGTACCAGCCGTTGAGGAACGCCTGCTTCGTCTCGTCGTCGAAGCCGGGGTCGCCGGCCAGCACGGTGGCCTCGTCGAGCGGGACGTACCCGCTGCGCCACGCGGGCCCGGGGCGCCACGCGTCGGCCACCTCGGTGGCCCGCTGGTCGAACGCCTCCCAGCGGTGGTCGGGGTCGGAAACCGAGGCACCGCTCGGGCCGGAGGCCGGCGGGCCGGCCGGGTCGGCGCCGGGCGCGGCGCAGCCGGCCAGCACCAGGAGCGGTAGGCCGAGCAGGGCGAGAGAGCGACGCATGCGGGTTGGACGCGGCCCTGCCCCGGTCGGTTCCCTGCGGGTCAGTCCTCCCCGCCCAGGTCGGCCTGGTACGCCTCCCAGAGCAGATCCGCGCCGCGCTGCCGGTGCCGGTCGAGCGCCCGCAGGAGGTTCCGGGCCTGTTCCCGCAGTTCCTCGGCGGGCACCGAGGGCAGCCGCACCGCGTGTTGGAGCGCGGCGATGGCCGCCGCGATGGCGGTGTGCTCGCCGGCCAGCAGGCGTACGCCGCGGTCCAGCCGGGGCGCCTCGTGGAGCAGTTCGGCGTAGAGGCCGGCCGGGCCCTCGGTGAGCCGGACGTGCTCGGCGAAGCCCCGCCGGACCGGGCCGAGCCGGCCGACCATGTGCTCCCGCCAGCGCGGCTCGGCCGGCGTCGTGGCGAGCGCACGGGCGAGGCTCCGCAGGTCGCCGGGGGGCGCGGACCGGGGACGGGGCACGGCGGTGACCGTGGACGGCTGCTGGATCGGATTGGTGGCCATGGCACCTCCCGCGCTGCTGCGCTACCGCGTACAGCGATGGTGAACCCGGCTTCCCGAGCTGTCCAGGAGGGGTGGATGCCTCATCTGCCCCATCCGCCCCAGCAGTCACAGCCACCTCTACCGCCCCAGCGGATTCCCCGCCATGTGGCGCAGCCGGCCGGCGAGGGCGTGCGCCTCGGCGTCCCGGCCCCGGTCCGGCCGGCCCGCGGTGATCGCCTCGGCCAGCGCCCGCAGCTCCGACGGGGGAAGGTCGCCCAACCCCGGACCCTGCAACGGGATGGTGACCCGCCGGCCGCTGTCGCGGTCCCGGGCGATCAGGCTGGGCACCCGCACCACGCCGTCGTCGCCGGGCCGGTGGGCGATCGTGCCGCCGCGCACCTCGGCGGTGGCCAGGTCGACGGTACGGGTGCCGAGCGCGCCCCGGACCGACGCCCGGGTCCCGTCCAGCCAGGCGGCCGTGCGCAGCACCCGCAGCACCAGGTAGAGCCCGAGCAGCGCGAACGGGAGCCCGCAGAGCCCGGCGTAGCGCAGCGGGGCGGGCGTGGCGGCGGCGCTGTCGCGCAGGTCGGGCGGGAGCAGCTCGGGCGGCAGGTCCCGGACCTGGTCGTACGAGGGGACCGGGTCGCCGAAGCCGGTTACCCGGCGCAGCAGGCCCTCGGCCACCAGCGGCAGCAGCACGAAGGCGGCGCCGAGGGCCGTGAACAGGACCCCCACCGCAGCGGCCGTCGCGCGTTGGCCGGAGGCGGCGCCGACGGAGAGACGGATCCGCTCGTTCGTCACAGGCGGAGCCTAGAGCGCCGGCGCAGGAGGCCCGGAGACGACTGTGCGCCCCGGTCCGTGGACCGGGGCGCACAGGTCAGGTGGTGGAGGTGCCGGGAATCGAACCCGGGTCCTTCGCCGCCTTGTCAGGGCTTCTCCGAGCGCAGCTCGCTGTGCCTCTACTCGGCCCCTCCGATCACGCGAGCGAGTCGGTGTGACGGGCCCAGTCGCTGATTGATCTCGCCGCACGGACCCCGCGACCGGGTCCGGTTGGCCAGCCTTCTAGCTGATGCCGGCTAACTGGGTCGAAGGCGCTCCCAGGCCGACAGACTCACTACTCGCCTCAGGCGGCGAGAGCGAAGTCAGCGCGATTGTTCTTGGCGCTTATTGGTTTCCGACGAACGATTCTCGAGACGACGTCGGCTTCCTCGGCTCGCTTCCCCTGCCGCAACGTACGAAGTCGAAACCAGTCACCCCCTCGACGGGCTGCCCCTGTCGGCAGCAACACCAAGCCTAACGCCTGGCGCAACCGGATTCATTCCGAGGCCGGCCGGAAGCCGGCATCCGGACAAACCGGAGTTTTCACTCAGCCATGCCCTTGCCGCGCCGGCCCACCACCCGGGCGATCTCCCGGTCGGCGTCCCGCTTGGCCAGGTCCTGGCGCTTGTCGTACGACTTCTTACCCCGGGCCAGGCCGATCTCCACCTTCGCCCAGCCGTCGGAGAAGTAGACCTGCAGCGGCACCATGGTGAGACCGCTCTCCCTGGTCTTGCCGACCAGCCGGTCGATCTCCAGCCGCTTGAGCAGCAGCTTCCGGATCCGCCGGGGCTCGTGGTTGGTCCAGGTGCCCTGCGTGTACTCCGGGATGTGCATGCCGTGCAGGTAGAGCTCGCCGTCGCGTTCCTGGGCGAACGCGTCGACCAGCGACGCCCGCCCGGCCCGCAGCGACTTGACCTCGGTGCCGGTCAACGACATGCCCGCCTCGTACGTGTCGAGGATGGCGTAGTCGTGCCGGGCCTTCTTGTTGGAGGCGACCACCTTGCGACCCTTTTCCCGTGGCATCGGCGCCACCCCCTTCCGGTCCGGAGCTAGATCATGCTACCCGAATGACAAGGACCCTCCCGCGCGGTTTATTCCGCGCGGGAGGGCCCTCGGAGAGCCGTACCGGTAACTAGACCCGCAGGTAGAAGCGGAGCGTGACCCAGGCGGTGACCGCGCTGACCACGCCACCGACGGCGGCCATCAGCGGGAACGTCAGGAAGATCTCGGACCAGGAGATCGGGGTGATGAGGCCCTCCAGGGCCGCCATCGAACTCCCCGCCGCGAGTGTCTTCAACACGATCAGCGCGACGAGGCCGAGGACCGAGCCGATCAGACCGGCGACCACCGCCTCCAGCACGAACGGCGCCTGGATGAACCAGTTGGAGGCGCCGACCAGCTTCATGACCGCGACCTCACGCCGCTTGCTGTACGCGGCCACCTGGATGGTGTTCGCGACCAGCAGCAGGGCGGCGATCGCCATGACGATCGCGATGGCCAGCGCGCCGTTCTGGAAGCCGGTGAGCACGCCGAAGACCTTGTCGAGCAGTTTGCTCTGGTCGACGATCGTGTCGATGCCCTCGGAGGTCTTGTACTCGTCGTAGATCTGCTTGTACTGCTCCGGGTCGTTCAGCTTGAGCCGGAACGACTCGGGGAGCTGGTCCGGCTTGACCGCGTTCACCAGGTCGGGGGCGTCGGCGTACATCTGCTGGAAGCGCTTGTACGCCTCCGCCTTGTCGACGTAATCGACGTTCTTGATCAGCGGGTCGGCGTCGAGCTTGGTCTGCAGGTCGGTGCGCTGCTGCTCGTTGGCGTCGGCCTTCAGGAAGATCGAGACCTCGACGTTCTCGTAGTAGAGGTCCTTCATGTCACCGACCTTCTGGTACAGAAGGCCGCTGCCGCCCAGCATGAACAGCGACACCGCCATGGTGATGATCATGGCGAGGGTCATGGTGACGTTGCGCCACAGTCCGACCAGTACCTCGGACAGGACGTATTTCATCCGCATCGGGAAATTCCTCCGGCTCTCCGGCGTGAGGTGTTCGTCGTCAGGGGCTGAGGGGCGTCAGCCGCTCAGCCGTAGACGCCGCGGGCCTGGTCGCGCACGATGCGGCCGCTCTCGATCTCGACGACGCGGCGGCGCATCTGGTTCACGATGTTGGAGTCGTGCGTGACCATCACGACGGTCGTGCCGGTGCGGTTGATCCGGTCCAACAGGCGCATGATCTCGATCGAGGTGTCCGGGTCCAGGTTTCCGGTGGGCTCGTCCGCCAGCAGGATCAGCGGCCGGTTCACGAACGCCCGGGCCACCGCGACACGCTGCTGCTCACCACCGGAGAGCTCGTGGGGGTAGCGGTGCTCCTTCCCACCGAGACCGACCAGCTCCAGCACCTCGGGCACGACCCGGCGGGCAACCGCCTTGGTCTTGCCGATCACCTCCAACGCGAACGCCACGTTCTCGTAGGCGGTGCGGTTCGGCAGGAGACGGAAGTCCTGGAAGACGCAGCCGATGGAACGCCGGAAGTGGGGTCGCTTCCAGGAACGCATCGACGTGACGTCCTTGCCGTTGACGATGACCCGCCCCTTGTTGGGGGTGACCTCGTGCAGCAGCATCTTGATGATCGTGGACTTGCCGGAGCCGGATGGACCGATGAAGAAGACGAACTCGCCCTTCTCGATCGAGACGGACACGTTGTCGAGCGAAGGCCGGGACGCCTTCGGGTACGTCTTCGTCACTTGCTCAAGCTGAATCACGGGTCGAGAGTCTACGCGGTGTAACCGGAGAGCCAAGCCCCCCGCCCCTTAGAAGCGAGTCGCGTCATCGATTCAGCCGGTCAAACAGAGATCGATGACGCGCTGCGTCCGAGATCGATCACGCACCGTCAGCCGTGAGCTGCTGCTGCTTCCGCCAGCGGATACCCGCCTCGATGAAGCTGTCGAGCTCGCCGTCGAAGACCGCGGACGGATTGCCCGTCTCCTGCTCGGTCCGCAGATCCTTCACCATCTGATAAGGGTGCAGAACGTACGAGCGCATCTGGTCGCCCCAGGAGCCAGCGGCGTCGGTCTTCAGGCCCTGGAGCTTGGCCTGCTCCTCCTGCCGCTTGCGCTCCAGCAGCCGGGCCTGGAGCACCCGCAGCGCCGAGGCCTTGTTCTGCAGCTGGGACTTCTCGTTCTGGCAGGTGACCACGATGCCGGTCGGGATGTGGGTGATCCGGACGGCCGAGTCGGTGGTGTTGACGCTCTGGCCGCCCGGGCCGGAGGAGCGGTAGACGTCGATCCGCATCTCGTTCTCGGGGATCTCGATGTGGTCGGTCTGCTCCACCACGGGCAGCACCTCGACACCGGCGAAGCTGGTCTGCCGGCGGCCCTGGTTGTCGAACGGGCTGATCCGGACCAGCCGATGGGTGCCGGACTCCACGCTCAGCGTGCCGAACGCGTAGGGCACCTTGACCGTGAAGGTGGCCGACTTGAGGCCCGCCTCCTCGGCGTACGAGGTCTCGTAGACCTCGGTCGGGTAGCCGTGCCGCTCGGCCCAGCGCAGGTACATGCGGAGCAGCATCTCGGCGAAGTCCGCCGCGTCCACGCCGCCGGCGCCGGCCCGGATGGCGACCAGCGCCTCCCGGGAGTCGTACTCGCCGGACAGCAGGGTGCGGACCTCCATCTCCTGGATGGCCTTGGTCAGCCCCGTGATCTCCGACTCGACCTCGGCGAGGGTGCCGGGGTCGGACTCGGCCTGGGCCAGCTCCAGCAGCACCCCGGCGTCGTCGAGCCCGGAGCGGAGGCTGCCGAGCTTGGAGATCTCGCCGTTGACGTACGACAGCTGCGACGTCACCTGCTGCGCCTTGGCCTGGTCGTCCCACAGGTCCGGCGCGGAGGCCTCCTGCTCCAGGCGGGCCTTCTGCTCGCGCAGCTTGTCGAGGTCGAGCACGGCCTCGATGTTGCGCAGGGTGGCGTCGAGTTCCTTGAGCTGTTCGGCGTAATCGGCAGCGGTCACGACAGACAAGACTACTGCCTACATCGCCCGAGCTGCGGCAGGTGGTCAGCCGACCGGGGCGCTCTTGAGCCAGGACAGCGCCGCCCGGTGGTAGGCGACGGCGAACTCCAGCGCGCTGGCGTCGTAGTCGTCGCCTTCCTTCTTGGCGTTCTTGACCTGCTCGCGCACCGCTGCCAGGGCCTCGGTGTGGTACTCGTTCGCCGACGCGTAGAGGTTCTTGAGCTGGCTCGCCGAGTGCAGGTTGCCGAAGGCCATCCGTAGCGCTACCGGGTTACGGATGGTGTCCCGGCCCGGGTTCTCCGCGAGCCAGCGGGAGAATGTCCGTTTTCCGGCCGCCGTGATCGCGTACGGCTGGCTCAACCGCGGCCCGGGCTTGCCGAGCCGCACCAGACCCTTCTCGGCCAGGACCGGAAGTTCGCGGTAGACCTGGCTGCGGGTCATCGACCAGTACGGCGCCAGCCGGCGCTCGGCGGCGGCCATCAGTTGACCGCCTGTCATCGGGCCGTCGTGCAGCAGACCCAGCAGGGCCGCCGCCGTCGGGTTGACTCCGGATTCCGCCATGCCCTCTAAGCTGCCACTTTGTCGGACCTGGCGTCCAGGATTTGCCGTTTTCGCCACCTGTTGGCTGGTCCGATGTGCACTGTCGGCCGACGACAGTCCGCCGGGGACGTCGCGGTCCTCCCCCGGCCGGCCGGTCGCCGGTGACGCTGGGTGCGCCACCGGCGACCCTGCGCAGGTCAGCCCATGTGCGGGTAGCCGTGCTCGGTCGGCGGGACGAAGGTCTCCTTGATCGTCCGCGGGGACATCCAGCGGACCAGGTTGTGCCAGGAGCCGGCCTTGTCGTTGGTGCCGCTTGCCCGGGCGCCGCCGAACGGCTGCTGCCCGACCACCGCGCCGGTCGGCTTGTCGTTGATGTAGAAGTTGCCGGCCGCGTACCGCATCTTCTCCGCCACCTGGTCGACCACCCGGCGGTCGGTCGCGAAGATCGACCCGGTCAGCGCGTAGGGCGCGATCGACTCGGCCTGGTGGACCACCTCGTCGAAGCGGGCGTCGTCGAAGACGTGCACGCCGAGGATCGGGCCGAAGTACTCGGTGGTGAAGGTCTCGTGCGCGGCGTCCGAGCACTCGAAGAGGGTCGGCCGGACGAAGTAGCCCACCGAGTCGTCGGCGGTGCCGCCGGCCAGGATCTTGCAGCTGTCGTCGCCCTTGATCAGCTCCAGCGCGGCGGCGTGCCGGCCGAACGCCTTGTCGTCGATCACGGCGCCGCCGAAGTTGCTGAAGTCGGTGACGTCGCCGTAGGTGAGCGAGTCGGCGGTGGCGGCCAGCCGGTCGCGCAGCCCGCCCTCCCAGATGGACCGGGGGATGTACGCCCGCGAGGCGGCCGAGCACTTCTGGCCCTGGTACTCGTAGGCGCCCCGGATCAGCGCGGTGTGCAGGGCGTCCACGTCGGCGCTGGTGTGCGCGACCACGAAGTCCTTGCCGCCGGTCTCGCCGACCAGCCGCGGGTAGCCCCGGTAGCGGGCGATGTTGTCGCCGACGGTCTTCCAGAGGTGCTGGAAGACCTTGGTGGAGCCGGTGAAGTGGATGCCGGCCAGGTCCGGGTCGGCGAGCACGACGTCGGAGACCTCCTCGCCGCGCCCGGTGACCATGTTGATCACGCCGGGCGGCAGGCCGGCCGCCTCGAACAGCCGCATGGTGAAGTGGGCGGCGAACTGCTGGGTCGGGCCCGGCTTCCAGACCACGGTGTTGCCGAGCAGCGCCGGAGCGGAGGGCAGGTTGCCGGCGATCGCGGTGAAGTTGAACGGGGTGACCGCGTAGACGAAGCCCTCCAGGGGCCGGTGGTCGAAGCGGTTCCACACGCCCGGCGAGGACATCGGCTGCTCGGCCAGGAGCTTGCGGGCGAAGTAGACGTTGAACCGGAGGAAGTCGATCAGCTCGCAGGCCGCGTCGATCTCGGCCTGGACCACGGTCTTGGACTGGCCCAGCATGGTGGCGGCGTTGAGGGTGTCCCGCCACGGACCGGAGAGCAGGTCGGCGGCGCGCAGGAAGATCGCGGCGCGCTCCTCGAACGGCAGCGCCCGCCACATCGGCGCGGCGTCCTTGGCGGCCTTCACCGCGGCGCGCGCGTCGTCCTGGGTGGCGTGGCCGGTCACGCCGAGCACGTGGGCGTGCTTGTGCGGCTGGACCACGTCGATCGGGTCGCCGGCGGCCATCCGCTGCTCGCCGGCGATGGTCATCGGCAGGTCGATCCGCTCGGCGGCCAGGTCGGCCAGCCGCCGCTGGAGCCGCTCCCGCTCGGCGCTGCCGGGCTCGTAGGTGTTTACCGGCTCGTTGCGCGGCTCGGGTACGGAGAACACGGCGTCCATCACAGGCTCCTGTGCGATCTCGACGGCGGTGGCGAAACCGGACCCGCGGGCGCCGGCCGGGTGGCCGGGCTGCCGGGCGCCGCGCGCGGGGTACCGGTCGCGGCGGCGGGACCTCGGCCAATTCTTCCATGCGAGGGACCCGACCCCACCTCCACCGCCCCGGTTCGGGCCGCCCCGGGCCGGCGCACCCGGACGCACGGCCCCACACCGGTCCGTAGGCGACAAGCCACCCTTTCCGACGAATCCTCAGTCAGCCCGACCCCTTGCCTGCGATCCGTCACCACCCGGCCAGCTCACCCCGGATGGACCACGTCGGCCGGCGTGGCCGGGAGGGGGCCCCGGAGCGCCGCGTACGCTGGATGACCGGTGACCTGCCCGGCCGTCGCGGCCGATCCGGCGTCCGTCGAGAGGGAGACGATGAGCAAGCAGCCCGGCAGCTCCACGGCCGCGGAGCCGGACCAGCCCGCCACCGAGCCGACGGTCGGGACGCCGGCCGGATCCCCGTCGGACGCGCCGACCGCCGGTGGCCGCCTCGCCCACGCGCCCGGTGCCCTGGTGCTGGCCGTGCTGTCGCTCGCCTGGCTGGCCGCCATGCTCTGGTCCACCCGGGCCGCCATCACCTCGGCGGCGGCCGGGGTCACCGCGCTCAGCCTCTCCGCGTACGCCCTGCCGGGCGTGATCACGGCCGCGCTGGTCGCCGGCGCCGCGGTCGCCCTGGCGGCGACCAACCGGCTGGACCGGGTCACCTTGCGCTTCCTCGTCGCCGTCGGCGCCGGCCTGCTGGTCGGGCTCGCCGCCGCCCTCGCGGTCAACCTGACGTACGCCGACAACGCGACCACCAACACCATCGCCGGCACCACCGTCGCCGCGGCGATCATCGGTGGCGCGGCGGCCGGTGCGCGCAACGCCCGGGTGGTCGGCGGGGTCGCCGCCGCCACGCTGGCCGCGCAGGTCTTCGTGGTGCTGTTCAGCCGGGCCCGGGACCCGCTCTCCGACCTGTTCGGCGCCGGGGACACCCAGCAGTCGGTGCTCGACGCCGCGAAGTGGGTGTCCCGAACCGAGTCCCTGCTCGCCGGGCTTGTCGCCGGCCTGGTGGCGTACCTCTACCTGGCCTGGGCCCGCCGCCGCGCCGAGCGGCGGGACGCGGCCGTCGCGGCGCTGCGCTGGCCGGCGTACCTCGTGGCCGGAGCCGGCGCGGGGCTGCTCCTGCTGCTCACCGAAGTGATCATCCGGGTCGGGGGGCGCGGGCTGCTCGACCTGGCCGCCGCGCTCAGCGAGGCGGACGAGGTGGCACAGACGGCGCTCGGCACCTCGCGGGTGGACAACGGCATCTGGGTGCTGTTCGTGGGGGCGCTCACCGCGCTCGTCCTGTTCGGCCGCACCCTCGGCCCGCGCGCCGTGGAGGACGAGGACGAGTCCGACTCCTGAGGCCCGTCAGCCGGCGTCGCGCAGCAGCAGGTCCAGCTCGGTCACGTCGTACCACTCCAGCTCGTGGTCCTCGGCCCCGTCGACGGTGAACTGGGCGTCCGGGTCGCCGGCCTGCGCCTCGGCCACCACCTCGGCGGCGGCCGCCACGTCGTCGACCGCGTCCCCGCCGTCCACGTGGATCGCGGCGACGGACTTCACCGGCACCGGCCCGGAGAGCCGCACCACGCTGGAGCCCAGCTCGCCGCCCGCCCGGCCGACCGCGCGGGCCGGCAGGTCCACCGAGACGACGACCCGCCGGCGGGGTGCGCCCGGATCGGCCCGGAGCAGCAGCAGGGCCTCCTGGGCGGCCCGGGTGAAGGCGACGTACTCCAGCTCCTCCTCGTCGCCCTCGGCGTACCACTCCCGCAGCTCCGGGGTGACGGCGTGCGCCTCCTCGCCGGCCAGGCCCTCCTCGCGCAGCCGGGCCAGCATGGGGACGGTCGCCGGCACGTACACCCGGACAAGCTCGTCGGTCACCGGTCTCTCCCCGCCCTCAGCCGCCGGCCGGCGGACGCCGGCTCCGGGCGCCGATCATGCCGTACGCCGTGACCGTCATACACCTCGCACCCGTCGCGGAGAAGTTCCACGCCGGTGTGTCCCCCGGCCGGATTCGCCCGGCCGGGCCTGGGCGATCGGGGTCGTGATGGCAAACTGAAGCAAACGTAGCCAACCCCGGGGGTCGCCGTGGAGCCGAGGTTCCTGCTGCTGTCCGACGTGGCCGCCGAGCTGAACGTCTCGGACTCGCAGGTCTACCACATGGTGCGCAGCGGAGAACTGCCCGCGATCAAGATCGGTGGCCGGGGGCAGTGGCGCGTGGAGCGCGCTCAACTGGAGGAGTACATCCAGCGGAAGTACGCCGAGACCGCCGAGTGGGTACGCGGCAACCCGCTCACCGACCGCGACGTGGAGTGACCGCACAATGCCGCACCGGCATTGACGGTTGGCGTTGCCCTGCCCGAGAATGAGCAATCATCGAAGGCAAACGAAGGCAAACGCAAGGAACAGGGGTTGAGGATGGTCGACACCCGCCGCCCGCTGGCACCGCGTCCCCCCGTCCGGCTCCGGCCCGCCCCGCCACTCGACCCGCCGTGCATCGACCAGGATCCGGTCTGGGGCGACGCCTCAGCCGATGCGTGGGGCAATGCCGACCAGCTCGCGCTCGACCTCTTCGACCCCCGCCGCCGGGATCCCGACCGGCCCGCCGGCCGGGCCCCCGACCGGTCCATCGGGCTGTCCGCCGGACGGGTCCGGGACAGGGCGGCCGGCAGGGGCGCCGACGTCCGGCCGCTGCCGGCCGGGCCGGGGCGCTCGGACGGCCCGCCGCCTGCGGCGCTGGTCACCGCGACCCCCGAGGCGGCCCGAGCGGCGCACCGCTTCGTCCGCACCTTCCTGGAGATCGTCAACGGTTACCGCCCGCCCGGGCAGCTCCGGCCGCTCTGCCTCCCCGAGGCGACCGCCCGGGTGACCGCCGAGCTGGCCCGCGCCGCCCGCCGGGTCGGCCCGGCACGCCGCCGCACCGCCCGACCGGTCCTCCAGCTCCGGCGGCTGCGGGTCAGCGAGCCCCGCGCGGGCGCGGTCGAGGCCGCCGCCGTGCTGGCCGGCACCGGCGGCGCGAGCTGGGCCATCGCGCTGCGCCTGGAACACCGCCGCGGCACCTGGCTCTGCACCGTCCTCGACGTCCTCTGACCGACCCCGACCGACATCAGCTCGGCGCCCGGGCGCGAAGCCGACCTACGCAGTGATCAACTCCACCTCGCCGAAGTGGCGGCATCCCAGCCCCTCCGACACCGCCACCTCGCCGAGCTGGAGTCGATCATGGGATCGCCGCCGGCGTGCCGGATCGCGGGAGTTGGGGCGGGCGGGACGCGGACGGGCCCCGGCCATCCGGCCGGGGCCCGTCGGGGCTGGTGCGGGGCGGGTCAGTTGCCGCCGTTGGGGGCGCCGTGGCAGCGCTTGTACTTGCGGCCGGAACCGCACGGGCAGGGCGCGTTGCGGGACGGGCCCTCGCCGCCGCCGTCGACCTGGCCGGGAGCGGCCCGCCGGGCCGTGCTCGCCGCGACCGCCTGGCCGCTCATCCCGGCCGTCCGGCGCGGGGTGGAGGCGGCGGGACGCTCCGACGTCTCGGACCGGCCGATGCCGAGCGCCGGCGCCTGCTCCTCGGCGCGCTCGAGCACCGGCGCGCCACGGCCGGCCTCGCCGTCGACCGCGGGAGCCGAATACTGCAGGCCCTGCTGCTGCGGCGTGCGGTTGAGACCCTTGGCGCGGATCTCCACCGGCTTCTCCAGCAGCTGGACCTCCTCCTCCTCGGCCTCCGGCGTCGGCTCCTCGACCTGCACCTCCAGGTTGTAGAGGAAGCCGACCGTCTCCTCCTTGATGCCGTCCATCATGGTGGCGAACATGTCGAAGCCCTCGCGCTGGTACTCGATGACCGGGTCGCGCTGGGCGTACGCCCGCAGGCTGATGCCCTCCTGGAGGTAGTCCATCTCGTAGAGGTGCTCGCGCCACTTGCGGTCGATCACCTGGAGCAGGACCATCCGCTCGAGCTGGCGTACGGCCTCCTCGCCGAGCTGCTCCTCGCGCCGGTCGTACGCGGCGTTCGCGTCCTCCTTGAGGCGGGCGAGCAGGAAGTCCTGGTCGAGGCCGGCCCGGGAGCCCAGCTCCTCCTCCAGCTCGTCAATGGTGATGCCCACCGGGTAGAGCTGCTTGAGGTTGGACCAGAGCTGCTCGAGGTCCCAGTCCTCGGCGTAGCCCTCGCTGGTCGCGCCCACCACGTACGCAGCGACCACGTCGTCGATCATGTTGCGGACCTGCTCGGAGAGGTCCTCGCCGTTGAGCACCCGGAGGCGCTCGGCGTAGATCACCTGGCGCTGCTTGTTGAGCACCTCGTCGTACTTGAGGACGTTCTTCCGGATCTCGGCGTTCTGGCCCTCGATCTGGGCCTGGGCGCTCTTGATCTGGCGGGTGACCATCTTCGACTCGATGGGCACGTCCTCCGGGATGTTGAAGCGGTCCATCACCGCCTCGACGGCACCGGCCCGGAAGCGCTTCATCAGGTCGTCCTGCAGCGACAGGTAGAAGCGGGACTCGCCCGGGTCACCCTGCCGGCCGGCGCGACCGCGCAGCTGGTTGTCGATCCGGCGCGACTCGTGCCGCTCGGTGCCCAGCACGTAGAGGCCGCCGGCCGCGGCGACCTCCTCCGCCTCGACGTCGCAGGCCTGCTTCCAGGTGGGCAGGACCTCCTCCATCGCCTTGGCGTACTCCTCGGGCTGCTCGACCGGGTCGAGGCCGCGCTGCCGCAGCTCGTTGGCGGCGAGGAACTCGGGGTTGCCGCCGAGCAGGATGTCGGTGCCGCGGCCGGCCATGTTGGTGGCGACGGTGACCGCGCCCTTGCGCCCGGCCTGGGCGACGATCTCCGCTTCCTTGGCGTGGAACTTCGCGTTGAGCACCGAGTGCGGGATGCCGCGGCGGCGCAGCAGGTGGGAGAGGATCTCCGAGTTCTCCACGGAGACCGTGCCGACCAGCACCGGCTGGCCGTGCTCGTGCCGCTCGGCGATGTCCTCGACCACGGCGTTGAACTTGGCCTTCTCGGTCTTGTAGATGACGTCCGCCCGGTCGAGGCGGACCATCGGCCGGTGCGTCGGGATGGTCACGACGCCGACCTTGTAGACCTTGTTGAACTCGCTCGCCTCGGTCTGGGCCGTGCCGGTCATGCCGGAGAGCTTCTCGTAGAGGCGGAAGTAGTTCTGGAGGGTGATGGTGGCCAGGGTCTGGTTCTCCTGCTTGATCTCCACCCCCTCCTTGGCCTCGATCGCCTGGTGCATGCCCTCGTTGTAGCGGCGGCCGTGCAGGATGCGGCCGGTGAACTCGTCGACGATGAGGACCTCGCCGTCGCTGACGATGTAGTCCTTGTCGCGCTTGTAGAGCTCCTTGGCCTTGATCGCGTTGTTCATGTAGCCGACGAGCGGGGTGTTGACCGACTCGTAGAGGTTGTCGATGCCGAGCCGGTCCTCGATCTTGGCGACACCGCGCTCGGTGATGGCGATGGTGCGCTTGGCGTGGTCGACCTCGTAGTCGCCCTCACCGTCGGTGCCGGGCTGGAGCCGGGCCACCACGGAGGCGAACTCCTGGTACCAGCGGGCGGAGTGCTCGGCCGGGCCGGAGATGATCAGCGGGGTCCGCGCCTCGTCGATGAGGATCGAGTCGACCTCGTCGACCACGGCGAAGAAGTGGCCGCGCTGGACCAGCTCCTCCTTCGACCACGCCATGTTGTCGCGCAGGTAGTCGAAGCCGAACTCGTTGTTGGTGCCGTAGGTGATGTCGCACTCGTAGGCCGCGCGGTGCTCGGTGGCCGGCCGGTTGGGCAGCACCACGCCCACGCTGAGGCCGAGGAACTCGTGCACCCGGCCCATCCAGGCGGCGTCGCGCTCGGCCAGGTAGTCGTTCACCGTGATCACGTGCACGCCCTTGCCGGCGAGCGCGTTCAGGTAGACCGGCATGACCGAGGTCAGGGTCTTGCCCTCACCGGTCTTCATCTCGGCGATGTTGCCGAAGTGCAGCGCCGCGCCGCCCATCACCTGGACGTCGTAGGGCCGCTGGCCGAGCACCCGGGCGGCGGCCTCCCGGCACACCGCGAACGCCTCGGGCAGCAGGTCGTCGAGAGTCTCGCCGTCGGCGAGCCGCTCCCTGAACTGGTCGGTCATGTCCCGCAGCTCGTCGTCGCTGAGGTCGACGTAGTCGTCCTCGATCGAGTTGACGGCGGCGGCGATGGCCTTGAGCCGACGCACCATACGGCCCGCGCCCGCGCTAAGGACCTTTTCCAGAATCGACACGGATCAACGCTCCCCTAGACAGTCTCGAACCATCGTAGGCGCTCCGGCGCGGCGATGGTCACTGGTGGCTGCGGTCCGGAGCCGCGAACCCGACATAACGCCGAGCGGGCGCGCTGACCGGCGGTAATCGGGTTACGCCGTACGCGAACGATCCGGCACGATGGCTCGGGTGGAGCCTGTGGAGATCATCGAGGACGGCCTGCTGCTGCGACCCTGGCGGGCGGAGGACGCCGACGCGGTGCACCGCGCCTGCCAGGACCCGGACATTCAGCGCTGGACCACCGTACCTCGCCCGTACCTGCCGGAACACGCCCTCGGATTCGTGACCACGATCAGCGGGACGGCCTGGGCGGAGGGCACCGGGGCGCCGTTCGCGGTCTGCGACGCGCAGACCGGCGAGCTGCTCGCCTCCTGCGGCCTCGTCTCCGTCGACCGCGGCCTGGACTCCGCCGAGGTGGGCTACTGGACCGCGCCCTGGGCCCGCGGCCGGGGCGTGGCAGTCCGCGCCACCCGGGCGGTCGCCCGCTGGGTCTTCGACGCGCTCAAGCTGCGCCGGGTGACCTGGCAGGCGGAGGTCGGCAACCACGCCTCCCGGCTGGTCGCGCTCCGGGCCGGCTTCCGGGTCGAGGGCGAGCTGCGGCTGGCCCACCCCTCGGTCGACGGCCGCCCGGAGGGCTGGATCGGCTCCCTCCTGCCGCACGAGCTGGGGGCACCGGGTGAGCCCCTCCGCCACGGCCCGGACACCCTGGAGGCCCGCCGGGCCGCCGTCTTCGCGCGGCCCCAGCCGGTCCTGTTCGCCACCGCGGGCGACACCGAGCTGCAGCTGCGCGCATTCGAGGAGCGCGACATCGACGCGCTCGTGACCACCTGCCGCGACGAGGAGAGCATCCGCTGGACCACGGTGCCGCACCCCTACCAGCGGCAGCACGCCGAGGGCTACCTGCGGGACATCGCCGAGGCGTCCTGGGCCCGGGGCAAGGGGGCGGCCTACGCCGTCGCCGACCCGGACGATCGGTACGTCGCCTCGATCGACCTGCGCATCTCCCCCGGCGACCCGCTCGTCGCCGACGTGGGCTTCATGACCGCGCCGCACGCCCGGGGCCGGGGCTACCTGCCGGCCGCGCTGGCCGCGCTCTGCGCCTGGGGCTTCACCACGCTCGGCCTGGCCCGCATCGAGTGGCGGGCCAATGTCGGCAACACCGCGTCGCGCCGGGCCGCCGAGAAGGCCGGCTTCACCGTCGAGGGCACGCTCCGCGGCGGGGTCCAGCACCGCGGGGAACGGCAGGACGTCTGGGTCGGCGGGCTGCTCCCGCAGGACCTCACGTGACGCCCGAGACCATCGAGGCGTACGGGGTGCGGCTGCGGCGGAACCGGCTCACCGACGCGACGGACACGGCTGCCGCCTGCGCCGACCCGCTCACCCAGCGGTTCCTGCCCGGCCTGCCCGACCCGTACACCGAGGAGAGCGCCCGGTGGTGGATCACCGAGGGCGCACCGGCGGCCTGGGCCACCGGCGGCGCGGCGTACGTGATCGCCGACCCGGCCACCGACCGGTTGATCGGCGCGGCCGGCCTCAGCCACCCGGTGGCGGAGCGCGGCCAGGCGGAGATCGGCTACTGGGTCGCGCCGTGGGCGCGCGGCCGGGGCGTCGCCACGGCCGCCACCCGCGCGCTGGCCGAGGCGGCCTTCGCCGCCGGCGCCGTCCGGCTCGAACTGCTCACGCAGGAGGAGAACGCGGCGAGCCAGCGGGTGGCGCTGGCCGCCGGGTTCCGGCACGAGGGGGTACGCCGGTCGGCCGGCCAGGGCCGGGACGGTCGCCACGACCTGGCCGTCTGGGTACGCCTCGCCGACGACCCGCCCGGTCCGACCGTCCGGCTGCTGCCGGACCTGCCCGACGGCCGGCTCACCGACGGCGTGGTGACGCTGCGCCCGGTCGGGCCGGCGGACGCCGAGGTGGTGTACCGGCTGCACACGCTGCCGGAGGTGGTGGCGAACCGGGTGCCGCCGGCCCCGCCGACGCGGGAGTCGATCGAGCGGCGGTGCCGCCGCGCGGAGAGCCAGTGGCTGGCCGGCCGCGCGGCCGACCTCGCCATCCTCGACGCGGCCACCGGCGCCGTGGTGGGCGGCTGCGCGCTGGTGTACGACGAACCGAGCACCGGCCAGGCCATGCTCGGCTACAGCATGCTGCCCGAGGCGCGCGGCCGGGGGCTGGCCACCCGGGCGGTGGGCCTCGTCGCCGGCTGGGCGTTCGAGATCGGGCTGGCCCGGCTCTGGGCCGGCACGCGGCCCGAGAACCTCGCCTCGCAGCGGGTGCTGGAGAAGGCCGGCTTCGGCCGGGAAGGGCTGCTGCGGGGCCGGCTCCCCGGCCCGGACGGCACCCGGATCGACTCGTTCATCTTCGGCCGGCTGCCGGGCGACCGCGCCGGCTGACGGCGGAAGCCGCGGTGGTCGCCCACCACGGCTTCCGGCCGGTGTCGTCCCGCGGGGTGGTCAGGGTCCGGTGTCGAGCGAGATGATCCCGTAGTCGTAGGCGTGCCGGCGGTAGACCACGCTCGGGCGGCCCGACTCCTTGTCCTGGAACAGGTAGAAGTCGTGGCCGACGAGTTCCATCTGGAACAGCGCGTCGTCGACCGTCATCGGCTCGGCGGGGTGCACCTTCGCCCGCGCGATGTGCCACGGCTGGTCGTCGGGTTCCTCGTAGCCACCCTCGTCGGGCCGTTCCGCGACGGCGGTGGCCGTCGCGTGCCCGTTCAACGCCGCCAGGCCGGGCCCTTCCAGGTCGGTCACCGGCAGGTCCGCGGTGGCGGCGGCGACCGAGAGCGGCGCGTGCCGGCCGCGGTGCACGCGGCGGCGGTCGGCCGCCCGGCGGAAGCGGGTGTCCAGCTTGGCGATGGCCGCGTCCAGCGCGCTGTAGAAATCATTCGTGCAGGCCTCGGCCCGGATCACCGGGCCGCGCGTCACGCAGGTGATCTCCACCCGCTGGCAATGATCGGCCTGGCGCGGATTGCGCTCGTGGAACAACTCGACGTCCACGCGAATGAGCTTGTGGTCGTAGCGTTCGATCTTCGCGAGCTTTTCGGCTACGTGCACCCGGTAATGGTCCGGCACTTCGACGTTACGGCCCTTGACCACGATGTCCACGTGACCTCCCTTGTTCGGACGGTCGTTCGGTCCGGATCTTCCGGTCGACGCGCCCTGGGAGAACCCCGTCCGGCGTCGACCGATGGTGTACGGCTACGCCTCCTTCCAATGCCGGGGGAAGGTTGGCAACCCTCCTACCCCCGACACGAAAACGCTAACTCCTGTTCGGCCACCAGTCACCCCCAGTTGCCGGCAGAGGCCGCGAAATTTAACAGCTCATACACCATGGGGTGAAACGGAAACACGGAGCGTTACGCATGGTGCCGCTTTTGCGTTGCGGCGAGCACGGCCGCGACCTTTGGCGGCATTCCCGCGTCGCGCAGAACACGGCTCACCGCCGCCAGCGTGGCCCCCGTGGTGACGATGTCGTCCAGCAGCACCACGGGACCGGCCACCCCGCCGGTCCGGCGCAGCCGGAACGCCGCCTCGGCCGCGGCGGCCCGCCCGGCGCTGTCCAGCGCCACCGAGTCGGGCCGGGGCAGCGCGCGCAGCGGCCGGAGCACGCGTACCGGCCAGCCGGCCGCGCCCAGCCGGGCCGCCGCGTGGCGGGTCAGCCGGTCCAGGTGGTCGCCGTACCGGGCCCGGGCCGCCCGGGCGGTGTCCGGCACCGCCACCAGGGTCACCGGACCACGCGGGCCGACCGCCGCGGCGACCACCTCGGCCAGCAGCGCGCCCAGCGGCCGGGCCAGCCCGTGCCGGCCCCGCTCCTTGTACGCCAGCAGCCCGTTGCGCAGCGCGCCCGCGTACGGGCCGAGGGCGGCGCAGGGCGGCAGGCCGGCCGGGGTCGGGTCGGGTCGGGTCGGCGCCGGGGTCAGCGCCTCCAGGTCCCGCACGCAGCCCGGGCAGAAGCCCTGTCGCAGGCCCGGCACGCGCTCCCCGCAGCCGGCGCACCCGGCCGGCAGCACCAGGTCGGTCAGGTCCGACCAGAGTCCGCCCAGCCCCGGCACCGGCGCCTCAGTAGAGGAAGAAGGGCGCGGTCGGGTTGGTCGCCCGGCTGCCCGAGGGCACGTCCAGCACCTGCTCCCGCTTGATGGTGTCGAACGGGTTGTTCCGGTAGGCCGCCCGGTTCGCCTCGTACATGTACGACAGCGACGGCAGCCCGCCGACCGCCCCGCCCGGGTACGCGGCCAACAGGGTCACCTCGGCGCCGATGTCCCGCTCGAGCGCGGTCTCCTCAGCGCCGTCGACGGTGATCTGGTGGATCGCCGGCCGCCGGTCCGCCTCTTTGCCGGCCAGGACCAGGTCGTTCTCCGCGAGCCAGTCCACCGCGGTGATGCCGGTCAGCAGGGTGGCCAGCCGGCGAGGTTGACCCACGCTGACCACGCCGCCGTCGACACTCACCGCGGCGACGTAGAGCACGCCCCCGCTGACCAGGGCGATCCGGTGTCCGTCGAGAGACCCGGCGACCGCCACGACCGGGCCGGTGATGTTCAGCGCGACCGGGCTCATCGCGGCCGAGCCGTCGAAGCGGTAGAGCTTGCCGTCGGCCGCCACGAGGCCGGCCGGGTGCCGCTCGTCCAGCGAGCGGAGCCAGGTGGGTCGGCCCAGCGAGGCGTACGTCTGGCTGCTGGTGGCGGGCATCTGCACCGGGTCCGCGCCGGAGCCGACCTTGAGCCGCTGCCGGCGGTCCGCCCCGGTCACCGCAAGCGCGGCCATCACCTGGTCGCCCGCGCGGGTGATTGCCGCGGAGACCACGTTCTTGTTGTCGGCCGGCTCCAGCGGGACGGCGGCTCTTGGCTCGTTGCCGATGGCGAGCGGCCGGATGGCGCCGTCGTAGACGCTGAACCGCGCCGGGGCTTCCCCGGTCGGGTACGCGACGTGCGCCGTCCGCTCCTGCTGGAGGTCGACGGTGCGCCGCTTCTGGTTCTGGATCTTCAGGTCGAGCTGACCGTTCAGGTCGGGCAGCGACCAGGCGAGCTGGGTGGCGAGCAGGGCGAGCCGCTTGTCGTCGGCCCCCGGCATGCGCAGGTTGACCTCCCAGTGCCCGTCCGAGCCCGTGGCGTTGTTGATCGGCCGGGTGTCGTCGGGAAGCCGGGTGACCCCCGGGGCCAGCCAGTCGGACGGGCCACCGGTCAGCCACTTCACCACGTCGGTGATCCGCCGCTCGGCCGGCACCGACGAGGGCAGGTAGCGCAGCTCCGGCACCAGGCGTGACTGGTCCGCGTTCCAGAAGTAGATGGTGCGCGACGGGTAGTACCCGCGCAGCGCGTCGTCGCTGATCAGCAGCACGTTCGGCAGGTCCGTGATGAGCAGCCCGCCGCCGGCCGGCTCGGCCCGGCGCAGCTGGAACACGTACTCGGTCTCGCTGGCCACCGGCGGGGACAGGCTGCCGTCGGCGCCCAGCACGCCGACCTGTTGCACCTTGAGTGTCACCTTGCTGGTGCCCTGGTTGTTCGGCGGGGTGACCTCAGGCTTCTCCCGCAGCCGCACCACGGTCAGTTCGATCTCGCTGCTCTGCTGCTTCTCGCGCAGCAGGATCTTCGCCTCGTCCGCGACGAACTGTTTGGCCCGCGCGTACGCCTGCTCGCGCTCGCCGGCGGCGGCGGCCCGCAGGTAGTTCTCGATGAACGGACCGGGCTCGTTGCTGTCGCCGGGGGTGGGCGGCCGCGCGGGGCTGCCGTTGAGGGCACCCGCCTCGGCGGCCGGGCCCGAGCCGTCGACCTGCACCTCGGTCTCCCGCGGGATCCCGCAACCGGCCAGCCCGGCGGGAAGCAGCACACCGACCAGCAGCGCGACCAGCACCCGCCGCCGCACGGCGCCCAGCTCACTCCTGGCGCTCATGGTGCCACCTCGGCCCGGTCACCGGATTCCGCCGGCCCGATGGCCAGCGCGCCCGCGCCGCTGCCCGGCCCGATGGCGAGCGGGCCGCCGTCGCGCGGACCGCCGAACGGCAGGGTGGCGTCGGCCGGCACGAGCCGCAGCGGTGAGGTGGTCAGCCGGTCCCCGGCGCGGGCCGGCAGGGTCAGCCGGAACTGGGCCCCCTGCCCCGGCGCGCCCCACGCCTCCAGCCAGCCGCCGTGCAGCCGGGCGTCCTCCAGGCTGATCGACAGGCCCAGCCCGGTGCCGCCCGTCTGTCGGGCCCGGGACGGGTCGGCCCGCCAGAACCGGTTGAAGACCAGCTTCTCCTCGCCCGGCTTGAGGCCGACGCCGTGGTCCCGCACGGTGATCGCCACCGCGCTCTGGTCCATGCCCAGGGTGATCCGCACGGGCTTGGCCTCGCCGTGCTCGACCGCGTTGCCGACGAGGTTGCGCAGGACCCGCTCGACCCGGCGGGGGTCGACCTCGGCGATCACCGGGCTGTCCGGAAGGTCCAGCTCGATGGCCACCCCGACCCGCTCGGCCAGCCCGGCCAGCCGCTCGGTCACCCGGTGCACCACCGGCACCAGGTCGGTCGGCTCGCTGTCGAGCATCGCGAAGCCGGCGTCGAAGCGGCTGATCTCCAGCAGGTCGGTGAGCAGCTCCTCGAACCGGTCCAGCTCGGCCTGGAGCAGCTCGGCGCTGCGCGCCACCGCCGGGTCGAAGTCGTCCCGCTCGGCGAAGATCAGGTCGGCGGCCATCCGCACCGTGGTCAGCGGCGTGCGCAGCTCGTGGGAGACGTCGGAGGTGAAACGGCGTTGCAGCCGCGACATCTCCTCCAGCCGGAGGATCTGCCGTTGCAGGTTGGTGGCCATCTGGTTGAACGAGGCGGCGAGCAGGGCCAGGTCGTCCTCGCCGTTGACCACCATCCGCTGGTCGAGGAGGCCCGCGGAGAGCCGCTGGGCGGTCCGGGCGGCCACCCGTACCGGGGTCACCACCAGGCGGGTGACCAGGGCGGCCAGCAGGCCGAGCAGCAGCACGAGGGCCACGCCGGTGGCGACCACGGTGGCCCGGGCGTCGGCCGCCGTGGCGTCCTGCCGGGTCAGGGGTACGAGGTAGTAGAGCTCCAGCTGCCCGAACCGGGTCGGCACCGGGGAGCCGTAGACCAGAAATTTGGTGCGCTCACCGTCGAGCGTGCCGGTGCGGACCTGGTGGGCGACGTTCCCGGCCGCCACCGACGCCCGCAGCTCCGCGCTGATCAGCGGTCGCACCTGCACGTCCGGCGAGGTGCGCGCCTCGATGAAGCCGGCGAAGCTGTCGGCCGTGATGGCCACGACGACGCCGCTGGTCTGCGCCGGGTCACCGCCGGCCAGGTAGTTGACCGTGCCGTCGATGGTGTCCTGGAGCTGGGCCTCCTGCGGCTGGCTGTAGAGGTTGAACTGCTTCGAGGCGTAGTCGCTGCCGTTCTGCAGGCGCAGCAGGACGTCGGTCTCGGCGTTCTCCAGCAGGATGTTGGTGAGCTTGTCCGCGATCAGGTACGCGAAACCGCCCACCAGCAGACTGGACGCCACCAGTGTGATGGTCACCACACGAAGCTGGAGCGACCTCCGCCAGGTCTGGTGGGCCCCGGCGGCGAACCGGGCCGTGCGGCCCGCCAGGACACGCCACAGCGCCCGCGCGGCGCGGAGGCGGCGGGACGCGACGGTCGGCGAGTCGGGGGGCGGGGAGGTCACCACAGTGCTGACCAGGCTATCCGGTGCCCGCCTTGTAACCCACGCCTCGCACGGTGAGGATGATTTCGGGTCGCTCCGGATCCGGCTCGATCTTGGCGCGGAGCCGCTGCACGTGCACGTTGACCAGGCGGGTGTCGGCGGCGTGCCGGTAGCCCCAGACCTGCTCCAGCAGCACCTCGCGGGTGAAGACCTGGCGCGGCTTGCGGGCGAGCGCGACCAGCAGGTCGAACTCCAGCGGGGTCAGCTTGACCTCCTCGCCGTCCCGGCTGACCGTGTGCGCCGGCACGTCGATGGTGATCTGGTTGCCGGGCGGGCCGATGGTGAGCAGCTCCGGCGCCACGTCCTCGCCCCGGCGCAGCCGGGCCCGCATCCGGGCCACCAGCTCCTTGGGCTTGAACGGCTTGACCACGTAGTCGTCGGCGCCGGACTCCAGCCCGAGCACCACGTCGACGGTGTCGCTCTTGGCGGTCAGCATCACGATCGGCACGCCGGACTCGCCCCGGATGGCCCGGGCCACGTCGATGCCGCTCATGCCGGGGAGCATCAGGTCGAGCAGGACGATGTCGGGCCGGCTGTCCCGGAACGCGGCCAGTGCCCGTTCTCCGTCCGCCACGAAGGACGGCACGAAGCCCTCGCTGCGCAGGACGATGCCGAGCATCTCGGCGAGTGCGGGGTCGTCGTCGACCACCAGTACCCGGGCTCTCATGGGGTTTATCGTTCCATCCCCGTTCGTTGAAGAGGTTCGGCGTCTTCACGGCACCGTAGCGCCGAGGGCGGTCCGGCACCACAGCTGACGGCGTGGTCGCCCGCGTGGCGCGCCTGGGCGGACGGGTCCACCGGACGCGGACGCGCCGTGCAACCATGATCCCTCGGGTGTGTCGCCGCCCGCCACCTCCCGCCCGCCAGGAGTACCCGTGCCCGACGTCGGCCCGACCGCGGTGCTCCCGCGCCGCCCGCTGACCGTCGGCGAACTGCTCGACTCGGCCGTCCTGCTGCTGCGCGACCAGGCGCGGGTGCTCGTCCCGCTCGCCGTCCTGCTGGCCCTCGGCGAGCAGGCCCTGCTGCATCCGCTGCGGGTGCTGGCCGGCGCGCGGCCGCCCGAGTGGTGGCCCGACCCGGACCGGTTCGGGTGGTACTGGCTGCTGCTCGCCCTCGGCGCCGGCACCGAGGCCATGATCATCGCGCTGCTCGGCAACCCGGCCGCCCGGGCCGCCGGGGCCGCCCTGCTGGGCCGCCGCACCGGGCCACGCGAGCTGCTGGCGGACGCCCGCTGGGGGCCCACCCTGCTGGCCGGAGCCGTGGTCGGCTGCACGGTCCTGCTCGCCGGGCTGGCCGGGCCGGCCTGGTTCGTCGCGTACGGGCTGCTCGGCGCCGTGGTGCCGGTGCTCGTGGTGGACCGGGTTCCGGCGTACCGGGCGCCGGGGCGGGCGCTGCGGCTGGCGGTCCGGGTCGGTGGGCGGGCCGCCGCCATCCGGCTGCTCGGCTACCTGGGTTGGTGGCTGATCCGGCTCGGCATCGGGCTGGGCGTCTACCACGGTCTCGGGCTGCTGGGCCTGTTCGACGTCTCCGCCTGGGCGCTGCCGGTCGCCATCGTCGCGTGGGTGGCCGTGAACGCGGTCGCGTACCCGGCGCTGGCCTGCCTGGACGCGGTGCTGCACCTGGAGACCCGGATGCGCACCGAAGGGCTGGACATCCGGCTCTCTCGGAACCCGGCCCCGGAGCCCGTCCTGCTGGCGGTGCCCCGGTGAGCCGGTGGTGGACCGAGACGGTCGCCGCGCTGGGGGACGCCGTACCGCTGCCGCTGGCCGCCCTGCTCCTGCTGGCCGGAGCGCTGCTGGTCGCGCTGGCCTGGTACTTCTTCCCGGCCTGGGTGCCCCGCCGGCTGCCCCGGATCGGCCGGCCTCGGCTCCCCCGGCTCTGGCTGCGCCTGCCCCGGCTGCGGCGGCCGAAGCTGCGGTTGCCGAGACTGCGGCTGCCCCGGCGGCGGCGCCGGACCCGACGGGACGCGCCCGCGGTGCCGGTGCCCACGCCCCGGTCGGCCGAGCCGGCGACGGCCGCCCAGGCGGGCCTCGCCGACCGGCTCGCCGCCGAGGGCCGGTACGCCGAGGCGGTCCGGGAACGGCTGCGCGAGATGGTCCGCCTGCTGGTGGCGCGGCAACTGGTGGAGCCTCGCCCGGGGCTGACCGTCACCGAGCTGACCACGGCCGTGGCCCGGGTCCGGCCCGAGGTGCGGCCCACCCTGCACACCGCCGGATCGATCTTCTCGGACCTCTGGTACGCCCAGCGCCCGGCCACCGCCGCGCACGACCACCGGATGCGGGATCTCGCCGCCGACCTGCGCCGCGAGCTGGCCGCCGAGGGAGAGCCCCGGTGACCGCCACCCTCGACCCGGCCCGGCCGGCGGCCCCGCCCGCGCCCCGCCGCCGGTGGCACCGGCTGCTGGTCCCGATCGGGCTGGCGGTGCTGCTGATCGTGACCACGCTGGTCCTGCACGCCGTGGACCAGCCCGACCCGGACGACCCGGGTTTCCTCGCTCCGGTCGCCGCCGGTGACGACGGGGGCAGCCGGCTGGCCGACGCGCTGCGCGCGCAGGGGGTGCCGATCCGCCGGGAGACCGACACGCTGCACGCCCTGCGGGCCGCCGGAGCGGGCCCCACCACCCTCTTCGTGCCCGCTCCGGACCTGGTGCACCCGGACACCCTGGCCGCCCTGACCGTGCTGCCGCCCGGCAGCCGGCTCGTGCTGGTCGAGCCGTCCCGCCGGGTGCTGACCGGGGTGGGCCTGCCGCTCGAACCGACCGACCGCCGGTGGGCGACCCGGGCCGTGCCGCCCGACGCCGACGGCGCGCCCTGCCGGCTGCCCGAGGCGCTGCGCGCCGGCACCGCCGCCGTCGACGGCCAGCGCTACGCCGGGCCGTCCGGCACCGACCGCTGCTACGCGGGCGCGCTGCGGCGGATCACCTGGGGCACCGAGGTGGTGGTGGTCGGCGCCAGCGACCCGTTCCGCAACGACCGCATCGACGAGTGGGGCAACCGCGCCCTCGCCACCGGCCTGCTCGGCGGCAACCGCCCGCTGGTCTGGCTCGACCTGCCCGGCCCCGCGCCGGCACCGACCGGCCGGAGCTGGTCGCCGACCCCGGACGACGGCGGAACGCCGGTGCCCCGGCGGACCGGCGGCCGCGACGACCGGGCCGACCCGCCGCCGAACCGGGACAACCCGCTCTGGGACGCGTTCCCGCCCTGGTTCTGGGCGATACTCGCCCAGCTCGCCGTGGCCGGGCTCCTGCTGGTGCTGTGGCGGGCCCGCCGGCTCGGCCCGCCCGTGCCGGAGCCGCTGCCGGTCACGGTCCGGGCCGCCGAGACGGTGCTCGGCCGGGCCCGCCTCTACCGCCGCGCCGGCGCCCGGGACACCACCGCCGCGACGCTGCGCGCCGCCGCGCTGGACCGGCTGCTGCCCCGGCTCAACCTGCCCCCGGACACGCCGCCCGACGAGGTGGCCGCCCGGGTCGCCGCGCACGCCGGGGCCGACCCGGAGCGGGTGGCCGAGCTGCTGCACGGCGCTGCCCCGGAGGACGACCGGGAGCTGCTGGCGCTGGCCCGCGACCTGGACGCCCTGACCCGTACCCTGGCCCCCCACCCGACCGAAGGAGACCCACGGTGACCGGACCCGTCATCGCCGCCGCGTCGCCCACCGCGCAGCCCGATGCCCGCGCCGCCCTGCACCGGCTGCGGGCCGAGGTGGCCAAGGCCGTCGTCGGCCAGGACGCCGTCGTCACCGGCCTGGTCATCGCGCTGCTCTGCCGGGGGCACGTGCTGCTGGAGGGCGTGCCCGGGGTCGCCAAGACCCTGCTGGTGCGCACCGTGGCGAGCGCGCTGGACCTGGAGTCCAAGCGGGTGCAGTTCACCCCCGACCTGATGCCCGGCGACGTGACCGGGTCGCTGATCTTCGACCCGCGCACCGCCGCCTTCACCTTCCGGGAGGGGCCGGTCTTCACCAACCTGCTCCTCGCCGACGAGATCAACCGCACCCCGCCGAAGACCCAGTCGGCGCTGCTGGAGGTCATGGAGGAGCGGCAGGTCACCGTCGAGGGCGAGCGCCGCCCGCTGCCCGACCCGTTCATCGTGGCGGCCACCCAGAACCCCGTCGAGTACGAGGGCACCTACCCGCTGCCCGAGGCGCAGCTCGACCGGTTCCTGCTCAAGCTGACCGTGCCGCTGCCCGGGCGGGACGAGGAGCTGGGCGTGCTCCGCGCGCACCACGCCGGCTTCGACCCGCGCGACCTGCGCGCCGCCGGCGTACGCCCGGTGGCCACCGCCGCCGACCTGGCCGCCGCCCGGACGGCGGTGCAGGCGGTGCACGTGGCCGAGCCCGTGCTCGGCTACATCGTGGACCTGTGCCGGGGCACCCGGGTCGCCCCGGCGCTGGAGCTGGGCGCCTCGCCCCGGGGCGCCACCGCCCTGCTGGGCACCGCCAAGGCGTGGTCCTGGCTGGCCGGCCGGGACCACGTCACCCCGGACGACGTGAAGGCGGTCGCCCGGCCCACCCTGCGGCACCGGCTGCGGCTGCGCCCCGAGGTGGAGCTGGAGGGCGTCACCGTGGACGCCGTGCTGGACGCGGTGCTGGCCACCGTGCCGACACCGCGATGACCTGGCGGGCGGGTCTGCTGCTCGCGGCGAGCGCGGCCACCCTGCCGGCCTGGCCGGCGCCGTTCCTCGGCGTCGCCGTGCTGACCGCGGCGGTGCTGCTGCTGGTCGCCCTCGACTGGGCCCTCGCGGCGCCGCTGCACGGGCTCACCGCCACCCGCGCCGGGGACCGCGCGGTCCGGCTCGGCGGCACCGCCACGGTCACCCTGCACCTGGCGAACACCTCCGCCCGCACCCTGCACGCCCAGGTGCGCGACGCCTGGGTGCCCTCGGCCGGGGCGCGGCCCGACGTCCCCGCCGCGCGGGTGCTCACCGTCGCGCCGGGCGGCACGGCCACCCTGCCGGTCCGGCTCACCCCGGCCCGGCGCGGCGACCGGCCGGCGGTGGCGCTGACCGTACGCTCCCTCGGGCCGCTGCGGCTGGCCTTCCGGCAACGCGCCGGCCACCCGGCCACACCACCGTGGACGCTGCGGGTGCTGCCCCGCTTCGACTCGCGGCGGCACCTGCCCGAGAAGCTGGCCCGGCTGCGGATCATCGACGGCGTCCAGGTGACCCGGGGACGCGGCCACGGCACCGAGTTCGACACGCTCCGCGAGTACGTGGTCGGCGACGACGTCCGCTCCATCGACTGGCGGGCCAGCGCCCGCCGCTCCGACGTGCTGGTCCGCACCTGGCGCCCGGAGCGGGACCGGCGGCTGGTGTGCGTGCTGGACACCGGGCGCACCTCGGCGGTCCGGCTCGGCGACGAGCCCCGGCTGGACACCGCGATCGACGCGGCGCTGCTGCTCACGGCGCTGGCCGCCCGGGCCGGCGACCGGGTCGACCTGCTCGCCGCCGACACGGCGGTCCGGGCCCGGGTCACCGGCAGCGGCCGGCCGGCGCTGCTCGCCCGGCTGGTGGACGCCGTCGCGCCGATCCAGCCGGCGCTCGTGGAGACCGACTTCGAACTGATCGCCGGTGAGGTGCTGCGCCGGGAACGGCAGCGCAGCCTCGTGGTGCTCTTCACCGCCCTGGAGGCGGGGGCACTCGGCGAGGGCCTGCTGCCGGTGCTGCCGCGGCTGGCCGCCCGGCACCGGGTGGTGCTCGCGGCCAGCCACGATCCGGTGCTGGCCGGGCTCACCACCGCCCCGCCCGCGACCCCCGACGACGCGTACGCCGCCGCGGCGGCCTGGCGGGCCCTCGCCGAGCGGGACCGCGTCCGGGCCGCCCTGTCCCGGCACGGCGTGACCGTGGTCGACGCGCCCGCCGACCGGCTCGCCCCGGCGGTCGCCGACACCTACCTGCGGCTCAAGTCCCTCGGCCAGCTCTGACGGCCCGCCCGCCGAGCAGCAGCGCGTACGCCAGGAAGGCCAGCCAGACCACGGCGCCGATCGCCACCCGGACGGCGACCGGCAGCGGCGCCGGGGTCACGAACGCCTCCAGCAGCGCGGAGACCGCGAAGAGCCCGACCAGGCCGGCGGCGACCACGATGGCCGAGCGACCCGCCTCGGCGACGGCCCGGCCGCGGCTCAGCTGGGCCGGCGGCGCGATCCAGGCCCAGGCCGTCCGCAACCCGACCCCGGCGGCCACGAAGATGCCGGTGAGTTCGAGCAGCCCGTGCGGGGTGATCATGCCGAAGAACACGTCGGCGCGGCCGTAGGAGACCATCACCCCGCCGACCACGCCGACGTTGAGCGCGTTCTGCCACAGCAGCCAGAGCACCGGCACCACCAGCACCCCGGCGGCCAGGCACTGCGCGGCCAGCCAGGCGTTGTGCGTCCACAGGTGGAACGCGAAGGTCGGCGCGGTGAACTCGGTGTAGTAGCCGGCGAAGCCGGAGTCGACGAGCTGCCGGGCCGCCTCGGCCCCGATGAACGCGGCGGCGGTGTCCGGGTGGCCGGCGACGAACCAGATGAGGAAGGCCGTGAGCGCGCTGAACGCGGTGGCCACCGCGCACCACCAGGGCCAGGCCCGGTAGAGGGCGGCCGGCAGGTCGGCGACGAGGAACCGGCCCACCGCCGCCCAGGAGGCCCGGGGACGGCCGGTGATCCGGGCCCGCGCCCCGAGCACCAGGTGGGAGAGACGGCCGACCAGCGCCGGTTCCGGGGCCCGGCTGCGCAGCGCGGAGAGGTGGGTGGCGGCGCGCTGGTAGAGCGCCACCAGCTCGTCCACTTCCGCCGCGTCCAGCCTGCGCCGGCCGGTCAGCTGCTCCAGCCGCCGCCACTCGGCGCCGTGCTCGGCCACGTACGCGTCGAGATCCACTCGTCCTCCCCCGTCCGGCGCCCATAGTGTTCACTGTCGGAGTGCGCGCGCAACCTCCCCCACCGGCACCGTGGGCCGACGCCGGTCTGGTCAGCGGCGAGGCGGTGGAGCTGGACGTCCGGGCGGCCCGGCTCGGCTCGCGGGTGCTCGCCCTGCTGATCGACCTGGTGGTCCAGCTCGCGGTGGCGCTGCTGCTCGGCGCGGTGCTGTCGGTGCTGGTGCTCAGCCTGCCCGGGGACATCATGGACGCCGCGCTGGCCGGCGGGATGCAGCTCGTGCTGCTGGTGCTGGTGCTGGTCGGCTACCCGGTGCTGATGGAGCGCTTCGTCGGCGGCCGGACGGTGGGCAAGCTGGCCGTGGGGCTGCGGGTGGTCCGCGCCGACGGCGGCCCGGTCGGGGTCGGCCAGTCGCTGACCCGCGCGCTGGTGGGCGTGGCGGTGGAGTGGCCGGGGCTGGTGCTGCCGCTGCTGAGCTGGGCGGCGAGCGTGACCGTGATGCTGACCGACCCGCGCGGGCGGCGGCTGGGCGATCTGGTGGCCGGAACGCTGGTGGTGCACACCCGGGGCGCCGGGGGGTGGCGGCCGGCACCGCAGCCCGTGCCCCCGCTGCTCGGCTGGGCGGGCACCCTCGACCTGACCCGGGTGGACGATGGGCTCGCGCTGGCCGTCCGGCAGTATCTGGGCCGGTTGCACCAGCTCGCTCAGCCGGACCGGTTCCGGCTGGGCCGGGAGCTGTGGGCGGAGGTCGCGGCGGTCACCTCGCCGCCCCCGCCGTGGGCCGCGCCCGAGTCGGCGTACCTGGCCGCCGTGCTGGCCGAGCGGGGCCGCCGGGCCGCGTACCGGCTGGGCCGCGCGCGGGCGGTCACCGCCACGCTCTGGCCCGAGCTGGCGCCCGCGCCGGCCAGCGCGCCGGCACCGGCCGTGCTGCGGCCCGCCGCGCCGTCACCCGCCGTCCCGAGCCAGCCCGGTCCGGTACGCGGACAGCCCACCTCGGTCGACGTCCGGCGCTGACCCGGTCAGGAGAAGAGCGCGCGGCCCCACCAGTCGGCGGCGTCGCGGACGCCGGGCGGGCAGGCGAACAGGCCGCTGGAGACGTGCCGCAGGTATTCGTTCATGGCGTCGTTGCGGGCGAGCCGGGTCTGGATCGGCACGAACTGCTTGCGCGGGTCCCGCTGGTAGGCGATGAAGAAGAGCCCGGCGTCGAGCCGGCCCAGCCCGTCCGAGCCGTCCACGAAGTTGTAGCCGCGGCGCAGCAGGCGGGCGCCGTCGTTCTGGTCGGGGTGGGCGAGCCGGACGTGCGCGGTCTCGGCGATGACCGGCTCGCCGTCGTCGCCCTTGGCGGCGAAGTCCGGCTCGTCGAACTCGGCGCGCTTGCCGAGCGGCGCGCCGGCGCCCTTGGTCCGCCCGACGATCATCTCCTGCTCAGCGAGGGGGCTGCGGTCCCAGGTCTCGACCAGCATCCGGATCTTGCGGGTGACCAAGTAGGACCCGCCGGTCATCCAGTCGGCGCCGTCGCCGGGCTGCGCCCACAGCTGCTCGCGGAGCAGGTCGGTCTCCTCGGCCTTGAGGTTCGCGGTGCCGTCCTTGAAGCCGAACAGGTTGCGGGCGGTGGCCTGCCCCCGCGACGTCGACGACGTACGCCCGAAGCCGAGCTGGGACCAGCGGACGCTGACCACGCCCATGCCGATCCGGGCCAGGTTGCGGATGGCGTGCACCGCCACCTGCGGGTCGTTGGCGCAGGCCTGGACGCAGATGTCGCCGCCGGAGAGTTCCGGCTTGAGCGCGTCACCGGCGAAGTGCGGCAGGTCGGCCAGGGCGGCGGGCCGCTTGTCGGCGATGCCGAACCGGTCCCGGCCCTGGGCGTCGCGGAACAGCGTCGGGCCGAATCCGACGGTGATGGTGAGCTGCGACGGGGGCAGCCCGAGCGCCTCGCCGGTGTCGTCCGGCGGGGCCTCCGGCACGCCGTCGACCGCGCCGATCAGCCCGGCGTCCTTGCCGGCGGTCATCCGGGCCGCGGCGGCGGTCCACTCCTGGAGCAGCGCGACCAGCCGGGCCCGGTCCTTGGTGATGACGTCGAACGCGACGAAGTGCAGCCGGTCCTGGGCGGGGGTGGTGATGCCGGCCTGGTGCTCGCCGTGGAACGGGACCGCGCCGGCCGCTGTCTCGGTGGCGGACGCCTGGTCGCCGCCGCCGAACAGGGCGCCTGCGCCGACCGCCACCCCGGCGACGCCGGCCGCGCCGGCTCCGGCCAGGGTGATGGCCCGGCGCCGGGACAGCCCGGTCCGGCGGGTCGCGTCGTCGGTGCTCGGTTCGCTCATCACGTCACCTCCGGACCCGGTCGTCAGCGGGCGACGACCGCGGCCACCTTGCTGATCGGCTCGGCCAGGGCGTTGATGCTGTCCGACAGTTCCTTGAGCTCGGTCTTGCTGAGCTGGGTGTGCAGCTTCCAGCCGTCGCCGGCCCGGTGCTTGCCGAGGGCGGTCTCGACGGCCGCGAACTCGGTGTCGAGCTGCTTGACCAGGTCGGGCGAGCGCTGCTCCAGGGCGGGGCGCAGCGCGGCGATGGCGGCCTTCGAGCCCTCCAGGTTGGCGTTGAAGTCCCAGAGGTCGGTGTGCGAGTACCGCTCCTCCTCGCCGGTGATCTTGCCGCTGGCGACCTCGTCGAGGAGCGCCTTGGCGCCGTTGGCGAGCTGGAGCGGCGTGAGCTTCTCGGCGTTGGCCTTGGCCACGATCGCCTTCACGTCGACGAGGAGCTGGTCGGCGATGGCGCCGTCCTTGCTGACGTCGCCGGTCGTCCACAGGTCCTTCTCGATCCGGTGGAAGCCGGTGAACTGCATGCCCTCCTCGACGACCTCCTCGCGGCCGTCGATCTTCGGGTCGAGGTCGCCGAAGCTCTCCGCGACCGGCTCGATCCGCTCCCAGTAGGTGCGGGCCACCGGGTACAGCTCCTTGGCCCGGGCCACGTCGTTGGCCTTGACCGCGGCCACGAACTCCTCGGTCTTGGTGAGCAGGGCGGCGGTCTGGCTCTGCACGTAACGCTGGTAGCTGGCGGTGGCCTGGCTGAGCGCGGCGTCGGGGGCGACGGTCGCGACCGTGCCGCTGACCTTCAGCGCGCCCCGGATGCCGCGGCCGCTCATGCCGGGCTTGCAGGCGGTCTCGTACGTGCCGGCGGGCAGTTCGACGCGCAGCTCGCGGCTCAGACCGGGGGCGATGTTCTCCACCTCGCCCATCACCCGGTCGCCGGCGGCGTAGACGTAGAACTCGTTGACCTTGGACCCGGAGTTGGTCACCTTGAAGGTCACCTGCCCGGCCTCGACCTCGGTGCTGTCGACCTCGCAGGCGCTGTCGGTGGCCTTGACGGCGATCGGGCCGCCGGCCTTGGCGTCGGAGTCGTCACCGCCCCCGCACCCGGCCAGTCCGGCGACGGCGAGCACCCCGGCGGCGGCGGGCACGACGAATCGAGTGGTACGCATCGGTGGTGTCTCCTCGGAAACGGGCGGGTCAGGCGCGCTGGGGCGCGGTGTCGGTGGAAGCCTCGGTGTCGGCCGGCTCGGCCGGCGTGCTCACGGCGTCGCCGGCCGGGGTCGGCGCGGGCGCGCCGGCGGTGGCCGGCGGGGCGGCGGGGCGGGCCGGGGTGGCCGGCTTGCGCAGGAAGAGGACGAGCACCGGGACCGCGTAGGCAACCCAGGCGATCATCTCCAGCACGGTCGGCGCGGCGGTGATGTTGAACATGCCCGCGAGGAGCGCGCCGTACCAGGCGTTCGGGTCGAGCGTCGAGGAGATGTCGAAGGCCTGGTTGTTCAGGCCGGGCAGCACGCCGGCCTCCTGGAAGTCGTGCACGCCGTACTTGAGGATGCCGGCGGCGACCAGGATGAGCAGCGCGCCCGTCCAGGTGAAGAACTTGCTCAGGTTGATCTTCAGGGCGCTGCGGTAGAGCAGGAAGCCGATCACCACGGCGGTGGCCACGCCACCGGCCAGGGAGAGCAGCGCGCCGGCGCCGGTGCCGCCGGCCGCGCTCTGCGCGGCGGAGTAGAAGATGAGCGCGGTCTCCAGGCCCTCCCGGATCACCGCGAGGAAGGCCATGCCGGCGACCGCGAGGGAGCCGACGGCGAGCGCGTCGGTGAGCTTGCCGCGCAACTCGCCGGCGATCGTGCGGGCGGCCGTGCGCATCCAGAAGATCATCCAGGTCACGAAGACCACGGCGGCCACCGAGGTGACGGCCTCGAACAGCTCGCGGTCCTCGGAGCGGGCCAGCAGCGAGGTCGAGGTGTACTCGATCAGCCAGCCGAAGACGACGGAGAGCACCACGGCCAGGCCGACACCGGCCCACACCTGCGGCAGCCGGTCACGCCGTTGCGACTTCACGAGGAAGGCGACCAGGATGCTGACCACCAGGGTCGCTTCCAGGCCCTCGCGCAGGCCGATCAGGTACGTGGCGAACATCGGTACTCCGTAGTCGGTAAGGCACGCCTCAGCTAACTTAGGGCAGCCATACCTTCCTCCTGATCGGGCCGGTCGTCAAGTCGTTCATGGCCATGTCACCCGGACCGTCCGCAGCCCGACACACGCAGATCACCGCGGCTTTCCCCCGCGTACGCGAAGGGGACCGGGACGGCCGCGCGGCGGCCGGCACCGATCCCCTCCGGGCGTGGACTCAGTAGCGGTAGTGCTCCGGCTTGAACGGGCCCTCCTGGGACACGCCAAGGTAGGCGGCCTGCTCCTTGGTGAGCGTGCTCAGCTTGGCGCCGAGCGCGCCCAGGTGCAGCCGGGCGACCTTCTCGTCCAGGTGCTTGGGGAGCACGTACACGCCGACCGGGTATTCGTCGGTCTTGGTGAAGAGCTCGATCTGGGCGATGGTCTGGTTGGCGAACGAGTTCGACATCACGAAGCTCGGGTGGCCGGTGGCGTTGCCGAGGTTCAGCAGGCGGCCCTCGGAGAGCACGATGATGGCGTGGCCGTCCTCGAAGCGCCACACGTCGACCTGCGGCTTGATGTTCTCCCGCGTCACGTCGGAGCGCTTCGACAGGCCGGCCATGTCGATCTCGTTGTCGAAGTGGCCGATGTTGCCGACGATGGCCTGGTGTTTCATCCGGGCCATGTGCTCGTGGGTGATGACGTCGAAGCAGCCGGTGGCCGTGATGAAGATGTCGGCCTGCTCGACCACGTCGTCCAGGGTGGCCACCTGGTAGCCGTCCATCGCCGCCTGCAGGGCGCAGATCGGGTCGACCTCGGTCACCACGACCCGGGCGCCCTGGCCGCGCAGGGACTCGGCGCAGCCCTTGCCCACGTCGCCGTAGCCCATGACGACGGCCATCTTGCCGCCGATGAGCACGTCGGTGGCGCGGTTGATGCCGTCGATGAGCGAGTGGCGGCAGCCGTACTTGTTGTCGAACTTGCTCTTGGTCACCGAGTCGTTGACGTTGATGGCCGGGAAGAGCAGGGTGCCGGCCCGGTGCATCTCGTAGAGCCGGTGCACGCCGGTGGTGGTCTCCTCGGTCACGCCCTTGATGCCGGCGGCGATCCGGGTCCAGCGCTGGCCGTCCTCGGCGAGCGAGCGGTGCAGCAGCTGGAGGATCACCGCGTATTCCTCGGAGTCGGCCGACTCGACCGGCGGCACGACGCCGGCCTTCTCGAACTCGGCGCCCTTGTGCACGAGCAGGGTGGCGTCGCCGCCGTCGTCGAGGATCATGTTCGGGCCCTGCCCGTCGGGCCAGGTGAGCACCTGCTCGGTGCACCACCAGTATTCCTCCAGGCTCTCGCCCTTCCAGGCGTAGACCGGGACACCGGCCGGGGCCTCGGGGGTGCCCTCCGGGCCGACGACGATCGCGGCGGCGGCGTGGTCCTGGGTGGAGAAGATGTTGCAGGACGCCCAGCGGACCTGCGCGCCGAGCGCGACCAGGGTCTCGATCAGGACGGCGGTCTGGATGGTCATGTGCAGCGAGCCGGTGATGCGGGCGCCGGCGAGCGGCTGGGCCTCGGCGAACTCGCGACGGATCGCCATCAGCCCGGGCATCTCGTGCTCGGCGAGCCGGATCTCCTTACGCCCGAACGCGGCGAGCGACAGATCCGCCACCTTGTAGTCGCCCTCGGCGAGGGTGCTCGGCCGGGCTCCGGACGACGCGCCACGGGGGGCCGCCGGGAGGGTGCTGGTCATGGAAGCTCCTGTCGAACGAAGACTGCGCAGCCTTCCACCTTACGCGCGTGGATTTCTCCTCCCCTGCCCGGTTGGCCGACAAGACGGTGGCCCGGTCGGCGGACAGCGCACGGGGCGGTCGGTCGTGAACGGACTTTCCGCTCACGGCCCGGCCGCCCCGTGCATCCCCCCGGTTTGGTTCCCCCGCGCGTTACCGAGACCTTCGTCGCGACAACGCTGCGTACCCATAGAGTCACACCGCGTCACGACCCCGTCAAGCCATTTCGGGAAAGTCGGACTTCTGCGGGGCCTGGATCAGGGTCAGCGCACGCCGGCGGTGGCGACGAACGCCTCGCCGTCGCCGCCGAGCACCAGCGGGCCACCCACCGCCGCGCCGATCGCCGCCCGGCCGGCCGTCAGGGTGACGCGACCCACCCCGTCGTCGACGACGAGCTCGCCGGCGCGGCAGAGCACCACCCGCGGGCCGGGCAGCGGCAGCCGCACCTCCGGGCCGCCCGGCGTCACCTCGACCCGGTGCAGGGCGAAGTCCTCCACCGGCACCGGCCAGGTCACCACCCCGGGCGCCACCGGCTCCGGCCGGACCACCGGCTCGTCGAGCACCTCGAAGCGCAGCACCCGCAGCAGCTCGTCCACGTCCACGCGCTTCGGGGTGAGCCCACCGCGCAGCACGTTGTCGCTCGCCGCCATGATCTCCACGCCCGTGCCCCGCAGGTAGGCGTGCATGTTGCCGGCCGGCATCCAGATCGCCTCGCCCGGCGCCAGCCGGACGTGGTGCAGCAGCAGCGCCACCACCACGCCCGGGTCGGCCGGGTAGTCGGCCGCCAGGGCCCGGGCCAGGTCGGCGTCCGGCCCGGCGACCTCCGCGGCCAGCACGTCCGCCACCAGCCCGGCCCGCTCCGCCGCCGGCCAGCTCAACAGCAGGCGTACGGCCTCCCGCAGCCCCGCCGGCCCGGTGCGCAGCGCCGCCACCACCGGCTCCAGCGCGGGTACGCCGAACGCCGCGATCGCCGCCGCCGACCCGGCCGGGTCGCGGAACCCGCAGAGCGCCTCGAACTCCGACAGCGCGACCAGCAGCTCCGGCTTGTGGTACGGGTCGACGTAGTTCACCCGGTCCGCGTCCGCGGCGTAGCCGGCCCGGGCCTGCTCGGCGTTCGGGTGGGCCTGGAGGCTCAGCGGAGCGTCCGCGGCCAGCACCTTCAACAGGAACGGCAGCCGGGTGCCGAACCGGCCGACCAGGCGCTCGCCCAGCCAGTGCGCCGGTTCGGCGACCAGCAGGTCGGTGAGGTCGACCGGGGCGCCGTCCCGGTCCACCGTGGCCGGGGCGCCCGGGTGGGCGCCCAGCCACAGCTCGGCCTCCGGCCCGGCGCTCGGCACCGGACGCCCCTGCAACTCCGCGATGCCCGTGCGGGAACCCCAGGCGTAGTCGCGGATCCGGCCCTGCAACAGCTCCACGGTCAGCTCCCGGGCCGTCCGGCGGTCTCGTCGCTGCCGGATTCCGTGTCGGCCTGCGGGACGGCGGTGGGCGCGGCCTGCCCGGTGCCCGCGCGGTCCGCCGCCACGCTGTAGATGTCCGGCTCCAGGTAGATGACCCGGGCGATCGGCACGGCGGCGCGGATCCGCGCCTCGACGGCGTTGATGCCCCGGGCCACTTCCTCGGCGGTCTCGCAGGGCGCCACCCCGATCTTCGCAGCCACCATCAGCTCCTCCGGGCCCAGGTAGAGCGTCTTCATGTGGATGATCCGCTCGACCTCCGGCCCCTCGGTCACGGCCCGCTCGATCTTGGCCAGATCGTGGCGCTCCGCGCCCTCACCGAGCAGCAGGCTCTTGGTCTCGATGGCCAGCGTGATCGCGATGACCACCAGCAGCACACCGATCATCCCGGTGCCGACCGCGTCCCACATGCCGTTGCCGGTAATCAGCGTCATTCCCACGCCGAACAGCGCGAAGACCAGACCGATCAGCGCGCCGAAGTCCTCCAGCAGCACCACCGGCAGCTCCGGGGCCTTGGCCCGGCGGATGAACCGCACCCAGGACTGGTTGCCCCGGATCTGGTTGGACTCCTGGATGGCGGTCCGGAACGAGAAGCTCTCCATGGCGATCGCGATCACCAGGACGGCCACCGGAACCCACTGCCACTCGGTGATCGGCTCCGGGTGCTGCGCCTTGTGGTACGCCTCGTACAGCGCGAAGAGGCCACCGACGCTGAACAGCACGATCGCCACGATGAACGCGTAGATGTAGCGCTCCCGGCCGTAGCCGAACGGGTGCTCCGGGGTGGCCTCGCGCTTGGCCCGCCGGCCGCCGAGCAGCAGCAGGCCCTGGTTGCCCGAGTCGGCGACCGAGTGGATCGACTCGGCCAGCATCGACGAGGAGCCGGTCAGCAGGAACGCGATGAACTTGGTGACGGCGATGCCGACGTTGGCCGCCAGGGCGGCCACGATCGCCCTCGTTCCACCGTTGGCGCTCATGCCTCTCCCCGCCCGATGCCGCACGTGCTCACTGGTTCGCCAGCTCCTTCATCTCGGTGATGGCCGGCACGGCCATCGGGTCCAGTCCGTGTGCCAGAGCGAGGTAGACCGAGGCGAAGTCCGGGACCGCCATCAGCGAGGCGAGCCGCTCCAGCGCGGACCCGCCCTCCGCGGTGACCACGTCGCAGCGCACCCCGCGCCGCTCGGCGAGGGTCTGCACCGCGTCCGCGCGGCGCTCCTCCACGGCCAGCGGCTCGTCGGTGTCGTCCTCGGCATTCAGGCCGCCGTCGCGCAGCAGCACCAGCCGCAGCCGGGTGGCGTCGCCGTCGGTCTCGCCGGGGTCGGCGAAGATGTCCCGCTCCCCCTCGACCAGGCCACCGAAGACGCCGTCGAGCAGGCCGACCCGACCTCGGCCCGCCTCGCCCAGCGCCCCGGTGACCACCGGGTAGCGGGCGTTGGCGGACAGCGTGTCACCGAACCGGCGGGCCGCCACGGTCGCCAGCGGGGAGGAGCCCCAGACGATCGGGATCGACCCGGACAGGCCCAGGGCCAGCGACTTCGCCGGGTTCACGAAGGACTCGGCGGTGGGCCGGCACCGGTCGGCGTCGGCGTCCAGCCGGGCCGCGGTCTCGGCCAGATCCGCCTCGTTGACCTTCACAAGCCCGAGCGTACGGGCGGCCAGCAGGACCGGCACGGTGAGCGCCCAGAGGCTGGCCCGGGCCGGGGCGCGCCGGGGCACCGGGATGAACGGCGCCCGGGCCCGCTCGGCCACCGACTGGAGCTGCGAGTCCGGGGCGCCGACGGCGACCAGGCGGGCACCCCGCCGGTGGGCGGCCTCGGCGGCGCCCAGCGCCTCGGGGCTGCGGCCGGAGGCACTCACCGCGATGACCACGTCCGCCGCGCCCACCCAGCCGGGCACGCCGGCGCTGCGGTGCGGGATCACCGGCACCGGGCAACGCGGCCCGGCAACCGTGGCCAGCACGTCGCCGGTGCGCCCGGCGGTGCCGATGCCCGCGATGACCACCGCCCGCGGGCGGCCCTCATCGGCGAGGACGGTCAGGTTCGCCTCGGCGGCCAGCGCCGCCGACTCACGGACCTGGGCACCGGCGGAGGCGGTGAACCGGAGCATCCCGCCCGGGTCGTGCTCGGCCAGCCGGTCCGGATTGTCCAGCAATGACTCGTCCGCGTGCCGGTGCCCGCTGACCCCGGCCGTGCCCTCCATCATCGCGGCGACGCGGAGCCGCCGCGCGCGTCGTCCGCCGCGGGGCCGCCGCGCGCCTCGTCGAGGAGCAGCACCGGGACGTCGTCCCGGACCTCGAAGATCCGACCGCACTCGGTGCAGGTCAACGTCTGGGCCTGCGGGTCGTAGTCGAGCGGGGCGTGGTGCGTGTCCGGGCAGGCGAGGATCTCGAGCAACTGCGGGTCCAGGGCCACGGCGCGGCTCCTTCCACGTATGCGGTCTCACCGGTCGGCGGTGCCGTCCGGCGCACGCGATCTTATCGGCGAACCGGCACGGGCACCTCGCCACATCTCGACACCCGGCGGCCGGTGCGCGGCGACCCGGTCAGGTCACCGTCACCCACCGTCACCGTAACCCCGGCGGCCGGCCGGGTTCCGGTTCAGCGCGGCACGCGGGGCAGCACGGTGGTGGCGTCGCCGCCCGCGGCGGCCGGCGGCTCGCCGTCCGGCCGGTCGGCCGTGGCCGTGGGGGCGCCGTAGACGCTCCCGCTCGGGCGCGGCGTCGGGGCGGGCGGCTGCTGCCCGTACACCTGACCGGCGGGCGCGCCGGAGCGGTAGGTCGTGCTGCCGTGCGGGAGCGGGACGGGCGGGTGACCGGCGCCCGGCTGCCCGTCCGTCTTCTCCGCACGGTTCCGGCGGACCAGCAGCACGATCAGCGCGACGCCGACGAGCACCAGTGCGATGCCGAACCACATGATCGGGGAACCTCCGGAGGACGAGTCGTCGGCCGCGGTGCCGTCGGCCGGGTCGAGCGCGGCAGCCACCGCCGAGGTGGTGGCGTCCTCGGCCGGCGTGGTCGCGGCCGCGCTCGGGGTGGGGGTCGGCGAGGGCTTGCGGGACGGCGTCGGGCTGGCGGTGGGCTCCGCACCCACCACCCGGGCCGAGGCGGCGGACCGGCCGAGGACCCGACCGTTCGCGGCGCTCGCCTCGCCGACCACGTCCAGCCGCCCGCCGGTCGCGCCGGCCAGGAAGGCCACCCGGTAGCGGACCGTCATCCCCTTGCCCTTGCAGAGCCCCGGGTTGGCGGGTGAGGTCTGCGCCGTGGCGACCGCGCCGCCACCGCCGGACACCGGCACCGGCACCCACCGGCCACCGCTGGCCACGTGCACCTGGACCTGGTCCGCCCGCAGGCCGTCGAGCCGCAGCCCCAGCGCGGTGCGGAGCAGCACGCAGCCGTCGGTGCGCTTGCGCACCTCGACCGCCACCGTGCCCGCCGAGCCACCGGCCGTGAAGCGGCTCGCCGAGCGCACCTCCACCCGGTCGTCGGCGGCCAGCGCCGGGGACGCCGCGCCGGCCACCAGGCCGCCCAGCATCACGCCGACCGTGGCCCACCGCGCCGCGTGTCGCCTCACCGACATCTCCACCTCACCGCTTCCGCCCCGGACGGGATCCGCCGGTCAGGTTACTACCGGCCTGGAGGGGCACCCGCTCATCGAGCACCCCGCATGTGTGCCGCGACACCCCGCGCCACCCGCTCCATCCTCGAGGCGACCCGGCCCGCCCGCATGATCAATTCCGGCCGTTCGTCGCCCGGGCCGCCGTGGCCCCTCGGCGCGGCAGCCGGCCGACGAGCGGCTGGAGATCTTGGACACTTACCGTTCGCCACGAACGGCAACTGTCCAAGATTCACATCGACGCGCGGCAGAGCCGGTCGGCCGTGCGGGTTGTTTCCGGCAGCCGGTAGCGGGGCGTCAACGCCAGCACCCGGTCGGCCGCGTTGTCCAGACTCATCCGGTGCCCGACGCTGACGAAGACCGGCTTCACGCCGTCGCGGGTCCGCAGCACCCGGCCCACCACCTCGCCGCCGTCGCGCAGCGGCGTCCAGGCGCCCCGCTCCCGCCCCGGCTCGTCCCAGACCCCGACCAGCGGCGTCTTCCCCACCCCGATCGCGGGCAGCCCGGTCACCAGCCCGAGATGGCAGGCCAGCCCGAACCGGCGCGGATGCGCCAACCCGTGCCCGTCGCAGACCAGCAGGTCCGGCCGGACGGTCAACCGGTCCAGGGCCGCCAGCAACGCGGGCAGCTCACGGAAGGCGAACAGCCCCGGCACATAGTCGAACGCCGGCCGGCCCACACTCACCGCCTCGTCCACCACGGCGAGGGTGGTCGCGTCCAGCACCGTGACGGCCGCCGCGAGCCGGTCACCGCTCTCGGCGTAGGCGACGTCCAGCCCGGCGACCGTCGCGGGCGCCGTCGGCCCCGGCCCGACCAGATCGACCTTCGACCGCAACTCCTCCTGCACGCGCAGCGCCTCCGCCACGTCGGCCGGCGGGCGGTACGGCACTCCGCCGCCCGTCACGGCCGACCGACCTCCCCGTCAGCATCGCGGGGACCATCGGGACCGCCCTGGCCCGGCTTCGGCCCACCGGACTGGCGGGGATGCCGGTCGGCATCAGGCTCGATGCTCTGATCTCGGTACGAGACGCGGGCCACCTCGGCATGCGGCCCCGCGGTCCGGTCAGAATTCTGGCCGGGCTTGCGGGCAGGGGCGTTGATCAGCGCGATCGCGAAGGCCACGCCGATGCCGATCCCGAAGGCCGCGCCTGCGGCGCCGCCGATCGTGAGCAGGCCGATCACCAGCCCGATCAGCAGGCCCGCGGCCCAGGAGGCGGCCTGCCGTCGCGGCGAACCCGTCATCGCCCCACCGTAGCCAACCCTGTCCGGGTCACTGGCCGACGCGGCCGTCGATCAGCTCGCGCAGCAGGTCGGCGTGGCCGTTGTGCCGGGCGTACTCCTCGATCATGTGCACCAGCAGCTCCCGCAGCGAGATCTCCCCGTCGCCGTGCCGCCCCTTGACGTCCAGGTTCGGGGCCTCGGCGACGAACCGCTCCGCGTACGCGACCTCCTCCCGCCAGGCCGCCCAGGCGTCCTCGACCACGGCGGGGTCGCCCACCGCGCCGCGGAAGTCGGCGTCCGGGTCCGCCGGGGTCCGCCAGATCCGCGGTGCGTCCTCGCCGGCCATGGTGCGGCGGAACCAACCCCGCTCCACCTCCGCCATGTGCCGGACCAACCCCAGCAGCGACATGGGCGACGGGGGGACCGAGCGCCGAGCCAACTGCTCGGCGTCGAGGCCGGCGCACTTGAGTTCGAGGGTGAGGCGCTGGTCCCGCAGGTAGTTGACCAGGACGCTCACCTCGTCGTCGAACCCGCCCTCCGAACGGGGGTCGTCCTCCGGTCTGACGAACATGTTCGACCAGGCGAACTGAGGAGTGGGCCGATCAGTGTCGGTGCTGGTACCCGCGTCAGACATGCCCGGACCTTCTCGCCGTGGGACGGCGGTTGCAAGGCATTTTGCAGGCGGGTCAGGGCGCGGCAGTGGCGATGGTGGGGTCGGCGCCGGGATCCCCGGCCTGCTGAAGCTGCTCCTCGAACATCACGAACGTCCGCCGATGTATGCCCTTGATCAACGCCGCCTCCTCGACCGTCGGCCGTCGGCGTTCCGCATCGGCGGCGTCCGCGATGGCTTTCACTGTCTCGTAGAGCGCGAAGACGGGCCCCTCACCCCTGAGGTATCGACCTCGTTGGTACTCCGTCCGCTGGACGAACTGATCCGCAGTCAGGACGCTGACCTCTCCACCAACGGCGAACAGGATCTCGTCGACGAGATCCGTTGCCGGCTCCCACCCGCCGCTGTCGATCGACAGCCGCCAGGCCATGAGGCCACCCTCAGTCGTCGGCACCATCTTCACGGGGGACCTGTAGTAGCTGAAGTAGGCAGGCAGCTCCAGGTCGGGCATGTCAGTCACGCGTGCGATCCCTCGCCATCGATATCTGCAACGCTTCCCAGAAGTAATGCCGGGCTTGGTGGAGAAGACCGCCCCGCAGCGCGCGCTCCATGGTCGACATGCTACGACCCTCGTGTCCGGCAACCGCCTTCAGATCACGCCCAACCTCGTACAGCGCGTGTTCCCACTCGGCTACCCGATCAAGCGCTTTCAACTGCAGACGAAATTCGGCAATGTGCCCGGTCGACGTGCGCAACATCATGAGGATGTCGCGATACCCGCTCTGCTGCGGCACAACTAGGCGGTCTTCAAAATAGACGATGTCATTTCCCAGTTCTCGATGAAGCGACCCGAGAGCGCTGTACAAGTCAGCCAGGTCGTTGAAGGAAACACTGGCGGCAGCCAGGTCAGTCAGCGACGACACGTCCCCGCCGTACTTCACCACCTTGTCCTCGGCACGCCGCCTGTCCTTCGGCCCCGGCCTCGGTTTCGCTTCCGCTTTCCCAGCCGAGCGCAATGCCAGGCTTCGCGCGAGACTCGTTACTTCTGGCTGCACGAGAGCTGCATCTCGGTAGAGCTGATCAAGATACTGTCCACGATATGCCGGGTCGTTGCGGCGGGCCTGGTCGAAGCCGGGTTGAACCGGATCGCGTCCTCCCACCTCACACGACGCACTGACTTGGCGTTGTTCCTCGGTTAGAGGAGTAGCCGCAGCCTTAATTGAAGCCTCTCGTGCTACCACCACTGGCCCCCGCTCCGCGATGTCATTCAATGCCGCACCGAGGACGTCGATCGCCTTCTGGTGGGTGGCCAGGTGGTGCAGGGTGACCGGGCGGGCGGTCAGCGAGTTGGCGAGTTCCGGTGTCGAGAGGATCATCCGGACCAGGTCGGGGCGTTGCGCGAGCTGCCGTACCAGGGTTTCGGCCAGCAGCTCCTCGCCTCGGGGTGGCGCCTCCCACGTGTGGTCGAGCATCTGCCTGGCGCGTGGGTCGGCGAGCAGTCGCGTCAGGTCAGCGGCCGCCGTCGCATCCAGCTCCGGCACCAGCCGTTGCAGCGTCGGCACGTCGGCGTGTTGTGCCAGCTCGACCGGTGTCACCCCGGCTGCGAAGACCTCGTCCAGGCTCCCGCTCGCGGCCAGCGCATCCCGCACGTACAGCCCGGCGGCGATCCGGTCGGCGTGCGCGTCACGGTGCGCGTTCCGCAGCTGGGCCGCCTCCGGCTCCGCGTCCGGAGCGCTGCCGGGGAACGAGGTGCCGTCCGGCCGGTGGTGGAGGGTGGTGGATTCGCCGAGCAGGTGGACGTGGTTGAAGTCCGGGGCATCGCCGTCGTCGGCCGGCGGTGGCGGTTCGAGCGGTCGGGGCGGGGCCGGTGGTTCCACCGGGTCGGGCAGCACGTTGAAGTCACCCGGTGGCCGGCCCACCAGCGGCATCGGACGACCGTCGGGACCGAGCACCAGGGCATCGACCGCCACCACGTTGTGGGGGTTGCGGATGCCGCTGTGCGTGTAGAGCGGATGTGTCCCCACCCGGCCGGCCTGCGGGTCGAGGTAGAGGATCATGCCGTTCTGGTTCAGCGCCACCCAGGCGTGTGACCCACCGCCCTCGTAGGTGGTGATGAGGAACGCGTAGCTGCCGTGGCCACCCGCCAGGAGCTGCCCGTGCAGGTCGCGGTAACCGCCCTCGATCACCTCGCGCGTCTCGCGGTCGCGGGCTCCCGGCAGCGCGGTCGGACAGAGGTTCTGGAACCGTCCGCCGGTGGTCTCCTCGACCCGGCGAGGCCCGTCCGCCTCGCCGCCCACGGGCTGACGGACATCCCCGAGGAGGTAGCCGTCGAAGGTACGCGGAGCGGAGACCCGCGGCCGGCCGTGCATCCAGGTCTCGAAGAGCGACAACGTGCAGTCCAGGCAGTTGATGCCCCGGGTGGCGTCCGCGGCGGGTCCACCGTCGTTCGCCAGCTGGAACCACCCGCCCTGGCGGGGATCGGCGGTCCGCACCACACTGCCGTCGGGGTGGCGCGGCATCTGGCGCTCCAGGTCGGTCTGGTGCAGCGCGAGCGGTGGCCGGAGGCCGCCCCGGATGCCGTACCGGCGCGAGCGGTCGATGGGCGGTGGATGGCCGTGGCCGGTGAGCGCCGAGTGGTCCACGGTCTCCACGGCACCGAGCGCGAGGTCGGCGACATCGTCGTTGATCCGGTAGAAGTCGAGGTCGTCCTCGACCATCACCTCGGCGGGCAGCAGCTCGCCGGCACGCACTGCCTCAGCCGCGTCGACCGCTCGGTAGTGGAGCCGCTCCCTGCGCCGCCCCTCGCGGACGTGCTGGTCGGCGAGGTCTTGTCGCCCCGCCTCGCGCAGCTCGTGCGCCCGCCTGAGAAGCCAGCGCGCGGCTTCATAATGCTGCTCGGCCAGGTCGCGCAGTTCCCTGAGCTGGCCCTGCCGCCTGTTCTCCTCATACAGCTTTCGCTGGTGTTGGAGGTAGCCCCGATAGCGGCGCCGGTCGAGGGCTTCCCGGTCCGCCGCGAGTCGCGCGGCCCGTTCCTGGGACGTCGTCCCATGCGGCGGCAGCGGGTCAAAGGGGCCGGGCAGCGTCGACGGAGGGTCGGCCGCGGGGCGCTGTGGAGCCAGCGCCTCCAGTAGAGGGAAACGGGGGTTCGGCGCGGGCCGGGGGTCTGGTCCGCTGACCGACGACCCCGGTCCTGGGTCGTTGGCCGGTGGGGTGTGCGGGGGCGCCGACGGGGTGGCCAGCGACCCGGTGCGCCCGGTCGTGGCGCTCACCCCGGTTTGGTCCGATGGCACCGATACCAGCCCGTGTGGGGCAGCGGTGGCAGACGCATCCACCATGCCCGGCGAGGCCGCCGCCTGCATCGGCGCCATGTGGTTCGGCGTGCCGAAGTCGGGCAGCCCAGGGGTCTTGACCGGACCGGACTTCGGCTCGGCGGTGTCGGCACCGGGCGCTCCCGCAACGGGCGCTTCGACGGCCACGGCCGAGAGCGTCAGGCTCGCTGTGGTCTCCAGCCGGGCTGGGTTCGTCGTCACCGCCGCGTTCGGAGCGTCGGTCGTCACCTCCACGTCCACCGGATGAACCGGTGAAGCACCGACACCTGCCGCCACCTGGACGGACGGGGGCTGCGCCGGAGGCCCGCCGCCGACGAGGGACGACGGAAGGTTCGACGCCGGCGCCGAGTCGGCCGCCCCGGGATGGGTCACCGGTGCGGGATCCCCGAGGAGCGTGACCGGTTCCGGCATCCGCTGGGAGGGAATGAGGCCGGTGGACGGCGAGAGCCCCAGGTCCAGCGGCTGCGCGGGAAGACCGGACAGCTTCTCGTCGAGCCGGTGGTGCAGCGCGCTGTCGGCCTGTCCGGTGGCGGAGCCGCTGGCGCCGGAGGCCGCCGCCCGGGCGATGTCCTCCAGCGACAGGTCCTGACCGGTGGCGAGCCCCGCCGCGCTCTCGGCCAGGGTCTCGCCGGCCATCTCCCGCCCGAGGCGCTCCCCAACCTGGGCGAACCGCCCGTGCGCGTGCCGCCCGAGGCCGGCCAGCGGCGCGGCCGCACCACCGGCGAAGCCACCCAGCCCCGACGTGCCCACGTCGGTCAGGTCCAGGCCGTCACGCCGGCCCGTGGAGTTCTGGTACGCCTGGGTCGCCAGGCTGGTGCCGGCCTCCTGCCCCGCCTCCACCAGTCCGCCCAGTGCGGCCCGGCGGGCGAGCCCGCGGGCACCGCTCTTCACGACCTCCTTGGCGGCCCGTTCGCCGGCCTCCTTCAGCCCCTCCTTGACGGCCTTGCGGGCCAACTGGGCCACCAGCCGCTCGAAGATCTGCTGCACCGCGACGCGGCTGGCCGTGATCGCAGCCCCGGCCGCCGGCGACGCGGCGCCCATGGTCAGCACGGTGGCCACCGCGAGCGAGAGCAACTCGACGACCAGGATGCCCAGCTCGATCCAGGCTTCGAGCTTGGCGCCCTCGATGTCGCAGCCGCACGAGTCGACCAGCTTGCCCAGCTCGCCGGTCGCCGTCACGAGGACGTGCAGCGGCGCGTCCTCGCCCTCGGCGACCTTGCCCCACGCGATGTCGAACGCCTGCGCCACCAGGCCGACGCCGCCGTATCCGCTGCGGACCTCACCGGCAGCGGTGGTGGCGTCGTTCCGCGGGCCGGCCAGGACGTCTGCTACGCCGTACCACTGGTCGGCCAGGTCCCAGACGGCCCGTTCGTTGCCCTCCGGCCACTCCACGCCGACGACCCAGTCGAGCGCCTCGTAGATCCAGCCGGGCACGTCCCAGGGGCAGTGGTCGAGCGGGTGCGGGATCGGGCTGGGCAGCATGCTCACGCGCGGATCCTCCGGTGGTCAGCGCCAGGGCCGGTGCGGGTTGTGCTGCTGGTGCGGGACCTCGCCGATCTGGCGGGCGTTGGTCAGGTCGGTCTCGACCGTGGCGACGACGGAACGCACCACGTCGGTGCCCAGCCCCTCGAGTGAGCGGCCGAGAATCTCCCAGGCGCGCAGCAGGGTTTCCGCGTAGCCCTGGTAGTGCTTGTCGAAGGCGGCACCGATGTCGTCCCGGCCCCACGGACGCTGGCCGCCGGCCGCCGCGATCGGGTCGCCCGTCTCCCGGCGGGAGGTGGTGACGGCCTCCCCGGCCAGGGCCAGGTCGGCGCCCCCGCGCCGGGCCCGGACAGGATCCAGCCAGATCTCCCCATGGGACATGCCGTCACTCGCCGCGGGACAGGACGGCGTCGGCACGGCCCAGCAGTGCCCCGAAGTCATGGGTACGCAGGAATTCCACCGACGGCGAGCCGGGCGGCAGGTAGTCGGCGACCAGCTCACGGGTCGCGGTGACCGCGGCGCGGGACGCCCGCAGCACGGTGTCGGTGATCTTCCGGCTCAGCGCGCCGGCGTCCCGGTCGCGGAACACCGAGGGAGCGACCTCGACGCTGATCAGCTCGCCGCGGGCGCCCACGACCGCCGTCACCTGGCCGTCGTCGGAGCGCTCGGTCACCCGCAGCTCCGCGAGCCGAATCTGCAGTTCGTCCAAACCGGACCGAAGTCGCTGGTACTGGCCGTACACCTCGTCGAACCGCGCACGCAGCGCGCGGTTCGCGTCCCGGTCAGCGCTCTCGGCCACGCCGCTCCCCTTCCGTCACCGTCAGTAGGGCCGACCATACCGGGCGCCACGGAATCCGTGGGGTCCGGTAACTTCAGGCTGTGATCGAACGACAGCAGGCCGAGCAACTTGCCGCCGTCTGGGCTCGACGGGATTCCGAGCGCCTGGGATTCCCGTGCACGCCGTTCGTCGCGGAGTTCGACCTGGGTTACCTGGTCACGTCCACTGTGGCCGCCCAGGCCCGGGCCCTTCCCGGTGATCTGCCGACCACGGTCATCGACAAGGAGACGGGCGAGCTGTCAACCTGGCCACGCGTGCCGGTCGCCGACGTCGAGCAGATGTTCCGGCAGCGCCGGCCCGCCGCGCCGCGCGCACCGCGCACCGTCGACCCGGCCGGTCAACTGCTCCGGGAGATCACCAGGCTGCCCACGCCCGGCGCGGCGGCCCACCTCAGCGTCGACGGTCGCACGCACGTCGCGCAGGGCGCCAAGGGCGACGTCGAGCTGCGCCATCATCCGCTGGTCCAGGCCTATCTGGACGAGCTGCCCGCCGGCCACCTGGTCCGGGGTGGCGAGCGGCACGCCGAGATGATCGTCGTCTCCGACGTCCTGCACGAGCGGGACCATCTCCGTGCCGCCGAGAACCTTCCGCCGCTGACACTGGACGAGGCCCGGACGATCCTCGGCACAAGCCGGTTCGAGGTCTTCCGCATCCGCGAACCAGGAGATCCCGCCGGCGGCCCGGCGGAGCTTCCTTGCGACTCCTGCACCACCTTCCTGGTGCGCTTCAACGTCCTCCCGTGGTCCGATCTGGCATTCACCGAGGAGTGGCGCCCGGAGCCGCGGCAGGTCATCCAGCCCGGCCGCTTCCCGGACGCGGTGCAGCATGCACTCGTGGATGCGGGCTGGCAGATCAGCGCGTTCAACGAGGCACTCGCGATGGGTGCCATGGCCGAGACCCGCGAGATCGCCGGACGGCACCGCCGTCACGAGGCGTTCCCGGCCGCCGAACAGGCGCTCACCGCCTTCCCGGCGATTCTCAGCCGCAGGCGGGGGCCGGGCGAGGACGTGTGGATCAGCCGGTTCACCACGAATCCGCTGCGCGGCGCCCACACCGCCGACACCCTCAGCGATTTCGGCGCGGTGCTCGGCGTCCGGCTGTTCCCGCTCGGCAGCGAGCGGCAGGAGAGCATCCTCGCCGTCGACGAGCACGGCCGGATCTTCGCGCTCGATCAGGCCGGCGAGTGGTTCCTCGGCCTCGACATCGACACCGCCCTCACCACCCTGCTGCTCGGTCGCGCTCCCGCCCGGGTCCGCGACGACGGCACCTGGTGAGCGGCGCTACAGCTTCACCCCGGTCAGCACCATGACCCGCGGTTCGGTGTAGTCGTCCATGGCGCTGCGCAGCCCTTCCCGCCCCACGCCCGAGCCCTTCACCCCGCCGTACGGCATCTGGTCGGCCCGGTACGACGGCACGTCCCCGACGATCACCCCGCCGACCTCCAGGGTCCGGGCCGCGAGGAACGCGGTCTGCAGGTTGTGGGTGAACACGCCCGCCTGCAGCCCGTACGCCGAGTCGTTGACCGCGGTGAACGCGGCCTGGGCGTCGGTGACCGGGGCGACCACCAGCACCGGCCCGAACACCTCCTCGGTGCAGACCTTCGCCGACGACGGCACCCCGCTGAGCACGGTGGGCGGGTAGGTGGCGCCGTCCCGGCGCCCGCCGACCTCGATGGTGGCCCCGGCGGCGACCGCCTCGTCGACCCACGCCTCGACGCGTTCGGCGGCTTCGACGGACACCAGCGGCCCCACGTCGGTCAGTTCGGAGGTCGGGTCGCCGGTGCGCAACTCCTCGACGGCCGCGACGAGCCGGGGCAGGAAGCCGTCGTAGAGCCATTCGTGCACGTACACCCGCTGCACGGCGATGCAGGACTGCCCGGCCTGGTAGTTGGAGAAGGTGGCGATGCGGTGCGCGGCGAAGGTCAGGTCCCCGTCGGACGACCAGTCCTCGCAGATCACCGCCGCGGCGTTGCCGCCGAGTTCGAGGGTGACGTGCTTGTCGGGGGCGGCCCGGCGGATGGCCGCGCCGACCGGCCCGGAGCCGGTGAACGACACGACGGGCAGCCGGGGGTCGGCGACCAGCTCGGCGGCGCGCTCGTTGGGCAGCGGCAGCACCGAGAACATGCCCTCGGGCAGGTCGGTCTCGGCCAGGATCTCGCCGAGCAGCAGCGCGGAGAGCGGGGTGGCCGGAGCCGGCTTGACCACGATGGGGGCGCCGACGGCGATGGCCGGGGCGACCTTGTGCGCGACGAGGTTGAGCGGGAAGTTGAACGGCGCGATCCCCAGGACGGGGCCTCGGGGCACCCGCCGGACCAGCGCGATGCGGCCGGTGGCCGCCGGGTCGGTGTCGAGGCGTTGCAGCTCGCCGGAGAAGCGCCGGGCCTCCTCGGCGGCCCAGCGGAAGGTGGAGACCGCGCGTCCCACCTCGGCCTTCGCCCACTTCACCGGCTTGCCGTTCTCGGCGGTGATCAGGGCGGCGACCTCGTCGGCCCGGTCGGCCAGCCGGCGGGAGACGTGGTCGAGGGCGGCCGCGCGGGCGTGCGCGGGCAGGGCCGCGGCCGCCGCGGCCACCTCGGCGGCTGCCGCGACGGCGGCTTCGACCTGGTCGGGCGTGGCGAGGGTGGTACGCCCGATTGTGCGGCCGTCGTAGGGGTGGGTGACGGTCAGCTCACCCTCGCCGTGGGCGGGGCGGCCGGCGACATAGAAGGCTCTCGGCTCCACGCTCGGCAGCGTAGACCACGCAAGGCCGCGCGGAAACAGTTGCCCAAACCCTTGTCTGCCTCGGATTCAGTAGCCAAGATGGCAGTCAGATTGCGATAACCTCCGCTGACCTTCCTCCCGGCCACCCCTCGGAGACACCTGATGAGCGATCAGCAACAGCTGCGCAACTTCGTCAACGGCGAGTACGTCGACCCGGTGGACGGCGGCTTCGCCGACCTGATCGACCCGTGCACGGGAGAGGTCTTCGCCCAGGCGCCGGTCTCCGGTGCGGCGGACGTGGACGCGGCCATGAAGGCGGCCGCCGCCGCGTTCGAGACCTGGCGGGACGCCACCCCGGGCGAGCGGCAGAAGGCCCTGCTGAAGCTCGCCGACGCCGTCGAGTCCCGGGCGGCCGAGCTGGTCGACGCCGAGGTCCGCAACACGGGCAAGCCCCGTCAGCTCACCGCCGACGAGGAGCTGCCGCCGGCGGTGGACCAGTTCCGGTTCTTCGCGGGCGCCGCCCGGCTGCTGGAGGGGCGCTCGGCCGGTGAGTACATGGCCGGGCACACCTCGTACGTGCGGCGGGAGCCGATCGGCGTCTGCGCTCAGGTCACGCCCTGGAACTACCCGCTCATGATGGCGGTCTGGAAGATCGCCCCGGCCCTGGCGGCGGGCAACACGGTGGTGTTGAAGCCCTCCGACACCACCCCGGTGTCGACGCTGCTGCTGGCCGAGATCGCGTCGGAGTTCCTGCCGCCGGGCGTGTTCAACGTGGTCTGCGGCGACCGGGACACCGGCCGGGCGCTGGTGTCGCACCCGACCCCGCAGTTCGTCTCGATCACGGGTTCGACGCGGGCCGGCATGGAGGTCGCCGCGGCGGCCGCGCCGGACCTCAAGCGGACCCACCTGGAGCTGGGCGGCAAGGCACCGGTGGTGATCTTCGACGACGCGGACGTGGCGGCGGCGGCCGAGGCCATCGCGGTGGGCGGCTACTTCAACGCCGGCCAGGACTGCACCGCCGCCACGCGGGTTCTCGCCGGGCCGGGCATCCACGACGACTTCGTGGCGGCCCTCGCCGAGCAGGCCCGCAACACGAAGACCGGCGCGCCGGACGACGAGGACGTGCTCTACGGCCCGCTGAACAACGCCAACCAGCTCGGCCGGGTACGCGGGTTCGTGGACCGGCTGCCGGATCACGCGAACCTGGAGACCGGCGGCTCCCAGGTCGGCGAGCGCGGTTACTTCTACGCGCCGACCGTGGTCTCCGGGGTCCGCCAGGCCGACGAGATCATCCAGGACGAGGTGTTCGGTCCGGTCATCACCGTGCAGCGTTTCTCCGACGAGGACGAGGCGGTGGGCTGGGCGAACGGCGTGGACTACGGCCTCTCCGCCTCGGTGTGGACGAGGGACCACGGCCGGGCCATGCGGATGACCCGCCGGCTGGACTTCGGCTGCGTCTGGGTGAACACCCACATCCCGTTCGTCTCGGAGATGCCGCACGGCGGCTTCAAGCACTCCGGGCACGGCAAGGACCTCTCGGTCTACAGCCTGGAGGACTACACCCGGATCAAGCACGTCATGCACAACATCGAGGGCTGATCGGTGAGCGCGAGGAGTGAGCCGGGTTTGCGAGCCCCGCAGTCGCGAACGGAGGGTTGAGCTGTGTCGAGCGAGGAACTGCACAAGCGGCGTGGGGCGGCCGTGGCCCGGGGTGTCGGGAGCACGATCACCTCCTACGTCGACCGCGCGGGCGGCGGCACGATCACCGACGTCGACGGGCGGGAGTGGATCGACTTCGCGGCCGGCATCGCGGTGGCGAACGTGGGCAACTCGGCGCCGAGGGTGGTCGAGGCGGTCCGGGCGCAGGCCGAGCGCTTCACGCACACCTGCTTCATGGTCGCGCCCTACGAGTCGTACGTGGCGGTCTGCGAGCAGCTCAACGCGCTGACCCCGGGCGACTTCGAGAAGCGCTCGGCGCTGTTCAACTCGGGCGCCGAGGCGGTGGAGAACGCCGTGAAGATCGCCCGGCACGCCACGGGGCGACCGGCGGTGGTGGTCTTCGACCACGCCTACCACGGCCGGACCAACCTGACCATGGCGCTGACCGCGAAGAACATGCCGTACAAGCACCGGTTCGGGCCGTTCGCCGGTGAGGTCTACCGGGTGCCGATGTCGTATCCGCTGCGGGACGGCGGCCTCGACGGGGCGACCGCGGCGGCGCGGGCCGTCGAGATGGTGGAGAAGCAGGTCGGCGCCGAGAACGTGGCGGCGCTGCTGATCGAGCCGATCCAGGGCGAGGGCGGTTTCGTGGTGCCGGCCGAGGGTTTCCTGCCGGCGCTGCGCGAGTGGGCGACCGCCGCCGGGGTGGTGTTCGTGGCCGACGAGATCCAGACCGGGTTCTGCCGGACCGGCGACTGGTTCGCCTGCCAGCACGAGGGCGTCGAGCCGGACCTGGTCACGCTGGCCAAGGGCATCGCCGGCGGGTTGCCGCTCGCCGCCGTCACCGGGCGGGCCGAGCTGATGGACGCGGTACACGTGGGCGGCCTCGGCGGGACGTACGGGGGCAACCCGATCGCCTGCGCGGCCGCGCTCGCGGCCATCGAGACCATGCACGAGCTGGACCTGGCCGCTGCCGCCCGGCGGATCGGCAGCGTCATGGCCGACCGGCTGGGAGCCATCGCCGCCCGCGATCCGCGCGTCGCCGAGGTGCGCGGCCGTGGCGCGATGCTCGCCGTGGAGATCGTCCAGCCGGGCTCGCTGACCCCGGATCCGGCCGCCACGGCGGCGATCTCGGCGGCCTGCCACGCGGCCGGGCTGCTCACCCTCACCTGCGGCACCTACGGCAACGTGCTGCGTTTCCTGCCGCCGCTCGTCATCTCGGACGACGAGCTGGCCCGCGGCCTGGCCATCCTGGAGGCCGCCTTCGGCTGACCGAGGTCAGCCCTCGATCGTGGAACACCACGGGCGTCGACCCCCCCAGGTGCCGCCCGTGGTGTTCCACCCTCCCCCGCCCTACAGACACATCCGGCAGTAGGCGTCGAGCCCCTCCGCGCCCGCCGCCCGCGCCACCCGGCGCAGCTCGGTCACCAGCTCGGCCAGCAGGTCTATCTCCGGCTCGCCCATCCACTCCTCGGCGGTGCGCCACTCGGCGGCCACCGGCCGCAGGCGCTCGTCCGGCAGCGCCGCCATCTCGGCGACGAAGTCCGGCACCAGCCGGACCAGGTACGGCCCCTCGTCGTCGTGGCCGTCGATCCGCTCCCCGCCGGCGTGCAGCCCGGCGCGCGGCGACCCGAGCCGGTCCGCGCGGATCACCTCCCACAGCGCGCCGCCCAGCACGAACGGCTCGACGTTCTTGCACCGCAGCGGCGCCAGGTCGTCGCCCGGCCCGGTCCCGGCGGCGGCCCGCGCCCGCTCGGGGGTGGCCGCGAAGTATTCGGTCAGGATGCCCACGCCCGGCACGCTAGGCCTCGCCTCCGACACTCCCGGCGAGGGGACCCCACGGCGGCGGGTCCTGTCCTATAGTCCTACTGTCGTAGGACAATAGAAGGGCGTCGCGTGATCGAGTTCGTACTGGACGGCCGGTCCAAGGTGAACACCTATGTGCAGCTGATCCAGCAGGTCAAGCAGGCCCTGCGGGTGGGGCTGCTGACGGCTGGCGACCAGTTGCCGAAGGTCCGCGACGTCGCGCAGTCGCTGGCCATCAACCCGAACACGGTGCTGAAGGCGTATCGCGAGCTGGAGATCGAAGGTCTGGTCGAGGGACGCCCCGGCGTCGGCACCTTCGTCCGCAACACCGTCGCCGGCTCGTCGCTGGCCGATCAGACCGAGCTTCGCGAGGAGCTGGTGGCCTGGCTGCACCGCGCCCGCGCCGCAGGGCTCACCCCGGAAGACGTCACCGCCCTGGTCGAGACCACCATGCGGGCCGCACTCGTCGCCGGCACGACGCGCGCCGAACCCGCCTCAGCAGGATGAGAGGACAGCTGATGGAGATCGCGCTGGAGGCCGAGCAGCTCGGCAAACGGTACGGAAGAACCTGGGCGCTGCGGGACTGCTCGCTGCGCCTGCCCGCCGGGCGGATCGCCGCCCTCGTCGGCCCCAACGGTGCCGGCAAGAGCACCCTGCTGCACCTCGCGGTCGGCCTGCTGCGGCCGGACGCCGGCGCGGTGCGGATCTTCGGCGAAACGCCGTACGCCAACCCGTCGGTGCTGCCCGAGATCGGTTTCGTCGCTCAGGACACCCCGCTCTACCGGGACTTCACCGCGGCCGAGCTGGTGGAGCTGGGCCGCCGGATGAACAAACGCTGGGACGGGGCGCTCGCCCGCAACCGGCTGGCCCAGCTCGGCATCCCGCCGAAGCTGCCTGTCGGCAAGCTGTCCGGCGGCCAGCGGGCGCAGGTCGCGCTCGCACTCGCACTCGCGAAGCGACCCCGGCTGCTGCTCCTCGACGAACCGGTCGCCAGCCTCGATCCGCTGGCGCGCCGGGAGTTCCTGCAGTCGCTGATGGGCAGCGTCGCCGATTCCGAGACGACCGTGCTGCTCTCCTCGCACCTGCTGGCCGACCTCGAACGGGTCTGCGACTACCTGGTCGTGCTGCAGGCCGCCCGGGTGCACCTGGTGGGCGCGGTCGACGACCTGGTCGCCGCACACCGGCAGCTGGTCGGGCCCCGGCACGGCGGCGAACCGATCGACGGGGTCGAGGCCGTGGTCCGGGCGAGTCACACCGCCCGGCAGTCGACGCTGCTGGTCCGTACGAGCGGCGAGGTCCTCTCTCCGGAGTGGACCGTGCACGACGTGACGCTGGAGGACCTCGTGCTGGCCTACCTCGCCGAGGGCGAGACCACCACGAGCCACGCGGCCTGGGAGGTGCCGGCATGATCTGGCTGGCCTGGCGGCAGCACCGCAAGCAGCTGCTCTTCACCCTCCTCGGCTTCGCCGCGCTGGCGGCCCTCATGATCCCGATCGGCGTGTCGATGCGGCACAGCTTCACCGAACTCGGGCTGCCGGACTGCGTCAGTCAGCTCGCGCGTTCGGAGGTCGAGCGGGCCACGGCGAACGGCTGTGATTCGGCGTTCCGTCAGTTCACCAACCGGTACCAGAGTTTGAACCTGGTGGCGGTCCTGCTCGTCGTCCTGCCGGTGCTCGTCGGTCTGTTCTGGGGTGCCCCGCTGGTCGCCCGGGAGGTGGAGCACGGCACGCACCGGTTCGCCTGGACGCAGGGCGTCGGCCGGACGCGGTGGGCCCTGGTGAAGTTCGGCCTGGTCGTCGTGGTCACGGTGACCCTGGCGATCGGCTACGGACTGGGCATGGCCTGGTGGGTCAGCCCGCTGACCCAGGCCGCGCACGAGGGCCGCCTCGGCTTCATCGTCTTCGACCTGCAGGGCATCGCCCCGATCGGCTACACCCTCTTCGCGGTGGCACTCGGCATCTTCGCCGGCACCCTCTGGCGCCGGATGCTGCCCGCGATGGGCGTCACCCTGGCCGCGTTCATCGGGGTTCGGGCGGCGGTGGCGATCCTGGCCAGACCGCACTACCAGCCCGCCCGCACCCTCACCTTCCCGATCGAGGGAGCCGAACCGCTGCAGGAGTCCCGGGGCAACTGGGTCCTCGCCAACGGGGTGCGCAACGCCGACGGGAAGATGGTGGCGGCCGACACCCGGATCATGTGCCCGCCGGGCGGCCAGGGACCGGATGGCCGCCGCTGCGGGGAGGAACTCGGCGCCGGACCCGGCGCCTACAACTGGGAGCTGTACCAGCCGGCGGACCGGTTCTGGCTGTTCCAGTGGATCGAGACCGGCATCTTCGTCGCCCTCGCCGCCCTGTTGCTCTACCTCGCCGTACGTCGGATCCGCCGGATCGCCTGAGCCCTGGGGCAGGGTGGGTGGGACGCCACCACCCACCCTGCCGGGCCGGCTCAGCGCAGCAGTTCCACCACGTTGCGGCGGACCAGGTTCTTGCCCGGCTCCCGGATCAGGTCCATGGCCGCCGCGTTGAGCAGCACGCAGCTCCCGGACGGCCCGGTGACCGTCACGGTCGCGGCCCTGCCGTTGTCCAGGTTGGTCACCCGCAGCCGGGTGCCCACCGGGAACTGCCCGCTGGTGGCGGCCGGCGCCCCGCCCTCGGCGGAGAAGGTGATCGCCCCGCTGCAGACGCTGGCGGGCGCGCCGCCGGGCTGGGCGTTGCCCGGCCGGGCCTCGCCGACCGGGGCGCCACCCGGCCCGGCCGCGCCGGTCGCCGGGGCGCCGCCGTCGAGGCGTTCGACCAGGTTGCGGCGGATGACGTTCTTGCCCGGCTCGCGGACCAGGTCCATGGCCGCCGCGTTGAGCAGGACGCAACTGCCCGACGGGCCGGTCACCGTGACGGTCGCGACCTTGCGGTTGTCCAGGTTGGTCACCCGCAACCGGGTGCCCACGGGGAAGCGGTCGCTGGTGGCCGCCGGCGCCCCACCCTCGGCCGAGAAGGTCACCGACCCCGCACAGGCCGACTGGCCGGTCGGGGTGGTCTCCGCGAACCCCATCCCCGTGCCCACCGCGACGACCGCCGAGGCGGCCAGTGCCACGGTCGCCGCCAGCACGTGCTTGCGCTGCACCTTCACGTTGTCTCTCCCGTCGTCCGGTGGTCTCGTTCGACGCGTGGTACGGACGGGAGGGCCGGACCGTTCAGTCGGGACGGCAGATCACAACGGACCGTAACGGGTGTGTGGCGCTGCGGTGAGCAGCGCCCAGTAGCGGTCGCCGTAGGACCAGTGCCACCACTCGGTGGGATAGTTCACCAGCCCCGCCCCGCTGAGCGCGGCCACCAGGACCTGCCGGTTGCGCCACGCGCTCACCGGGATGTGCCGGGCCGCCGTGAAGCAGGCGTCGGCGCTCTCCTCCGGGGTGGCGTCGAGGGCGGTGCCCATCTCCAGCTCGACCCCGTCGGCGTCGCACAGGGTGAGGTCGACCGCCCCGCCGGTGCTGTGCGGCGCCACCTCGACCGGCGAGACGAACTTCGTGGTCTCCCGGTGCAGCCGGTCCGCCGGCCAGTCCGGGTAACGCCGGCGCAGCTCGTCCCGGTAGCCGGTGAAGATGTCGAGCTGCGCCCGGTACGGCCGGTACCCCTCGACCACCAGGAGGCGCAGGCCGGCCGGCAGCGCGCGCTGCGCGGCCAGCAACCGGTCCGCGACCCCGCGCCGCACCCGGGCGTACGCCCCGGCGGGGTCCGCGGCCCGGGTGTCCAGCCGCAGCTCCGGCAGTCCCCGCAGGTCGATCAGGGGATCGCCGTCGTCCCGGCTGGACACGGCGGCGACCCGGGGATCGGAGAGCAGGATCATGCCCCACCGCCCCGGGGCCGGGCCTCGTGCCGGGTGAAGGCGAGCGCCACCAGCCGGTCCACCACCTCGGGGTAGGCGACGCCGGACTCGGCCCACACCTTCGGGTACATCGAGTGCGCCGTGAAGCCGGGCAGGGTGTTCAGCTCGTTGACGAACACCTCGCCGGTCGCCTCGTCGTAGAGGAAGTCGACGCGGGCCAGTCCCCAGCCGCCGATCGCCGTGAACGCCCGCACGGACAGCTCCCGGATCCGCTCGGTGACCTCGTCGGGCAGCGGCGCCGGGACGGTCATCGGGTCGGCGTCGCCGAAGTACTTCTGCCGGTAGTCGAACCAGCCGCCCTCGACCCGGACCTCGCCGACCGCCGACGCCTCCGGCTGCCAGCCGCCGAGCACCCCGCACTCCAGCTCTCGGCCAGTCACGCCCTGCTCGACCAGCACCACGTGGTCGTGCCGGAGCGCCTCCTCGACGGCCGCCACGAGGTCGTCGCCCTCGGCCACCCGGGAGATCCCGATGGACGAGCCCATCCGTGCCGGCTTGACGAACAGCGGCCGGCGCAGCCCGACGACCAGCTTCTCCGGGTCCTCCGCGGCCCGCCAGGTCGGCGCGTCGAACCAGACGTGCGGGGTGGTCGGCACCCCTTCGGCCCGCAGCGCCCGCTTCATCGCGACCTTGTCCATCCCGACGGCGGAGGCGAGGATCCCGCACCCGACGTACGGCACGCCGAGCGATTCGAGCAGCCCCTGCACGACGCCGTCCTCGCCGTACGGGCCGTGCAGCACCGGGAAGACCACGTCCAGCTCGGCATGCACCGCTCCGGGCGCGTCGGCCGCGGTGACCGCCACCGTGCCGGCGCGCGCCCCGGCCCGCAGCTCGACGGCCGGGCCGGTCACCGGCAGCCGGTCGTCGATGGCCCGGCCGGCGCCCACGCTCGCGCAGCGCTCGGCCAGCACCGGCTCCGGCACCAGTCGCAACCCGCCGGCGCGGGTGATCCCGAGCGCGACCACCTGGTGGCCCCGCTGCGCCAGGGCCCGGGCCACACCGAGCGCCGAGGCGCAGGAGACCTCGTGCTCCGCCGACGGGCCACCGAACAGGACACCGATCCGCGTCGCAGCTCTCACGCCGCCACCCCTTCCATCCGGGCCAGGTCGGCGACGGGTCCCCCCGCCAGCCGGGCCACCAGTTCCGCCTCGACATTGCCGCCGGTCAGCACCACGCCGACCGTCCGGTACCGCCCGTCCTCCGGGCCGCCGGCGAGCCGCAGCGCGCCGGCGAGTCCGGCCGCTCCGGACGGCTCGACGAGCACCTTCAGCTCCAGCAGGAGCAGCCGGAACGCGTCGGCGATGGCGTCGTCGTCGACCCGGACGACGCCCCGGACGGCGTCCCGCGCCACCGCGAACGGCAGGTCGCCGACGCAGCTCGGGCGGAGCCCGTCGGCGATGGTGGGGGCCGGGACGACCGGGGTGGGCCGGCCGGCGGCGAGGCTGCGGGCCAGCGAGTCGCAGCCGACCGGCTCGACGCCGTACACCTCGATCGGGGTCCCGGCGGCGGCCAGGCAGGCCCCCGCGACGCCGCCGCCACCGCCCACGGGCACCACCAGCGCGTCCAGCGGGGTGCCGGCGCGCTCCGCCTCCTCGATCAGCTCCAGGCTGGCGCTGCCCTGCCCGGCCACCACGTCCGGATGGTCGTACGCGTCGACCAGCGGGTGACCGTCGGCGTCCGCGACCTGCCGGGCGACGGCCAGCCGCTCCTCGACGGTGGTGCCGGCGAGGACCACCCGCGCCCCGGCGGCGCGGGCCCGGGCCACCTTGACCGGCGCCGCGTCGACCGGCAGCACCACGGTCGCGGCCAGCCCGTGCCGGCGGGCGGCGAGGGCCACCGCCACCGCGTGGTTGCCGGTGCTCTGCGCGACCACGCCGGTGTGGCCGTCCGCGGCGAGCCGGCCCACCGCCAGCATCGCGCCGCGCATCTTGTAGGAGCCTCCGGTCTGGAGGTTCTCGGCCTTGAGCAGGATCCGGGCGCCGGCCAGCCGGTCGATCGCCGGGCAGTTCAGCACGGGTGTACGCACCACCCGGCCGGACAGCCACCAGGCGGCCTCCTCGACGCGGGCCCGGTCCGGCAGGGCCGGAGCGTGGCTGGGGGACATGGTCTCTCCTTCTCGGTTGTGGTCGGTGCCGGCGCGGCGCGGCAGGTCGAACAGCCAGCGCGCGCCGGCCGCCGTGAGTCCGCGGTGGACGGCGAGGCTGAGCGCCAGCACCACGGCGGTGAGCAGCACCGGGTAGCCGGCCACCAGCAGCGCCCGCCCCGGTCGGTTCAGGTCGGCGACCGGGCCGGCGAGGAGCCGGTGCAGCAGGGCCAGCACCGGCATGTGGATCACGTAGATCGGCAGCGTCCGGCGGCCGAGCCGGGCGAGCGCCCCGCCGACCACCCGCAGCCGGGCCGCCCGGGCCGCGGCCGTGACGCCGAACGCCACCGCGACGACCGACACCAGCAGCCGGACGCCGGGCCAGCCCTCGGCGCCGGCCAGCGCCATGGCGGCCAGCGCGACGGCGTACGCCGTCGCGGTCCCGGCCAGGCGGCGGGCGCTCGCGCCGGCCGCCCAGCGCTGGAGGTGCGGCCGCAGGTGCACGCCGGCCAGGAAGAACACCAAGTTCTGGTAGACCTGCCCCCGGTTGCCGGGACTGTCCAGCAGGCCGGTGGCCGCCACGGCGGAGAGCGCGCCCGAGACCGCCAGCAGCACCGCCGGGTGGACCCGGCGCAGCGCCTTGGCCAGCGCGAAGTAGAGCGCCAGCGCGTACAGGTACCAGAGGTTGGAGGGCGTGACGGTGAGCTGGGCGAGCAGGCCGCCGAGGCTGGTGGCCCGGTCGGTCGGGAAGCCCGGCACGAGGGCCAGCAGGGCGGTGTGGATCAGCAGCCAGGTGGCGTAGAGGTGGAGGTTCCGGGCGATCCGGGGGCGGCCGGCGACGTGCCACGGCCGGGCGACGGCGTTCGCCGCGAAGATCCCGGAGAGGGTGAAGAAGAGCGGCATCCGCAGCGGGAGCAGTTGCTCGCCGAGCAACCCCCAGGCGCCCGGCACGGGCAGGTCGATCCGCCAGTCGATCAGCAGGTAGTGCTTGACGATGACGTGCCAGAGCACCACGAGGATGATGCAGGCGCCCTTGGCCACGTCGGCCCAGACCACCCGGCCGGCCGGCGTCGCGGCCCGTTCGGTACGCGTCGGCACAGCGGTCTCCTCTCCCGGCGTCGCACGCCGTCGGTCGTTTTTCGGGCAGGTGGCATCGCGGGATGCCGTGAGGGCGGCTCCCGGAGGTCGGAAGGGTGGGTCAGCGCACGGCGGGTAGCTGGACGTCGACCCGCAGGCCGCCGTCCTCGCCGGGCCGGGCGGCGATGATGCCGTCGTGCGCCTGGGTGATCGAGCGGGCGATGGCCAGGCCGAGCCCGGCGCCGCCGCCCTGGTTGGTCCGGTCCCGGGCCAGGCGCCGGAAGGGCTCGAAGAGGCCGGCGACCGCCTCGCCCGGCACGGCCTGGCCGGAGTTGGTGACGGTCAGCGCCGGGTCACCGCCGACGGTCACGGTGAGCCGGCCGTCCGGCCGGTTGTACTTGATGCCGTTCTCCACCAGGTTGCTGACCAGGCGTTCCAGCAGCACCCGCTCGCCCGGCACGACCCGGGGCGCCAGCCGGCTCTCCACCGTCACCCCGGCCTCGGCCGCCCGGTCCGCGTACGCGGCCAGCACCGTGGTGACGATCTCGTCGAGGCGCTGCGGGGTGGAGGAGCGCAACCCCTGGTCGCTCTCGCTGAGCGCGAGCAGGCCCTCGATGAGCCGCTCGTTGCGCTCGTTGGTGGCCAGCAGTTGGGCGGTGAGCAGGTCGAGCTGCTCGCCGGTGAGCGTCTGGGCCATGCCGACCTCGATGAGCGTCCGCTGCACCGCCAGCGGCGTACGCAGCTCGTGGGAGGCGTTCGCGGCGAACCGCCGCTGCCCCTCGTAGCCGGCCGTGACCCGGTCCATCATGTCGTCGATGGCGCGGGCCAGCCGGGCCAGCTCGTCGCGGCCGCCGCGGCGGATCCGGTGCCCGAGGTTCTGCGGCCCGAGGTCGGCGATCGGGTCGGCGAGGTCGCGCACCGGGCGCAGGCACCACCGGGCGGCGCCCCAGACCGCGACGCCACCGGCCAGCAGCACCACGAACTCGGCCAGCCCGGGAAGCAGCGGGACGAACGGACGGGCCGGCTCGCAGACCACGCCGACCGTCGGCACGTCGCAGAACTGCTGGGTCCGCCACCACACCTGGCCGAGCAGCCACTTGCCCAGGCCGGGCAGCCAGTAGCCGACGAGCAGGGCGAGCACCCCGACCAGGAGGAAACGACGGCGGGGGCTCATTCCGGCTCGCCGATCCGGTAGCCGGCCTTCGGCACGGTGTGGATGACCGACGGCTGGCCGAGCTTCTTGCGCAGGGTCATCACGGTCACCCGGACCGCGTTGGTGAACGGGTCGGCGAACTCGTCCCAGGCCTGTTCGAGCAGGTCCTCGGCGCTGACCACGCGGCCGCCGGCGCGCATGAGCACGTGCAGGACGGCGAACTCCTTGGGGCTCAGGCCGAGCGGTCGCCCGTCCCGGGTGACCGTGTGCCGGGCCACGTCGAGCACCACCCCGTGCCGTTCCAGCACGGGCGGCACCGCCGGGGCGGACCGCCGGCCCAGCGCCTGCACCCGGGCCACCAGCTCGGCGAAGGCGAACGGCTTGGTCAGGTAGTCGTCGGCGCCCAGCCCGAGGCCCGCCACCCGGTCGCGGATGCCGGCGGCGGCGGTGAGCAGCAGCACGCGGGTGCCCGCGTCGGAGCCGGCCAGGCTGCGGCACACCTCGTCGCCGGTGGCACCGGGCATGTCCCGGTCCAGCACGGCCACGTCGTACCGGTTGACCCCGATCCGCTCCAGCGCGCCGTCGCCGTCGTAGCAGACGTCGACCGCCATCGAGAACCGACGCAGCCCCTCGGCGACCGTGTCCGCCAGCAACCGCTCGTCGTCCGCCACCAACACCCGCACCGCTGTCCGCTCCCCTGTGCTCCTCGTCCGTCCCGCATACGGTCCCAGGCAGGAGATAAGGGTTCCGTAAGCGCCGCCGGAGCAATCCTCCACGCCGGCGGGCCGGGGGCGGTGCCCGTCGTGCCGTCTGGGGCGTTCGTCCGGGCCGGAGGGGTCCCCCGCGGCTGCGGTGTGAGCCGGATCACTGCGGGCGCGCGATCCCCAGGGTGCTCTGTGCCGGCAGCAGGCCGGTGGCCACCACGGCCTGGGTGACCGGGGCGACGAGCTGGGCGAACCGGCCGACGGCCGGTCCGAGCGCCCGCCACGGCGCGGCGGCCAGCTCGTCGGTCCGCCGCTCCACCTCGTCGCGGAGCCGGCGGCCAGCTTCGGTGGCCACCCCGTCGCCGTCGACCAGACCCCGGGCGGCCAGCCGGTCGCGGGCGGCGGCCCACTCGTCGGCGGTCCACCGCCGGCTGGCGAAGACCTCCACGGGGGCGGCGCCGACCGCGGCGAAGGAGACCAGTGACTCGGCCGGGTCCAGCCCGGCGGTCCGCAGCGCGGCGATGTGGCCGTCGCCCCGGTGCTCGCGCAGGATCGTGGCCGCCTGCCAGAGCGCCAGGTGCGGCGCGTCCGGCCAGGGCAGGTCGGCGTTGGCGGCGGCCAGCGGACGGCCGCCCAGGTCGGCGGCGCGCACCGCGCGGCGGGCCAGGGTGGCGGCCTCGGCCAGCTCGGGCGAGTCGACCCGGTCGCCGAGCAGGGCGCGCAGCGCACGGTCCACGCCGGACAGCCGGGCGGCGAGCACCTTCGCGGGGTCGGCTGCGGCCCAGACGGCCGGCACGTACCCGGCGACCATCCGGGGGCTGAAGCTGTAGTAGGTGGCGGCGACCAGGTTCGGGCCGGCCGCGCCGAGCGGGGCGCTGCGCAGCGCGAAGTAGCCGGGCCAGCGCTCGTCGGTGGCCAGGCCGAGCCCGGCGGCCTCCTCGGTCAGCTCGGGCGCGTAGTAGACCAGCGCGTGCACGGGTTCGATGAGCTGCCACATCCTGCGGACCGTCGCGAGTTCCATCCCGACCTCCCGATCGTATCTTGTCGATGTCAAGTTTGAGTGCCGCCGCAGAACTTGTCAATGACAAGTTAGGCGGCGGCTTGGCGATCGGCGGTGAGCTGGGTCACCATGGGCGCGAGGAGGTCGCCGATGGCTGACCCGTGGCTCGCCCTGGAATTCGGCGCCGATCCGGCCGAGCGGATCGCGCAGGTCGGCGCCGCCCACGAAGCGTTCCTCACCGCCGGCACCACCACGGGCCGGGTCCGCGACGTGGTCCGCCGGTCGTGGGAACGGTCCGCGCTGCTCGACCCGGAGACCACCGCCCCGGTCGACCTCACCGACGACGCGCTGGCAAGCTACCGCGCCGCCCACCCCCTGAACCGCGTGCTCCCCCTCTTCCGCGACCTGCTCGGCGGCATCGCGCTCGACGGCGCGCACCTCATGGCGGTCTGCGACGCCGACGGCCGGCTGCTCTGGGTGGAGGGCCACCCCGGCGTGCTCCGGCACGCCGAGCGGATGAACTTCGTGCCCGGCGCCCGCTGGGACGAGGCCCACGCCGGCACCAACGCGCCCGGCACCGCCCTGGCCGTCGACCACAGCGTGCAGATCTTCGCCACCGAGCACTTCGTCCGGCCGGTGCAGCGCTGGACCTGCGCCGCCGCACCGATCCACGACCCCACCACCGGCCGGCTGCTCGGCGCCGTCGACATCACCGGCGGGGACCACCTGGCCACCCCGCAGAGCCTGGCCCTGGTCCGGGCCACCGCCCGCGCCGCCGAGGCGTTCCTGGCCGGCGCCGCCCCCGCCGAACCCGGCGTGGCGCACGTCGCCGCGCTCGGCCGGGACGAGGCGGAACTGCGCGTCGGCGGCCGGCGGATCCGGCTCGGCCGGCGGCACAGCGAGCTGCTGGTGCTGCTCCTCGACCACCCCGAGGGCCGCACCGGCGAACAGCTCGGCCTCGACCTCTACGGCGACGACCGGCTGCACCCGGTCACCCTGCGCGCCGAACTGTCCCGGCTGCGCCGGGCCCTCGGCGACGAACTGCTCGACTCCCGCCCCTACCGGCTGCGGCCGACCGTGCGCGCCGACTTCCGTACCGTCACCGAACTACTCGAACGCGGCGACGCGGCGGGGGCGCTGCGGGCGTACCCCGGGCCCCTGCTGCCCGGGTCGGACGCGCCGGGAGTGGCGCGACTGCGGCGGCTGGTCGACGGCCAGCTCCGCGCGGCCGTGCTGGCCGCCGCGGACCCGGCGCTGCTCGCGGCCTGGACCGCGACGCCCACCGGCGCCGACGACCTCGTCGCCTGGCAGGCCCTGGCGCGGGCGTTGCCGCCGGGCGCGCCGCGCCGGCCGCTCGCCCTGGCCCGGGCCCGCCAGCTCGCCGAGGAGTACGACCTGCCGCGCGCAACGTTGCTGCAACGTCGCGGGAACTAACGTCCTCCGCCATCCACCCCCCACGGACGGCGGAGGTACCCGTGACGCGCTACGACGCCCCCACCCACTGGCAGTCCCGCTACGACCACTTCATCGGCGGCGAGTACGTGAAGCCGCACGGCGGCCGGTACTTCGAGAATCCCACCCCGGTGACCGGGCAGACCTTCTGCGAGGTGGCCCGGGGCACCGCCGAGGACGTGGAGAAGGCGCTCGACGCGGCGCACGGCGCCGCCGACGCCTGGGGCCGCACCTCGGTCGCCGAACGGTCGCTCATCCTCAACCGGATCGCCGACCGCATGGAAGAGAACCTGGAATCCCTCGCCATCGCCGAGACCTGGGAGAACGGCAAGCCGGTACGCGAGACCCTGGCCGCCGACATCCCCCTGGCCATCGACCACTTCCGCTACTTCGCCGGGGCGATCCGGGCCCAGGAGGGCTCGCTCGGCGAGCTCGACGACGACACGGTGGCGTACCACTTCCACGAGCCGCTCGGCGTGGTCGGGCAGATCATCCCGTGGAACTTCCCGATCCTCATGGCGGTCTGGAAGCTCGCCCCGGCGCTCGCCGCCGGCAACGCCGTGGTGCTCAAGCCGGCCGAGCAGACCCCCGCCTCGATCCACCACCTGCTCTCGCTGGTCGCCGACCTGCTCCCGCCCGGCGTGGTCAACGTGGTCAACGGCTTCGGCGTCGAGGCGGGCAAGCCGCTCGCCTCCTCGGCCCGGGTCGCGAAGGTGGCGTTCACCGGTGAGACCACCACGGGGCGGCTGATCATGCAGTACGCCAGCGAGAACATCAAACCCGTCACCCTGGAACTGGGCGGCAAGAGCCCGAACATCTTCTTCGACGACGTCAGCGCGTCCCGCGACGACTTCTTCGACAAGGCGCTCGAAGGCTTCACCATGTTCGCGCTCAACCAGGGCGAGGTCTGCACCTGCCCGTCGCGGGCGCTCATCCAGCAGGGCCACTACTCGGACTTCCTGGCCGCGGCGGTCTCGCGGACCCAGCAGGTCACGCAGGGCCACCCGCTGGACACCGACACGATGATCGGGGCGCAGGCGTCCAACGACCAGCTCGAGAAGATCCTGTCCTACCTGGACATCGGCCGCCAGGAGGGCGCGAAGGTGCTGACCGGCGGCGAGCGGGCCGACCTGGGCGGCGAACTCTCCGGCGGGTACTACGTGCAGCCCACGATCTTCGAGGGCGACAACTCGATGCGGATCTTCCAGGAGGAGATCTTCGGTCCGGTGGTCTCGGTGACCTCCTTCGCCGACCTGGACGACGCCGTGAAGACCGCCAACGACACCCTCTACGGCCTGGGTGCCGGCGTCTGGACCCGGGACATCAACACCGCCTACCGGGCCGGGCGGGCCATCCAGGCCGGCCGGGTCTGGACCAACTGTTACCACGCCTACCCGGCGCACGCCGCGTTCGGCGGGTACAAGCAGTCCGGCATCGGCCGGGAGAACCACAAGATGATGCTGGAGCACTACCAGCAGACCAAGAACCTGCTGGTCAGCTACTCCCCCAAGAAGCTGGGCTTCTTCTGATGGGCGACCCCGTCAGCCTGACGCCCGCGGCGGCCGGTCTCATCCGGTCGCTGCGGGCGGCCCACGGGCCGATCATGTTCCACCAGTCCGGCGGCTGCTGCGACGGCAGCGCCCCGATGTGCTATCCGGCCGGCGAGTTCCGCACCGGCGGCTCGGACGTGCTGCTCGCCGCGCTGGAGGTCGAGGGGGTACCCGAGCCGGTCGAGTTCTGGATGTCCACCGCCCAGTGGGAGCTGTGGAAACACACCCGGCTCACGGTCGACGTGGTGCCCGGCCGGGGCAGCGGCTTCTCCCTGGAGGCCCCGGAGGGCGTCCGCTTCCTCATCCGCTCCCAGCTGGCCCGCTGACTGTCCGAGATCTTCCAGCTCGCGGGCGTCGCGCCGGTGGGATGCTGACGCCGGTCCACGTCGGAGCAGTATCCCACCACCGCCAGACAGGAGCCCGAGCATGCGCCCGGTCCGACAGCCCCTGCTCGCCGCCGGCCTCGCCACCCTCGCCACGGCCGCCACGCTCGGCCTCGCGCCGGGCGCCGCCGTCGCCGCCCCGGCACCGAGGATCTCCGTCAACTGGTACGGCGCCGCCGACGTCCCCGCGCACACCGCCACCATCGGCGGCCGGTACGCCTGCGGCGCCGAGCGGGGCCTCGCGTACATCGAGGTCCACCTCGACCAGCGGGCCCGCCGGGGTTCGATCACCGGCTTCGGGTTCGGCGTGATCGGGGCGTGCACCGACGACCGGACCTCCGGCACCTGGACAGCGACGATCCCGGCCGACCGGGGCGCCTTCCGCGGCGGGCCCGCCACGGCCACGGCCCGCCTCGTCGTCGAGCCCAACTCGCTCACCCAGACCACCGAACCGCTCCGCCTCGTCCAACGCTGCCCCCGGCGCTGACGGTCAGGCGATCTGGCGGAGATCGTCCCCGTAGTCGAAGATGATGCGCAGCTTCGCGCCGAGGGCCGTCGCGTAGCGGCTCAAGGTCGCCACCTCGTTCACGTCGAGGTCGCCGTTCTCGATCTGGCTGACCCGGCCCGGCGTGACCCCCATGAGCTCGGCGACCTGTCGCTGGGTGAGCCCCAGCCGCTTGCGTTCCTCCGCCAGGTGGAAGGCGCTCACCCAGGCCTCGGTCCGGGCCCGCTCCGCCTCGTAGGCCGCGTCGTCGCCGCCGAGTTCGGCACGGACCTCATCCCAGTCGTAGAACTCCGTCACGACTCCCCCCTTCGCTCGCGCTCATTGTCGAGCCAAGCCTTGTACGCAACCTCCGCCATCGGGATGTTCTGCTGGTACCAGCGGCTCCAGTTGCCGGCCTTGTTGCCCGCGATCAGGAGCACCGCCTGCGACCACGGGTCGAAGACGAACAACACCCGGATCGCCACGTCCCGGCCTGACCGGGGGCGAAGCGCGGGATCATTCCGCCGGAGATCACGCAGCCATTGGCGGACCTCGCCCGTGACCCGGACCGACCGACCAGCGTCCCGCGTCAGCACCCACACCCTAACTATAGCCCGAACTAAACAGCGGGGAGGAGCGTCAGCGGGCGTCGAGGAGGGGCTGGCTCGGGTTCCAGGGGTCGCCGCCGGCGGCGTCGCGGCGGCGGCGGGCGATCGCCGACAGGGCCTCCAGCACCACCCGGTTGCCGAGGTACGCGGTGATGTCGGCGTGGTCGTAGGGCGGGGCGACCTCGACCAGGTCCACGCCGACCACCGGCAGCTCGTAGCAGACCCGGCGGACGGCGTCGAGGAGCTGCCGGGAGGTGAACCCGCCCGGCTCGGGGGTGCCGGTGCCGGGTGCCATGCCCGGGTCGACGACGTCCACGTCGACGGAGAGGAAGACGCCCTCGCACTCGTCGGTGGCGATCACGAACGCCTCCGAAAGGCACTCGTCGAGGCCGCGTGCCACCACCTCGGTCATCTCGTACGAGCGCATCCGCTGGTCGGCCATCCAGGACAGCGTCTCGGGGCCCGGCCAGTAGCCGCGCAGGCCGATCTGGAGGAAGCGGTCACCGCGTACCGCGCCGGACTCGATGAGCCGGCGCATCGGCTGGCCGTGCCCGTGCAGCGAGCCGAACTCGATGTCCCCGGTGTCGGCGTGCGCGTCGAAGTGCACGAGGGACACCCGGCCGAGCCCGTGGTGCCGGGCCACCCCGGTGGCGTCCGGCAGCGCGATCGAGTGGTCGCCGCCGAGCACGATGGGAATCGCCCCGGCGGCGGCGACCGCGTGCACGGCGGTCTCCAGCGCGGCCAGCGAGCGCTCGATGTCGCCGGAGAACATCTCGACGTCGCCGGCGTCGTAGACGCACAGGTCCCGCAGCGCGTCCACCCGCAGGGCCAGGGACGGGCGGGAGCCGTCGTGCGGCAGGTAGCAGGCCTGGCGGATGGCGGACGGGCCGAAGCGGGTGCCCGGCCGGTGCGAGGTGCCGCCGTCGAAGGGCGCGCCGACGATCACGACGTCGGCGTCGGCGTACGTCACCGGCTCTTCGAGGGTGCACGGCGGCACGCCGAGGAACGTCACGTCGGGGCCGTACATCGGGCCGTAGCGGGTCACCGCTCCTCCATTCCCCACGGCGAGCCGTAGCCGGTGAGCAGGTCGAGGAAGGGCCGCGGGGGCAGCGCCTCGGGGCCGAGCACGCCGGTGCCGGACCAGGCCCCGGTGGCCAGCAGCTCCAGGGCCACGACCGGGTTGACCGCGGTCTGCCAGACCACGGCCTGGTGGCCGTACTCGGCCATCGACCACTCGTTGTCGACCACGTGGTAGAGGTAGACCCGCCGCGGCCGGCCGTCCGGCCCGGTGCCGGTCACGTAGGTGCCGGCGCAGGTCTTGCCGCGCATCCGGTCGCCCAGGGTGGCCGGGTCGGGCAGGCAGGCGGCCACCACGTCGCGCGGCGACACCTCGACGCCGCGGACGCGCACCGGGCGGGTCGAGTCCAGGCCCAGCTTGTGCAGGGTCTTCAGCACCTCGATGAACTCGTCGCCGAGGCCGTACTTGAAGGTGACCCGCTTCGCCTTCACCCAGCGCGGGATGAGCAGCACCTCCTCGTGCTCCACGTTGACGCACTCGACCGGGCCGATCCCCTCGGGGAACTCGAACACCTCGGGCTCGGAGAACGGCGGGGTGGTGAACCAGCCCCGGTCGGCCTCCCAGACGACCGGCGGGTTCAGGCACTCCTCGATGGTGGTCCAGATGGAGAACGAGGGGGCGAAGTCGTAGCCGTCGACGGTGAGGTTCGCGCCGTCGCGTACCCCGATCTCGTCGATCTCGGTGAACAGTTCGTCGGCGGCGTAGCGGGCGAAGACGTCGGAGAGGCCGGGTTCGACGCCGATGCCGCAGAGCGCCAGCCGGCCGGCCTCCGCCCAGGCGGCGGCCACCGCGAACTGCTCGTCGCCGAGCTTCACCCCGGTCTCGGCGTGCGGCGCGTCCGGGTGCGGGCGGGACAGCGACATCGCCATGTCCAGGTAGTCCGCCCCGGCGGCGAACGCGCCGTCGAAGATCGGCATGACGAAGCGTGGGTCGACCGCGTTCAGCACGTGGGTGATCCGGTGCTCCCGGCAGAGCGCGGCGACGGCCTCGGCCGAGGAGGCGTCGACGGTCGCGGCGACGAACCGGTCGCCGTGGCCGGCGACCGCCCGCGCGGAGCGCGCGGGGTCGTGGTCGGCGACCACCATGGTCTCGAAGAAGGAACGGCGGGCGGCGATGGCGACGGCGGCGGAGCCGACGCCACCGGCGCCGACGAGGAGGATACGCATCAGGAGTCGAACCCCAGTCCAAGACGATCGAGAGTACGGAGCCAGAGGTTGCGCCGCCCCTCCCGCGCGTCGGCGCGGGCGAGCGACCAGCGGGTGAGATGGATGCCGGTGGCCCGGATGGGCTCCGGCGGGAACGGCAGCGGCTTGCGGCGGACCAGGTCGAGCCGGGTGAGCGGGGTCTCCTCCCCGCCGAGCAGGTCGAGCATCACCCGGGCGCCGAACCGGGTCGCCCCGACGCCGAGCCCGGTGAACCCGGCCGCGTACGCCAGGCGCCCCTCATAGGCGGTGCCGAAGAACGCGCAGAACCGGGTGCAGGTGTCGATGACGCCGCCCCAGCGGTGGCTGAACCGCAGCCCTTCCAACTGGGGGAAGGTGGTGAAGAAGTGCGACGCCAGGGCCGTGAAGGTGGCCTCGCGCTGCTCCAGCTCGGGGGCCATCCGGTTGCCGTAGTGGTAGACCGCGTCGTAGCCGCCGAACAGGATCCGGCCGTCGGCGGTGATCCGGTAGTAGTGGAACTGGTTGCCCGTGTCGGCCAGCCCCTGCCGGTTGCGCCAGCCGATGGCCTCCCGCTGGGCGGGCCTCAGCGGCTCGGTCATCAGCGCGTAGTCGTAGACCGGCACCAGCCAGGCGCGCAGCCGCCGCAGCAGCGGCGGGAACGCGTTGGTGGCCAGCACCACCTGCCGGGCCCGCACCGCCCCGGGTGCGGCGTCCGGGCCGCCGGCCGTGGCGGCGCGCAGCGCGCCGCCGTCGCGGGCCAGCCCGGTGACCCGGGTGTGCTCGTGGATGCGGACCCCCAGGTCGAGGGCGGCGCGGCGCAGCCCCCAGGCGAGCTTCGCCGGGTCGAGCAGGGCCACCCGGTCCCGGTCCCACATCCCGCCGAGGTACGTCGGCGAGGCCACCTCGGCGCGCACCTCGTCCCGGTCGAGCAGCCGGACGTCGTGGCCGTACCGGCGGGCCAGGTCGGCATCCTCGGCGAGACCGGCGAGCTGGTACGGCTCGACGGCGACCGCCAGCTCCCCGGTGCGCTCGAAGTCGCAGTCGATGTCGTGCTTCGCCACCGTGGCGGCGATGGCGTCCAGGTTCTCCCGGCCGAGCCGTTCCAGCTCGGCGATCTCGTCGGGCCACCGCTCGGCCCCGTTGGCGAGGCCATGGGTGAGCGAGGCGGCGCAGAACCCGCCGTTGCGCCCGGACGCCGCCCAGCCGCAGGTGCCCGCGTCGACCAGGAGCACGTCCCGGTCGGGGTGGGCCTCCTTGGCCAGCAGCGCGGTCCAGAGCCCGGAGTACCCGCCGCCGACCACCAGCAGGTCGGTGTCGTGGGCGCCGGTCAGCGGCGGCAGCGGATCCGGGCGGTCCGGCCGGTCGAGCCAGTACGGGACGGGCGCGGCGTCGGCCAGCGCCCGGCCGGTATGCGGAAGTGTCATGACGCGCTCTTGGGAGCGCCGACGGCGGCGACGGGTGCCGCGAGAGCGGCGCGCCGGGCCCGCCGGCCGCGCAGCGAGCTGGCACCGACCAGCAGCAGCGCGATCGCGAACATCGCCGTGCCGATGACGTTGACCTGCGGCGGGATGCCCCGCTGGGCGGCGCCCCAGACGTACATGGGGAACGTGACCGTGGTGCCGGCGTTGAAGTTCGTGATGATGAAGTCGTCGAAGCTGAGCGAGAAGGCCAGCAGCGCGGCGGCCACGATGCCGGGCAGCACCAGGGGCAGCGTGATCCGGCGGAAGGTCTGCCACTCGCTGGCGTAGAGGTCCATGGCGGCCTCCTCCAGCCGCCGGTCCATGCCGGCGAGCCGGGCCTTCACGGTCACCACCACGAACGACACGCAGAACATCACGTGCGCGATGACGATGGTCCAGAAGCCCTGGGGCACCCCGGCGGCCACGAAGAGGGCGAGCAGCGAGGTGCCCATCACCAGCTCGGGGGTGGCCATCGGCAGGAAGATCAGGCCGTTGATCCCGGACCGCCCGCGGAAGCCGTGCCGGACCAGGGCGAACGCCATGAGCGTGCCGAGGACGGTGGAGACGACCGTGGCGATCAGGCCGATCTCCATGCTGCGCACCACGGCGTCGCACATGTCGGACGTGGCGCAGGGGTGGGTCCAGTTGTCGAGGGTGAACTCGTTGAAGTCGTAGGACAGCCGGCTCGACGGCCGGTTGAAGGAGAGCCCGGCGACCACGATGATCGGCAGCGACAGGTAGCCGAGGACGAGCAGCGCCACGCCCATCACCCACCGGTCGGCGAGCCAACGCCTCATCAGAGCACCTCCTCCGTGCCGGCCTTGCGCAGGTAGACGAAGACGATCGCCAGGATCGCCGCCATGAGCAGGAACGACAGCGCCGCGCCCTGCGGGTAGTCCAGCCGGACCAGGAACGCCGAGTCGATGACGTTGCCGATCATGTATTCGTTCGGGGTGCCGAGCAGCTCGGCGTTGATGTAGTCGCCGGTGGCCGGGATGAAGAAGAGCAGCGTGCCGGCGATCAGCCCGGGCATCGACAGCGGCAGGGTGACCCGGCGGAAGGCGCGCAGCGGGCTCGCGTACAGGTCGCTCGCCGCCTCCAGCAGCCGGGGGTCGAGCCGCTCCAGGCTCGCGTACAGCGGCAGCACCAGGAACGGCAGGAAGTTGTACGTCAGGCCGAGCACCACCGCGAACGGGGTGGCCAGCAGCCGGCCGTCGGCCCCGAGCAGGTGCACGTCGCGCAGCAGGCCGACCAGAGCGCCGTTGTCGGACAGGATGGTCTTCCAGGCCAGGGTGCGGACCAGGAAGCTGGTGAACATCGGCGCGACCACGGCGACCAGCAGCAGGTTCTTCCACCGGCCGGCCTTCTGCGCGATCGCGTACGCCAGCGGGTAGCCCATGAGCAGGGCCAGCACCAGCGCGATCGCCGAGTAGGCGAACGACCGCGCGAACTGCGGCCAGTACGCGCTCAGCGCGTCCCAGTAGTTGCCGACCTCGCCCGTCATGGCGTAGCCGGTGGCCAAGGATCCGCTCGGGTCGTAGAGGCTCGCGGCGGCGAGCTGGAGCAGCGGCAGGACGAAGAAGACCAGCAGCCAGGCGGCGCCGGGCAGCAGCAGCAGGTACGGCAGCAGCCTGCGCCGCCCCCGGCGGACCCCCGGCGGCGCGGCCGGTTGCCCGGCCGGGGTCGGTACGTGGGCCAGGGCGCTCATGACAGCGCACCCACCGGCGGCTCGTCGAGCACCGGGCTGGTCTGGTCGTCCTCCCCGGCGGCCCGGGGCAGCAGGAAGGCGTGCCGCGGGTCCCAGTGCGCGGTCACCGGGGCGCCGACGGGCAGCCGTCCGCCGGCCCCGCTGTTCGCGGCGAACGCGGACAGCTCGCTGCCCCACGCCGTGCGTACCAGGTACTGGGTGCTCACCCCGACGTACGAGGCGTCGGTGACCACCCCGCCGACGTGCTGGTGGCCGGCGGGCACCTCGTCGGGGCTGCCGGCCAGGTGCAGCTTCTCGGGACGTACCCCGAGGAAGACCGTTCCCTGGTCGGTCCGGGCCCGCCCGGCGGGCACCGAGAAGCGCGCGCCGTGGGCGGTGACCGCCACGTCCTCGCCGCTGCGGCCGGCGGCCTCGCCGGCCAGCAGGTTGGACTGGCCGAGGAAGTTCGCCACGAACGCGGTGGCCGGGTACTCGTAGAGGTCGGCGGGGGCGCCGAGCTGCTCGATCCGGCCGGCGTTCATCACCGCGACGGTGTCGGCCATGGTCATGGCCTCCTCCTGGTCGTGGGTGACGTGCACGAAGGTGATGCCGACCTCGGTCTGGATCCGCTTCAGCTCGATCTGCATCTGCCGGCGCAGCTTGAGGTCGAGCGCGCCGAGCGGCTCGTCCAGCAGCAGCACCTGCGGGTGGTTGATGAGCGCCCGGGCCAGCGCCACGCGCTGCTGCTGGCCGCCGGAGAGCTGGGCCGGCTTGCGCCGGCCGTACCCTTCGAGCTGCACCAGGGCGAGCATCCGCTCGACCTGGTCGGTCACCGCGCGGATGCCGCGCCGCCGCAGGCCGAAGGCCACGTTCTCGTGGATGTCGAGGTGCGGGAAGAGCGCGTAGCTCTGGAACACCGTGTTCACCGGCCGCTTGTACGGCCGCAGCCCGGCGATGTCCCGGTCACCGAGCAGCACCTGCCCGCTGGTCGGTTCCTCCAGCCCGGCGATCATCCGCAGGGTGGTGGTCTTGCCGCAGCCGGACGCTCCGAGCAGGGCGAAGAACGAGCCCTGCGGGATGGTGAGACTGAGGTCGTCCACCGCGGTGAAGATGCCGAAGCGCTTGGTCAGGTTGGCCAGCCGCAGGTCGCCGGCCGGTGTCTCGCGCTCCCGCGCTTTCGTGGCCATATCTCTCACGCCCCGATGACCTGCTGGAACTTGGCCTCGTACTCCTTCTCCTGTTTCTCGTCCAGGGCCATGAAGACCTTGGACTTCGACAGCATCGCGTCGTCCGGGAAGATGAGCGGGTTGGCGGCCAGATCCGGGTCGATCTTCTCCATCTCGGCCTGCGCCCCCTGGACCGGGCAGATGTAGTTGACGTAGGCGGCGAGCTTCGCGGCGACCGCCGGGTCGTAGTAGTAGTTGATCAGCTCTTCGGCGTTGGCCTTGTGGCCGGCCTTGTTCGGCACCAGCATGTTGTCCGACCAGAGCATCACGCCGGACTCGGGCACCACGAACTTGATCTTCTCGTCCTCGAAGCCGAGCTGGACCACGTCACCGGACCAGCCGATGCAGGCGGCGATGTCGCCCTTGGCCAGGTCGGGGGCGTAGTCGTTGCCGGTGAACTTGCGGATCTGCTTGGAGTCCACGGCCTTCTTCAGCTTGTTCAGCGCGTCGTCGAACTGCGCCGGGGTGAAGTTGGCCGGGTCGTGCCCGTTCGACTGGAGCAGCAGGCCCATGGTGTCCCGCATCTCCGACAGCGCGGTCACCTTGCCCTTCAGGTCCGGGCGGGTGAGCAGCTCGTCGACCGTGCGGATCTCCTTGGCCACCTTGGCGTTGTACGCGAGCCCCGCCAGGCCGGACTGCCACGGGATGGCGAGCTGGTTGTCCTTGTCGAAGGAGCGGCCGCGCAGCGAGGGCAGCAGGTTCGCCTCGACGTTGGGCAGCTTCGCCTTGTCCAGCTTCTGGATCCAGCCGAGCCGGATCATCCGGGCCGCCATCCAGTCGGTGAGGACCATGAGGTCGCGTCCGGTCGTCTGACAACCGGCGAGCTGGTTCTGCACCTTGCCGAAGAACTCGTTGTTGTCGTTGACGTCCTCGGTGTACGTCACCTGGATGCCGGACTTCGCGATGAACGCGTCCAGGGTGGGACGCTTGGACTCGTCCTTCTCGTCCACGTCCATGTACTGCGGCCAGTTCGAGAAGGCCAGCTTCTTCTCCGTGGCGGAAAGGTCGTCGCTCTTGCAACCGGCCTCGGTCTGCTGTGCGCCCTTGGTCCCGCAGGCGGCCATGGTGCCCGCCGTGGCGAGCAACGCGGCCGAGCCCAGGGTCCCGGTGAGCAGACCGCGCCGGGTGAGGTGCCGGAGGGGACTACGCATGTGACGACTCCTCGGGGGGTCATCGTCGGCGGCGGGACGGGGGTGGCGCGCCGGCGGGAGGGTCAGTGGCGATGGACGACTGATCCTGACATGAGGTGACCTCCCTTACAAGGGATTCCGTTGCGGGAATAGCTATGGACCACGAAATACGCCAGACTGCGCCGGGGCACTACGCTCAGGACGAGGATTCGGACATGGGGAGCGGACGATGGCCAATCGGCAACTGGAGAACGGCAACGGCAGCCGTCGCGTGACCGTGCGTGAAGGCGCGAGTCACGCTCTGCTCGACGACGTGGCCAAGCAGATCATCGAGCAGCTCCAGGAGGACGGGCGGCGCCCGTACGCGACCATCGGCAAGGCGGTCGGCCTCTCCGAGGCGGCGGTGCGGCAGCGGGTGCAGCGCCTGCTCGACGCCGGGGTCATGCAGATCGTGGCGGTGACCGATCCGCTCCAGCTCGGCTTCCCCCGCCAGGCCATGATCGGCCTGCGGACCGACGGCGACCTGGAGAGCGTGGCCGACCGGCTGGCCGAGTTCGAGGAGATCGACTACGTGGTGATCACCGCGGGGTCGTTCGACCTGCTGGCCGAGGTGGTCTGCCGCAACGACGAGCACCTGCTGGAGATCCTCCAGAGGCTGCGCGGGGTGCCGGGCGTGGTCTCCACGGAGGCGTTCGTCTACCTCAAGCTGCGCAAGCAGACCTACAGCTGGGGAACGGCCTGATACGGATTCCGTTGCCGTGACAAACACGGCGCGCTGAATCCGTTGTCGTTCGCCCCTGATGCTTGCGTGATCGGCATTGGTTGTGGGATAACCGTGGGCAGAGCGGCCGGTGTCACCCCTGACCGGCCCGAGACCCGATGGGGCTGACATGGCCAACGCCACCGACCACCTCTGGATGCACTTCACCCGGATGGCCAGCTACTCGGCCGGCGAGGTCCCGACCATCGTGCGCGGCGAAGGCGCGTACGTCTGGGACTCGCAGGGCCGCCGCTACCTGGACGGACTCGCCGGGCTCTTCGTCGTCAACGCCGGCCACGGCCGGACCGAACTGGCCGAGGCGGCCGCCAAGCAGGCCGGCGAACTGGCCTACTTCCCACTGTGGTCGTACGCCCACCCGAAGGCCGTCGAGCTGGCCGAGAAGATCGCCGCGCTGGCACCGGGCGACCTGAACCGGGTCTTCTTCACCACCGGCGGCTCCGAGGCCGTCGAGGCCGCGTGGAAGCTGGCCCGGGCCTACTTCAAGCGCACCGGCCAGCCGAACAAGTACAAGGTGGTCAGCCGCTACATCGCCTACCACGGCACCTCCATGGGCGCGCTGTCGATCACCGGCCTGCCCAGCATCAAGAGCGACTTCGAGCCGCTGGTGCCCGGCGGCATCAAGGTGCCGAACACCAACTTCTACCGCGCCCCCGAGCACGGCGACGACCCCGAGGCGTTCGGTCGCTGGGCCGCCGAGGAGATCGGCCGGGCCATCGAGCGGGAGGGACCGGACACCGTCGCCGCCGTCTTCCTGGAGCCGGTGCAGAACTCCGGCGGCTGCTTCCCGCCGCCGCCCGGCTACTTCGAGCGCGTCCGGGAGATCTGCGACGCGTACGACGTGCTGCTGGTCAGCGACGAGGTGATCTGCTCCTGGGGCCGGCTCGGCGAGTACTTCGGCGCCGTCCGCTACGGCTACCAGCCGGACATCATCACCACCGCCAAGGGCATCACGTCCGGCTACGCCCCGCTCGGCGCGATGATCGCCAGCGAGCGCCTCATGGAGCCGTTCCTCACCGAGACCGGCATGTTCGCCCACGGGGTGACCTTCGGCGGGCACCCGGTCTCCTGCGCGGTCGCCCTGGCCAACCTGGAGGTCTTCGCCCGGGAGGACCTGGTCGGCCACGTCCGGGCCAACGAGGGCGCCTTCCGGTCCACCCTGGAGAAGCTCAACGACCTGCCCATCGTCGGCGACGTCCGGGGCGACGGCTACTTCTACGGCATCGAACTCGTCAAGGACAAGACGACCCGGGAGACCTTCGACGACGCCGAGTCGGAGCGGCTGCTGCGCGGCTTCCTCTCCACCGCGCTCTTCCAGGCCGGGCTCTACTGCCGCGCCGACGACCGGGGCGACCCCGTGATCCAGCTCGCCCCGCCGCTGATCGCCCAGCAGCAGCAGTTCGACGAGATCGAGCAGATCCTGCGCGCCGTGCTGACCGAGGCATGGTCGCGCCTCTGACCGGCGGCCCGGACGGGGCCGGTTCCCGGGACACCGGGGACCGGCCCCGCACCGTCGGGGACCGGACCGCGCCCACCGCCGCCGGACCCGCGACCGCCGTCGGCGGCACCGAGCGGACCCGGGTACGCCGGCTGCCCGACCTCGCCGTCCACGACCGGGCGGCGCTGCACGCCGTCCTCGACGCCGGCCGCGTCGCGCACCTGGCCGTCACCGAAGGCGGCCAGCCGTACGCCCTGCCGGTCGCGTACGCCCGGGACGGCGAGCGGGTGCTGGTGCACGGCTCGACCGGCAGCCGGCTGTTCCGGCACCTCGCCGCCGGCGCGCCGGCCTGCCTCACCGTCACCCTGCTCGACGGGCTGGTGCTGGCCCGCAGCGCCTTCGAGTCCTCGATGAACTACCGCTGCGCCATGGTGCTCGGCACCCTCACGACACTCACCGGCGAGGCGAAGGCGGCCGCGCTGCACCGCCTATCCGAGCACCTGCTCCCCGGCCGCTGGGCGGAGATCCGGCCGCCCTCGGCCAGGGAGCTGGCCGCCACGCTGGTCCTCGCCCTGCCGCTGGACGAGTGCTCGGTGAAGATCAGCGCCGGCCCACCCGACGACCCCGAGGACGACCTCCACCGGCCGGTGTGGGCCGGGGTGGTGCCGGTCGTCGAGACGTACGGGACCCCGCAGCCCGACCCGCGGCTGCGCCACGACCTGCCCCCACCGGAGTGGTGATGCGCTACCAGGACCTGTCGTACTGGCTGTCCAGCGTGGACGGGCCGCTGACCCCGCGCCCCGGCCTGCCCGGCGACACCGACGCCGACGTGGTGATCGTCGGCGCCGGCTACACCGGGCTGTGGACGGCCTACTACCTAGCCGCGGCCGATCCGACGCTGCGGATCGTCGTGCTGGAGAAGGAGATCGCCGGCTACGGCGCCTCCGGCCGCAACGGCGGCTGGTGCTCCGCCCTCTTCCCCACCTCCCTGCCGGCGCTGGCCCGCCGGCACGGCCGGGACCGGGCGCTCGCCATGCAGCGGGCCATGCACGAGACGGTCCGCGAGGTCGGCCGGGTGGTCGCCGCCGAGGGCATCGACTGCGACTGGACGGCCGGCGGCACGGTGGTGCTGGCCCGGACCGACGTGCAGCTCGGCCGGGCCCGGTCCGCCGTGGCGGAAGCCCGCGAACACGGGCTCGACGCCGCCGACCTGGTGCTGCTCGACGCCGCCGAGGCCGCCGCCCGCTGCTACGCCGACGGGGTACGCGGCGGCACGTACACCCCGCACTGCGCCGCCGTGCACCCGGCGAAGCTGGTCCGGGGCCTGGCCGCGGCGGTGGAGCGCCGGGGCGTACGCGTCTTCGAGCGCACCCCGGTGACCGCCCTGCGCCCCGGGGCAGCGGTGACCCCGGCCGGCGTGGTCCGCGCACCCGTGGTGGTCCGGGCCACCGAGGGCTTCACCCCGGCCCTGCCCGGCCAGCGGCGGGCCGTGGCGCCGGTCTACTCGCTCATGGTGGCCACCGCGCCGCTGCCCGAGGCGACCTGGGCGGAGATCGGGCTGGCCGAGCGGGAAACGTTCTCCGACTACCGGCACGTCATCATCTACGGCCAGCGCACCGCCGACGGCCGGCTCGCGTTCGGCGGGCGGGGCGCTCCCTACCACTACGGCTCCCGGGTCCGCCCCGACTTCGACCGGGAGCCCCGCGTCTTCGCGGCGCTGCGCCGGGTGCTCGGCGAACTCTTCCCGGCGCTCGGGCCGGACGTGCCCGTGACGCACACCTGGGGCGGGCCGCTCGGCGTGGCCCGGGACTGGGCCGCCTCGGTGGGCCTGGACCGGTCGACCGGGCTGGCCTGGGCCGGCGGCTACGTCGGCGACGGCGTGGGCACCAGCAACCTGGCCGGCCGTACCCTGGCCGATCTGATCCGCGGCGAGCAGACCGACCTGACCATCCTCCCCTGGGTCAACCACCGCTCCCCGAAGTGGGAACCGGAACCCCTGCGCTGGCTAGCCGTCAACGCCGGCCTGAAGGTCATGTTCTCGGCGGACGAGGCGGAGTCCCGCAAGAACCGCCCCTCACGCCGAGCCCAAGCCTTCACCCACCTCCTGGGCCACTGACCCCCCACCCCGCCACCCCGCCCCACCCTGTTGATCAAGAAGTTTCGGTCATCCCGAGCCCGATTCCTGACGCAAACCTCTTGATCAACCACGCGCCGGGGCGGCCCGGAGCGTTGATCATGAAGTTATTGCCACGACACGCCGAGGCGTGGGGCAATAACTTCATGATCACCGGGGGCAGACCCGGGCGGGGCGGACGCGCGCGCGGGGGCGGGCCTGGGCCGGGCGGTGGGGGTTAGTGGTTTGGGGGGATTACGCGGAGGTGGCCTCGGCGGCCCTGTTGGGGGGCCTGGGGAGGCGCGTGGTCGTCGTTCGACGGGGGGCGCGGCGGTGCCGGGCGGGCGGCCTCGCGGACGGCCTCGGCCAGGGCGACCAGGTCGTCCGTGGTGGGCGGCGGCGGCTCGAACTCGCCCTCGTGGCGCACCACGTCCCAGCCGCGCGGGGCGGTCAGGTTGCGGGCGTGCGGCTCGCACAGGTCGTACGTGTGCGGCTCGGCGAACGCGGCGAGGGGGCCCACCACGGCCGTGGACTCGTTGTAGACATAGGTCAATGTGGCGACCGCTTGCCGGGGGCAGCCGTTACGGGAGCAGCGCCGTGGTGACCTCACCGCGGCAGGGTATCCCCATTACCGGGTGCGGCGCACCGCTTCGCGTTGCGACACGCCCGTCGTGGTGATCACATTCGTCGGATCGGCGGCTCGGCGCGCCGGGCCGACGGCGCCACAGCGGGCGGCCCGGGTGCGCGGGCTACCCTGTGCGTCATGACGAGCCCGGAAAACCGCCGCCCCGGCTCCGGCCGGCGCACCCACCGCGACCGCCACGGGCGGGGACTGCGGGGGCGGCTGGTGCCGGCCACCGTGCCGCTGGCCCGGACCAAGGCCGAGGTCTTCGACGACCTGGTGCTGGACACGGTGGAGACGCTCGAACGCCGCTTCGCCAAGGAGCTGGCGGGGGTCGAGTTCGCCGTCGAGGACGTCCCGCCGGATCTGAACGTCTACGACTCGGACGTGCTGGAGGACGGCGAGGTGCCGCTCGCCCGGCTGCTGCCCGGGCGCCCGGGCCGGCAGGAGGTGCCGCCGCGGATCGTGCTCTACCGGCGGCCGCTGGAGTTCCGCGCCATGGACCGTGAGGACCTCGCGGACCTGGTGCACGACGTGATCATCGAGCAGGTGGCGAACCTGCTCGGCGTCGACCCCGACGAACTGGCCTGAGCCGGCACCGCCCGACCGCTACCGCGTCCCGGCCGGCCCCCGCCGGCCGGGTCGTCGGCCCCGGACCCCGGGCGGCCCCCACCACCCGGTCCGGTACGCGTGTCAGGCGGCGACGCGCCGCTTGAGCTTGCGCCGCTCCCGCTCGGAGAGCCCACCCCAGATCCCGAACCGCTCGTCGTGGCCGAGCGCGTATTCGAGACACTCCGTCTTCACTTCACACCGCGAGCAGATGCGCTTCGCCTCGCGGGTCGAGCCGCCCTTCTCGGGAAAAAACGCCTCCGGGTCGGTCTGCGAGCACAGCGCCCGCTCCTGCCACTCCGGCGCGTTTCCGAGCAGGTCGGCCACCTCGAGCTGGCCGTCCATCCGTTGCCTCCTTGTCGCGCACCGGCGTCATCGCCGCTGCAACCCCCCACGCGAAAGGCGTGCTTGTTCGTCCGGTCACAATTTGTTGCGTTCCGCGCGAACAACCCCATTCAAATTACACGCGTGTAATGCGTGCTCCGTCAAGCCAAACTTGATAATGGAGTCGCCCTCCCGACACGTCCGGACGGCCGTGGTGGCCGCCCGACCCTCGCAACCTGCCCTATCGATTCAGACCCCGGACGAGTAACGCCCTCCCCGGCGAGTTGCCCCAAGTTTTCTGCCGTGGCGCACCGGTGTGGACACCGCCGGCGGCCCCCGGTGGAGGCTTCCGGCGGACCGCACCCGGGCGGTCGTCGTGACACCGTCCAAGATCAGCATTGGTGGGCGCAAGGTTAACCCGACCCGCGCGGTACCGCCCGTCGAGCCCGGAAACGCCGACGGCGCCCCGTCCAACATGTGGACGGGGCGCGGCGGTGCGGCGGGCTGAGCGGTCAGTCAGCGCCCGGAGGTGAGCCGGCCGGCCACACGAATTCGGCGATCGCGCCGCCGGTGACGGAGATCGCGCCGGCCGGCGTGGCGCTGTCCCACCAGACGGTATAGAGACCGGCGGCCAGGTCCGGGTAGACGGCGCAGTGGACGACACCGCCGTGGACGTGCCGCTCGCGTACGGCCGAGTGGGTCCGGGGCTCGTCCCGATCGGCCCGGCTGATCTCGATCTCGCGGCCGTGCAGGTCGCGTCCGGTATGGATGATCAGCGCACCGGATTCGCCGCCCAGGTCGAGCATGACGCTGCCGCTCTGCGAGGGGCCGAGGGCGTGGTGATGGTCGTGCACGGACCCTCCGCTCAGGACTTCTTCGCCGGCGGGTTGTTGAACCCGTCGTACGGCGTGCCGAGGAACGGGAAGTCACCCAGGAAGGGCGCGGTCACGTCGGCGGCGCTCAGCCCCGGGGTCACCGCGGTCGCCGCCGCGTCCGGCTTGAACGTCTTGTCGACCAGCGGCACGGTCACCCCGGCGATCGCGCGCAGCGCGATGGTCACCACGTCGTCACCCACCCGGCGGCCGTTCGGGAAGCCCGCCAGGTCGCCGCCGAGCACGCCGAACCGGTCCGGCTTGCGGTTGGGCCGGATGGCCGTGTTCAGCCGCAGCATGTCGGCCTGCAGGTCGCCCGTGGTGTTGGCGAAGCCGTCGATCAGGCCGGCCGGCACGCCGGTGAGCAGGATCGCCACCAGGTCGGCCCGCGGCTTCTTCGACTTGTTCAGCGCGTCCAGGTTGGGGAACACGCCCGGGTAGAGCGCGGGCAGCAGCGCGGCCAGCTCGGGTTGCTCGACGAACTGGGCAAACCGCTTGTCCTCGGTGGGCGGCAGCGTGTTCCACAGGTCCTTCCTGGACATGGGCACGACGACCTCGTTGAACAGCGGGTTGCCGAGCCGGGAGACCTGGGTGAAGGGGCCGGCGGCCGTGTCCGCGGCCACCCGGTCGCCGAGGACGCGGACCTGCTGGCGGGAGGCCGTCGTCCAGACGCCGATCGTCGAGGCGCGGTCGGCGTAGCCGTACCGGCCGGCCTTGCGCCGGACCTTGGCGAGCGGGACCTGCACGGCGATGCTGTGCACGTTCAACCGGTCCAGCGCGTTGACCGGCTCGCCCTCGGTCTTGAACAGCTTCTTGCCGGCCACGTGCAGTTGCTGGAACGGGCGCAGCGTGCCGAGGTCGAAGATGGCGCCCAGGTCGACGAAGAAGCCGTCGGCCCGCTGGCCGGCGAAGACCTTCTCCCCGGTCGACAGCCGGAACGTCGCCTGCCGCACCAGGTCCTGGTATTTGGGCGTGGACAGCGGCCCCACGTTGCACGGCGGGCACGGCAGCTTGTGCGCCAGCACCCGCTCCCGGCCGTCGGCGATCCGGGTCAACCGGTAGAACTGGCGCCGGTTCCAGTTCTTGCTGTCCAGCGAGTCGATCGGCCCGGTGTTGTAAAGAAAGCTGTTCGGATTCGTGATCTCCGTGGTGAATTCGAAACGATAGGTGACATCCGGATTACCGTCGCCGTCGTTGTCGACGTGAATCTCGTAGCGGACGTCGTCGCCGAACTCGAAGAAGTTGGGGCCGCCGGAGGGGAGCTGCACCGGCACGTAGTTGGCGATCAACGTGACGGTGTCGGGCTGGCTCGGGCTGACGAACGCGTACAGGTCGGAGCTGTCGGCGACCGGATCCTTGGCTATCTCCGGGGCCTCGCGGTGAGAGGACATGGCGGACCACACCTTCGTCGGGGTAGCGGAAGTCGGGACCGGCGCCGGGAGCCGCGCGCCGGGAGAGCCGCGCCGGTGGCGCGGGGGCGGTCAGCGCCGGGCGGCGGCGCGGACCAGGCGGTCGGCCAGGCCGCGGTCGCGTACCTGGATCCGGGTCGTGCCGACGAAGACGTCCATGGCGCCGGAGGCCGCGTCGCGGAGGTGGACCACGATCGGCTCGTCGCGCCGGGCCGCGGAGGGGGCGTTCTGCGCGGCGGACAGGCCCGGCACGGTGAGTGCGGCGGCGCCCAGGGTGGCGCTCGCGGCGGCGGTCAACGTCTGCCGGCGGGTCAGTCGCGGCCAGGGCCGCCGCTTCGGCTCATCAGCGGCCGGCTGCGGCTCGTCAATGGCCCACTGCGGCTCATCAATGTCCCGCTTCGGCTCATCACTGGTCATGGGCAACCTTTCCGGGCCGGCGCCGCAGCGCCCACACTGGGCCGGGGCCCGGACGCCGCCGGGTGCCCCGGGCTTGGGGATGCCGGCGGCGGTCCTCGCCGCAACCGCCGCCGGCATCCACTGGTACGGCCGGCGGCGGGGAAAGGTTCGACGCTACGCGCCGACGTGACCGTACGCGGTCGTCCGCTTGCGGACCGGCCGGCCCGCCGCGGCCGCGATCCCCCGGAGCTGCTCCTCGGTGCGCGCCGAGCCGTTGCCCGAGCCGGCCATCCGGGAGATGGTCTCCTCCATGAGGGTGCCGCCCAGGTCGTTGCAGCCACCCTGGAGCATTTCGACGGTGCCGGCGTCGCCGAGCTTCACCCAGGAGCACTGGATGTTGGCGATGCGGCCGTGCAGCAGCAGCCGCGCCATCGCGTGCACGACCCGGTTCTCCCGCCACGTCGGGCCGGGCCGGGCGATGCCGGCCAGGTAGATCGGCGCGTTGGTGTGCACGAACGGCAGCGCCACGAACTCGGTGAAGCCGCCCGTGCGGTCCTGCAGGCCGGCCAGCACCCGGAAGTGGGCCAGCCACTGGCCGGGGTGGTCGACGTGGCCGTACATCATGGTGGAGCTGGACCGGATGCCCAGCTCGTGGGCCGTGCCGACCACCTCGACCCAGGCGGCGGCCGGCAGCTTGCCCTTGGTGAGCACCCAGCGCACGTCGTCGTCGAGGATCTCCGCGGCGGTGCCCGGGATGGTGTCCAGGCCGGCCTCGCGGAGCTGGAGCAGCCATTCCCGCACCGGCACGCCCGCCTTCGCGGCCGCGGTGACGATCTCCATGGGGGAGAACGCGTGCACGTGCATCCCCGGCACCCGCGCCTTGATCGCCCGGACGATGTCGGCGTAGCCGGTGACCGGCAGCTTCGGGTCGATGCCGCCCTGGAGGCAGACCTCGGTGGCGCCGGCCGCCCACGCCTCCTCGGCCCGGTCGGCGACCTGCGCAACGGAGAGCCGGAACGCGTCGGCGTCGCTCTCCCGCTGCGCGAAGGCGCAGAACCGGCAGCCCACGTAGCAGACGTTGGTGAAGTTGATGTTGCGGTTGACCACGTAGGTGACGTCGTCGCCGACCGCGTCCCGCCGCGCGTCGTCGGCGATCCGGCACAGCTCGTCCAGCGCCGGGCCGTCCGCACCGAACAGCGCCAGCGCCTTCGCCTCGTGCGCCGGGTCCAGCAGCGCGGCCGGATCCTCGGCCGCCAGCCGCAGGCCGGCGCGCAGATCAGGGTCGCTCGCCACGGCCGCCGGCACGGTGACCTTCGCGGCCACCTCCGACCAGTCGCCGTAGACGTCGTCGAAGTCGCCCCGCCGGTCCCCGGTCCGCCCCGTGGTGTCGATGGTGACGTGCAGGTCGGTCCGCCCGCCGAACACCTCCTCCGGCTCCTGCCACGGCCGGCCCACCGGGCGGGCCGCCTCGACGGCCAGCCCGGTCTCCGGGTCGGCCAGGGCGGTGACGTGCGGCAGCAGGCGCGGGTCGAGCCACGGATCGCCGGCCCGGACGTACTCCGGGTAGACGGTCAGCCGCTCGCGCAGGGTGAAGCCGGCCTGCCCGGTACGCCGGGCCAGCTCGTCCAGGTGCGGCCAGGGGCGCTCCGGGTTGACGTGGTCCGGGGTGACCGGCGAGACGCCACCCCAGTCGTCGATGCCGGCGCGCAGCAGCAGGTCGTACTCGCCCTCGATGAGGTTCGGCGGGGCCTGGATCCGGGCCTTCGGGCCGAGCAGCACCCGGGCCACCGCCACCGTGGCCGCCAGGTCGTGCAGCTCCGCGTCGGGCATCCCCCGCATCGCGGTGTCCGGCTTGGCGCGGAAGTTCTGCACGATCACCTCCTGGAGGTGGCCGTACTCCCGGTGCGCGCGCCGGATGGCGAAGAGCGCGTCGACCCGCTCCGCCAGGGTCTCCCCGATGCCGATCAGCAGCCCGGTGGTGAACGGCACGCCCACCCGGCCGGCGTCGTCGAGCACCCGCAGGCGCACCGCCGGCTCCTTGTCCGGCGAGCCGTAGTGCGGGCCGCCCGGCTCGGACCAGAGCCGGGTCGCGGTGGTCTCCAGCATCATGCCCATGCTCGGCGCGACCGGCTTGAGCCGTTGCAGCTCCGACCAGGACAGCACGCCCGGGTTGAGGTGCGGCAGCAGGCCGGTCTCCTCCAGCACGGCCACGGCGCAGGCGCGCAGGTAGTCGAGGGTGGAGTCGTAGCCCCGCTCGTCCAGCCACCGCCGGGCCGCCGGCCAGCGCTCCTCGGGGCGATCACCCAGGGTGAACAGCGCCTCCTTGCAGCCCTGCGCGGCGCCCTCCCGGGCGATGGCGAGGACCTCGTCCTTCTCCAGGTAGGCGGCGGGCAGCCGGTGCGGCACCGTGGCGAAGGTGCAGTAGTGGCAGCGGTCCCGGCAGAGCCGGGTCAGCGGGATGAACACCTTCTTGGAGAAGGTGACGACACCCGGGCGGCCGGCCTCCCGCAGCCCGGCGTCGCGGATCTCGCCCGCGATACGGAGCAGTTCGTCCAGCGCCGTGCCGCGCGCCGTGAGCAGCGCGCTCGCCTCGGCCACGTCCACCGCCCGGCCGGTGGCGGCCCGGCCCAGGGCCCGCCGGACGCTCGCCTCGGTCGGCACGGGCTCGCTGCGATCAACCATCCGCCCAGCCTATGCGCTGGGCGGTCGGCGCCCGCCCGCCCCCGACGAGGAGACGGGCGGGCGGCCGCGAAAGACAGCGGCTCAGCGCGGGAAGTTCGGGTCCTCCCGGTCGAAGCGCTGGGTACGGTCGTCCGGCGGGGCCGGCTGGCCGGGGTCGGCCGGCTGGCGCGGGATCGCCTGCGTCGGGTCGGCCGACGGCGGCTGGCCGAACGGGGGCGCCACGTGCGGGGCACCGCCGTACGGGGGCGCGGACTGCGGGCCGGCGAGGGGCGGGCCCGACTGCGGGGCGCCGAACGGTGGGATCGACTGCGGGGCGCCGAAGGGCGGGCTCGACTGTGGCGCGTGCGGCGGGGCGGTGTTGAACGGCGGCGCCGGCTGGGCCGGGCCGTACGCGCCGGGCTGCTGCGGGTAGCCACCCTGCTGCTGCGGCGCGCCGGGGTACCCGCCCGGGGCGGGGTAGCCGCCGGGCTGCTGCGGCCAGCCGGGCTGCGCCTGGCCGTAGACGCCGGGCTGCGGCTTCGGCTTCGCCACGTAGTAGAGGGTGCGCCAGATTTTGAAGACCACGAACGCGGCGACCGCGAAGACGGCCAGCCAGGCCACCCGGGTGAGCAGGCCGAGGAAGGCGTCCAGCACCTTGCCGTCGGCGAGCCGGCCGACCAGCCAGATCAGGAGGGTCAGCGCGCCGAACACCGCGGCGACGGCGTACTCGACCAGCGCCACCTGGGTGATCAGCTTGGCCCTCGGCAGCACCGGGCGGACGTGGGTGGCGAGCAGCACGGCCAGCACCGGCAGGACGGTGGACTCCAGGCCGACGAAGGCGAAGAAGGTGCTCCCGGCCCGGCCGCTGAACGTGCTGTAGTCGTCGACCGGCACCAGCAGGCGCAGCAGGCCGACGAAGAGGAGCACGGCGTTCGCGCCGAGCAGGACGAGCGCGGCCAGTTCGCGCAGTGGCTTGGTCAACTGGCTGGCCTGCGTGGTGTCGCCGGACGCGGGCTCGGCGGGGCTGGTCACGGACTCCCCCTGGGGACGAAAACGGACAGTTGCCGGAGTGAGCGTAGTCTCTCCGGCCACCGGGCGATCGACGGCGGCGCGTGCGCAAGGATGGACGTCATGCGCATCGTGGTTCTGACCGGCGGCATCGGGGGCGCCCGGTTCCTGCTCGGCGTCCGGGCGTACGCCCGGGAGGTGGGGGCCGAGGTGACCGCCGTGGTCAACGTCGGCGACGACCTGCTGCTGCACGGGCTGAAGGTCTGCCCCGACCTGGACAGCGTCATGTACACGCTGGGCGGGGGCGCCGACCCGGAACGGGGCTGGGGCCGGGTCGGCGAGACGTGGACGGTCAAGTCCGAGCTGGCCGCGTACGGCGCCGAGCCGGCCTGGTTCGGCCTGGGCGACAAGGATCTCGCCACCCATCTGGTGCGCACCACCATGCTCAACGCCGGTTACCCGCTGTCCGAGGTCACCGAGGCGCTGGCCACCCGCTGGCAGCCCGGCGTACGCCTGCTGCCGGCCACGGACGACCGGCTGGAGACGCATGTGGTGATCGATCTCGACGGCGGCCAGCGGGCGATCCACTTCCAGGAGTGGTGGGTCCGCCACCGGGCGGACGTGCCGACGCACCGGTTCGTCTTCGTCGGGGCGGAGGCGGCGAAGCCGGCGCCCGGCGTCCTGGAGGCGATCGGGGCCGCCGACGTGGTGCTCGTCGCGCCCAGCAACCCGGTGGTGAGCATCGCGCCGATCCTGGCCGTGCCGGGGCTGCGCGACGCGATCGCCGAAGGGCCGGCCCCGGTCGTCGGGGTGTCCCCGATCATCGGCGGCGCGCCGGTCCGCGGCATGGCCGACCGCTGCCTGTCCGTACTCGGCGTCGAGTGCAGCGCGGCCGGGGTGGGCGGCCTCTACGGCGCCCGCTCGGCCGGCGGCCTGCTCGACGGCTGGCTGGTCGCGCCCGAGGACGAGGGCACCGCGGTGCCGGAGGTGACGGTGCGCCCCGCGCCGCTGCGGATGACCGACGAGGCCGCGACGGTGGCGATGGTCCGAGCCGCGTTGGAGCTGATGTGAGGCTGGAGATCCTGCCGGTGCTCGGCATCGGCGACGTGACCGAGGGCGACGACCTGGCGGCGCTGATCGCCACCGCCGCGCCCTGGCTGCGCGACGGCGACGTGCTCGTGGTGACCAGCAAGGTCGTGTCGAAGGCGGAGGGTCGGCTGGTCGACGTGCCGGCCGACGGGCCCGACCGGCTCGCCGCGCGGGACGAGGTGCTGGCCGGGGAGACCGCCCGTGTGGTGGCCACCCGCGGCACCACCCGGATCGTGCAGACCCACCACGGGTTCGTCATGGCGTCCGCCGGCATCGACGCGTCCAACGTGGACAAGACCCGGCTCGTGCTGCTGCCCGAGGACCCGGACGCCTCCGCCCGTGCGCTGCGCACCACGCTGCGCGAGCGCTACGACCTCGACGTGGCGGTCATCGTCAGCGACACCATGGGCCGGCCGTGGCGCAACGGGCTCACCGACGTGGCGCTCGGGGTGGCCGGCATGCCGGCGATCCGCGACCACCGGGGCGAGATCGACCCCTACGGCAACGAACTCCAGCTCACCCAGATGGCCGTCGTGGACGAGCTGGCCGCGGCCGGCGAGCTGATCAAGGGCAAGTGCGACCAGGTGCCGGTCGCGGTGATCCGCGGCTACCTGGGCGAGACCCGGGACGACGACGAGGGGGCCGGGGCGCTGGTCCGGGACGCCTCGCTGGACCTGTTCTCCCTCGGCACCGCCGAGGCGCGCGCCGCCGGCCTGCGGGAGGCGGCCACCCTGGCCGACGGCCCCGGCCCGGCCCCGGCCGACCCGGCCGCCGTCGACCGGGCGATCGCCGCCGTCGCCGACGTGGTCGCGCCCGGCACCGTCCTCACCCACGTCACCGACGACGAGGTACGCGCCGGACTGGTCGCCACCGTGCCCGGCTGGCCGGCGCGGGCCACCGGCCTGGTCCTCGGCACGCCGCCGGCCCCGGTCGATCCGGCGGACCTGGTCCGTTTCGGCGCCGACCTGCAACGGCTGCGCACGGCGCTGGCCGCCGAGGGCGTCCCATCGGCGCTGCTCCCCCCGCCGCCGGGAAGCGCGGCCAGCGCCGTCCTGGCCGTCTGACCTCGCACTCAGGCGTCGAGGACGGCCCGGCCCAGCGGGGTCAGCGTGTGCAGGACCGTGTTGCGTTCGCGGTGGCTGACCAGCAGCCCGGCGTTGCGGAGCACGCTGGTGTGCTGGCTGGCCGCGGCGGCCGAGATGCGCAGCCGGCGGGCGACCTCGCCGGTGGTGCAGCCCTCGTCGGCGGCTTCCAGCACGGCCGCCCGGGTCCGGCCCAGCAGGGCGGCCAGCGCCTCCCGCTGCGCGGCGTCGGCGTCCCCGCCCGCCTCCGGCATGAGGCCGCCGAGCCGGTCGACGGGATAGACCAGCACCGGTGGCAGGCTCGGGTCGAGGAGGGCGACCGGGGTGCGCGCGCAGAAGAACGAGGGGACGAGCAGCAGCCCCCGGCCGTCGAGATGCAGCTCGCGGCTGTCCGGGTAGTCGAGGACCTCGAGCACCCCGTCGGCCCAGCGCATGCTCGGCCGCAGGCTGGTCAGCAGCCCCTCGGCGCCGCCGTCGAGCATGGCCCGGGCGCGGCGGGCCCGGTCCGCCTCCACGGCCGCCTGGATCCGCGACCAGTACGGCGTGACGGCCAGCGACTGGTACCGGACCATCGAGTCGGTCAGGTGGGTCAGCACCTCGGGCTCGCCGCGGGCCAGGGCGCTCGCCGACGCCGGCGGCGCGTTCTCCTCGGCGAGGCGGGTGAGGTCGCGGCGGAGCAGGTCGGCCGGGGTGCCGCGGACCGCCTCCAGCCCGGCGTCCAGGCCGTCCTTGCTGGCGTACGGGGTGAGGAAGTCGGGGAAGTAGCCGCGGGGCGGGTTGAGCGCGAGCAGCAGGCGGTAGCGTTCGGCGGTGGTGTCCGTCCGCAGCCCGCGGGCCACGGTGCGTCGCCACTCGGTCAGGAGCGGGTCACGCCCGCGCCCTCGGAGCAGGTGCAGGCTGAGGACCAGTTCCCAGACCGGGTCCGCGGCAGGGGCCACCCTGGTCCGGAGGATGTCCTCGCGGGAGAAAATGACCTTCAGCATGGAGCTCTCCCGGGCGGACAGAGAGAGTGCCCGCCACGTGGAGCACTGTACCCGCCGGTACTTATCTCCATCTTTAAGCGTGGGATGAAAAACCTCGACGGTGCCCGGCCGGGTTGGCAGACTTCCTCTTGCCCACCCAGCCGGGGCACGGCATCGCCGAACCGGCTGTCGGTCAGCGGGCGCGCCGGCCGGCCGGACGGCACCACGAGGGTCTGCGGCTCTTCTCCGTAGAGGTGTCGTCCGGCGACCGCTCAGCCGACCCAGAGCGCCACCCGGTGGTCCTCGTCGGTGACGTACCAGCAGCGCCCGTCCAGCTCGGCCAGCCCCTCCACGTGGTGGAACGGCGCCAGCTCGGCCACCAGCTTCCCCGCCACCCGGGCGTCCGGGCCGACGTCGTGCCGGAACCGGACGTGCCGCGAGGTCACCGGGCCGCCGTGCGGGTGGTCGTCCAGCAGCACCGAGCCCTTGCCGACCGCGTCGATCGAGCCGATCACCGCCGCGTAGCCGCCGTCCGGCGTCGGCGCGACGGCCCGGAAGCCGGTCAGCGCGCCCGCCGGGGTCACCCCGGTCAGCGCGTACGCCCCGACGGCGCGCGGCCACCGCTCCGGCCGGGCGGGCTCGGCGCCACCGCCGGCGGCGAACATGTCGGCCACACCGGCCAGCTCGACGAGGATCGGCTCGCCCTCGGCGGTCACCGGGAAACGCAGCCCGAGCAGCACCGTCCCGGCCGGGGTGAAGGCCGCCCCCTCGACGTTGACGGGCAGGTCGTCCTCGGCGAGCCGGCTCACCCAGCTCTTGGCCCGGGCGGCGCCCCGGTCCAGGGTCTCCACGATGAACCGCTGCCGGACCCGCTCCCCCGCCGGCAGCGGGGTCAGCGGCGCGGCGGCGAGCGCGTCGTTGATCGCCCGGTGCAGCCGGAACCGGTTGCGCACCACGTGCAGCGGCAGCGTCCCGCGGGCGGCGTCGCCCTCCCGGAACCGGGCCACGAACGCCCGGCGGGGGCGCAGCGGGCCGGCCTTCGAGCCGAAGTGCGAACCGAAGACGTACACCCAGCCGTCGTGGTGGGCGAGCGCCTCGCCGTCCTCGGTGCGGCCGTTCTCCCGGCCGGCGTCGGCGGCCACGTGGTGCGCCACCCACTCGCCGTCGGCACGTTCGAGCAGCAGCGCCAGGCACCGTTCCACCGGTCCCTCGTCGAGGACGGTCCAGAAGCCCCGGCGGGCGCCATGGGCGCGTAGCAGCGCCGGGGAGCGGACGGGCAGCAGGTCGCTGGCCTCGTTGCCGGCCACCACGAACTCGACGAGTCGGAGGGTCACCGGGCCAGGGTACGGAGGGCGCGCCCGTACAGTGGCGGGGTGCCGGACACCGAGACGTACGCCGACCTGCACGCCGACGCCACCGCCGTGCTGAGCCGCTGGGCGGCGACCAGCCCGGCGGCCGCCGCGAACCGGGACCGGACGCTGGCGCTGCTGGCGGCCGGGCCGGTGGCGATGAGCCGGGCGCACCGGCCCGGGCACCTCACCGCCAGCGCGCTGGTGCTGGACGCGACGGGCGCCCGGGTGCTGCTCTGCCTGCATGGCAGGTTCCGCAAGTGGGTGCAGCTCGGCGGGCACTGCGAGCCCGGCGACCGGACCCTGGCGGCGGCCGCGCTGCGCGAGGCCACCGAGGAGTCCGGGATCGCCGGCCTGGTGATCGACCCGGAACCGATCGACGTGGACATCCACCCCGTGGCCTGCCAGGGCGGCTCGCTGCACTACGACGTCCGGTTCGCCGTGCTGGCGCCCGCCGGGGCGACCGGGCAGGTCAGCGCCGAGTCCGAGGCGCTGGGCTGGTTCCCGCCGGACCGGCTGCCCGAGCCACTGGCCGACGGGACCGTCCAGCTGGTGGCGCCGGGGCTGGCGGCGCTGGCCCGGCGGGCCGCCGGCTGACCCGGCGCCCGGTCAGACCAGCCCCTCCTCGCCGCGCTCCTTGAGCTCGTCGACCACCTTCTTCACGTCCTGCGCGCGGTCGCGCGGGCAGACCAGCAGGGCGTCCGGGGTGTCCACCACGATCAGGTCGTGGACGCCGATCGCGGCCACCAGCCGGCCGGACTGCGGCACCACGACCAGGCCGCTGGTGTCCCGCAGCAGCACGCCGGGCTTGGCGTCGCCGCCCAGCACCACGTTGCCGGCGGCGTCCGCGGGGAGCACCTCACCGAGGGTGTGGAAGTCGCCGACGTCGTTCCAGCCGAAGTCACCCGGGACGGTCGCCACCCGGCCGGCGGTCGCCGCGCCCTCCATCACCGCGTAGTCGACGGAGATCTTCGGCAGGGTCGGCCAGACCGTGCCGAGGACGTCGTCCTGCTCCGGGGTGCCCCACGCCGCCGCGATCGCGGTGATCCCCGCGTGCAGGGCCGGCTGCTGCCGGGCCAGCTCGGTCAGGAAGACGTCCACCCGCCAGACGAACATGCTGGCGTTCCACAGGTGCCGGCCGGAACGCACGTAGCTCTCGGCCACGTCGGCGGCCGGCTTCTCCTTGAACTCGATCACCGGGCGCAGCGGGCCGTCGCCCACCGGCTCGCCGGTCTCCAGGTAGCCGTAGCCCGTCTCGGGCCGGGTCGGGGTGATGCCCACCGTCATGAGCGAACCCTGCTCGGCGCCGCGGATCGCCTGCCGGACCACCTCGGCCCAGCGCGCCGGGTCACCGATGAGGTGGTCGGCGGCGAAGGAGCCCATCACCGCCTCCGGGTCACGCTCGGCGATCACCGCGGCGGCCAACGCGATCGCGGCGCAGGAATCCCGTGGCGAGGGCTCGACCAGGATGTTCTCCTCCGGCACGCCCGCCAGTTGCCGCGCCACCGCCGCGACGTGCGCGGCGCCCGTGACCACCAGCGTGCGGTCCGGCGTGGTCAGCGACGACAGCCGGTCGACCGTCGCCTGGAGCAGCGAGGCCGGCGTGCCGGTCAGCGGGTGGAGGAACTTGGGGTGGCCGGCACGGGACAGCGGCCACAACCTCGTGCCACTGCCACCCGCCGGGATGACGGCGTAGAACATCAGCACATCATGCCCGAATCGCCGTGCTACGGGCCCCCGGTCGGGCGTACCCGCAGGCGACACTCAGGAACGCGCCCGGCTCCACGCGGCGATGTGCACCTCCGCGCTGGACTCCCAGGTGAACTCCTTGGCCCGGTCGAAACCGGCCTTGGCCAGGGAGAGCCGGCGCTGCTCGTCGTCGAGCAGGGCGGTCAGATCGGTGGCGATTTGATCCGGGTCCTCGCTGGTGTAGGCCACGGCGTCGCCGCCCACCTCGGGCAGGGAGAGCCGCGGGGTGGTGAGCACCGGCGCGGCGCACGCCATCGCCTCCAGGATCGGCAGGCCGAAACCCTCCCCGTAGGACGGGTAGGCGGCGACCAGCGCGCCACCGAGGAAGCCGGGCAGGTCGCCGTAGCGCAGGTAGCCCGGGCGCAGCAGCCGCAGGTGCGACGGCACCTCGGCCACCGCGCGGTCGATGTCGTCGTCGTGCCCCTGACCGCCGGCGATGACCAGCGCGGGCGGGTCCTCCCGGTCGGCCACCGCGCGGGCCCAGCCGCGGATCAGGTTGGGCACGTTCTTGCGCGGCTCCTTGGCGCCGAGGAACGCCACGTAGCTGCTGCCGCCCAGGCCGAGGCGGGCCCGGACCCGCGCCTTCTCCTCGTCGCTCGGGGCGTGGAAGGCGGCCTGGTCGACGCCGTGGTAGGCCACGTCGATCCGGGTCGGGTCGGCGTCCAGCAGGCGGATCAGCTCGTCGCGGGTGGCCTTGCTCGGCACGATCACCCGGTCGGCGCGGCGCAGCGAGGTCTTGATCGCGCTGCGGAAGAAGGTGCGGCGCGACTTGTCGTAGTGCTCCGGCTCGGTGAAGAAGGTCGCGTCGTGCACGGTGACCGTGACCGGGCAGCCGGCCCGCAGCGGGCACGTGTAGAACGGCGAGTGCAGCACCTCGGCGCCCACCTGCTGGGCCAGCAGCGGCAGGCCGGTCTGCTCCCAGGCGAGCCGGGCCGGCCGGTGGGCGACGGCCGCCGGGGCGGGGATCACCTCGGCGCCGGGCAGCATGCGGCTGTAGCGCTCCAGATCGGTGCGGAGGCTCACCACGGCCAGGTCGACGCCGGAGCCGCAGACCCGGCCGAGGGCACCGAGCAGGCCGTCGACGTATCTACCGACGCCGCCACGGTCGGCGGGGACACTCGTGGCGTCGATGAGCACGCGGGGCGGGCGACCGGCGGTCACGGGGCGACTCCTCAGGCTGGCGCGTCTGTGGGGAACAACACTGTCGGCAAGCCTACGCCGGGCCGGGTGCCCGACGCTGACTGCGACCCGACGGTACGCCGACTTGCCGTTGTCATCGAGTACGCGTACCGGGCGCGTATCGTTCGCGCCGATGGCCGACAACATTGCCCGGGTGTTCGCCGACGCGATCGCGACCGACCCCGCCCGCCCGCTGCTGACCTGGTACGACGACGCCACCGGGGAGCGCACCGAACTCTCCGGCGCGACGCTGGCGAACTGGGTGGCCAAGACGGCCAACCTGCTCGTCGACGAGATCGCCCTCGCCCCCGGCGACACGGCCGCGGTGCTGCTGCCGCCGCACTGGCAGACCGCCGCCGTGCTGCTCGGCTGCTGGTCGGCGAAGGTGACCGTGGCCGAGGCCCCGGGCGACGTGGACGTGCTCTTCGCCGCCGCCGGCCGGGTCGACGAGGCGGGCGACTGGCCGGCCGGCGAGTGCTACGCGCTGGCCCTGGACCCGTTCGCGCTGCCGATGCGGGAGGTGCCGGCCGGCTTCGCCGACTTCGTCTCGGCGGTACGCGGGCACGGGGACCACTTCACCCCGTACCCCGACAGTGGCGAGGGGGACGCGGCGCTGCTGGCCCGCGCGGAGGCCCGGGCCGCGGAACTCTGCCTCACCCCCGGCGACCGGCTCCTGGTAGACGTGACCCGGCACCCCGACCCGGTCGACTGGCTGCTGGCGCCGCTCACGGCCGGCGCCACCCTGGTGGCCTGCGCCAACCTGGACCCGGCCCGCCTGGACTCCCGCACCGCGACGGAGAAGGTCACCCGGGCCCTCGCCTGACCGGGGTCAGGCCGGGGTCGGGTGGTCCGACCCCGCGCGGCGCTGGGCGAAGGCGGCGAAGGCGGTCAGCGACTCCGGGTTGGCCAGGGCGCCCTTGGCCGCGGCGTGGTCCACCGGGGTGCCGGTGAGGATCTTCTTGACCGGCACCTCCAGCTTCTTGGCCGACAGGGTGCGCGGCACCGCCCGGACCTGGTGGATCTCGTCGGGGACGTGCCGCGGCGACAGCGCGGTCCGCAGCTCCCGGCAGACCTTCTTCCGCAGCGCGTCGTCCAGCTCCAGGCCCTCGGCGAGCACCACGAAGAGCAGCAGCTCGCCGGCCCCGCCCTCGTCGTCCTCCAGGTGCACCACGACCGAGTCGACCACCTCGTCGAGCCCCTCGACCACCGAGTAGAACTCGGCCGTGCCGAGCCGGACGCCGCCCCGGTTGAGGGTGGCGTCGGAGCGGCCGGTGATCACGCAGCCGCCGCGCTCGTTGACGGTGATCCAGTCGCCGTGCCGCCAGACGCCCGGGTAGACCTCGAAGTACGCCTCCCGGTAGCGGGAGCCGTCGGTGTCGTTCCAGAAGCCCACCGGCATGCTCGGCATCGGCTCCGTGATCACCAGCTCGCCGAGCTGGCCGATCACCGGCGTGCCGTCGGCCGAGCGGGCCTCCACCTTCGCGCCGAGCGCCCGGCAGGTGATCTCCCCGGCGTGCACCGGCAGCAGCGGCACGCCGCCGACGAAGCCGGTGCAGACGTCCGTGCCGCCGGAGAGCGACTGGAGCTGGAGGCGGTCGCCGACGGTCTCGTAGACCCAGGTGAAGCCCTCGGCGGGCAGCGGGGCGCCGGTCGAGCCGACCCCGCGCAGCGCGGACAGGTCGGCGATCTCCTTCGGCACCAGCCCGGCCTTGCGGCAGGCCAGCAGGAACGGCGCCGACGTGCCGAAGTAGGTGGTGCCGGTCTCCGCCACCAGCCGCCAGAGCGCGCCGAGGTCGGGGTGGCCCGGGTTGCCGTCGAACAGCACGATCGTCGCGCCCACCGCCGGCCCGGAGACCAGGAAGTTCCACATCATCCAGCCGGTGGTGGTGAACCAGAAGAACCGGTCGGCCGGGCCCAGGTCGTGGTGCAGGGCCAGCATCTTCAGGTGCTCCAGCAGGATGCCGCCGTGACCGTGCACGATCGGCTTGGGCAGGCCGGTGGTGCCGGAGGAGTAGAGCACGTAGAGCGGGTGGTCCACGGGCACCGGGGTGAAGGCCAGCGGCTCGTCGGTCTCCGCCGCCAGCTCCGACCAGGCGAGCGCGCCCTCCGGCGGCGTGCCGGCCACGTCGAGGTACGGGACGGCGACGGTGTGCCGCAGGGACGGCAGGGCGGCCCGGATCGCGGCCACCTCGGCGCGCCGGTCGACCGGCTTGTCGCCGTAGCGGTAGCCGTCGACCGCCACGAGCACCGTCGGCTCGATCTGCTGCCAGCGGTCGGTGACGCTGCGGGTGCCGAACTCGGGCGCGCAGGAGGAGAAGATCGCGCCCAGGCTGGCGGTGGCGAGCAGCAGGACGTAGGTCTCCGGGATGTTCGGCGCGTACGCCGCCACCCGGTCGCCCTCCCCCACGCCGAGCCGGCGCAGGCCGGCCGCCACCCGGCGGACCTGCTCACGCAGCTGCGCGGCGGTGAGCGTCTCCGGCGCGCGGGTCTGCCCGTGCGCGATCACCACCGGGTCGTCGTCGCCCCGGCCGGGCATCCGCAGCACGTTCTCGGCGTAGTTGAGGGTGGCGCCGGGGAACCACCGGGTGCCCGGCATGGTCCGGTCGGTGAGCGTGGCGGTGGGCGGGGTGTGCGCGATCACCTCGAAGTAGTCCCAGATCGACCGCCAGAAGGCGTCCAGGTCGGTCACCGACCACTGCCACAGCGCGTCGTAGTCGGCGAACTCCAGCCCCCGGTGCTCGGCCAGCCAGCGCAGGTAGTCGCCGATCCGGGACCGCTCACGCACGTCGGCCGGCGGCGTCCACAGCACGTCACCCACTGTTCCACCCTCCCTGAGGCCCGTCACGACACTGTGCATGGGCCGTGGCGCCATCTTGCCCTACCTCGCGAGGCCATTCTCCGCACCGGGTGCCGGTCACGGGGCGTGGCCGGCCCACACGCCCGGGCCCTGTGGTGTGTGGGCCGGCGTCCCTCAGCCGGCGCGGTGGGCCTGGATCGCCCGGCGGCGGGCCAGCCGGTGGGCCCGGCGGATCTCCGCCTCCCGGCAGCGCCGCTCGTCCTCCGCCGTCTCCGGCAGCACCGGCCGGACCGGCCGCGGCGCGCCGCCCACGTCCACCCCCACGAAGACCAGGTACGCCGTGGCGACCCGGACCGGCTCGTCCTCGGCCGAGTCCCAGCGCTCGGCGACCACCTTCACCCCGACCTCCATGGAGGTGTTGCCGGTCCAGTTGACCTGGGCGTGCGCGTGCACCAGATCACCCACCCGGACCGGCTCGGAGAAGACGATCTCGTCGATCGAGGCGGTCACCGCGGTGCCGCCGCTGTGCCGGGCCGCCGCCGCACCGGCCACGTCGTCGACGAACTTCATCAGTACCCCACCGTGAACGGTCCCGTACAGATTGACATCGACAGCGGTCATGATGCGACTCAGCGTGACGCGCGAGTACGAGGTCGGCTTGCCCGGAGGGGCGGCGGGGTGATCTGTCATGCCGGAAACGGTACGGTGCGCGGATGCGACATCTCTGGAGCTTCCTCGCCGGGTTGGTGGTGGCGCCCGTCACCTGGGTGCTCGTCACGCTCGGTCAGGACGGATCTGGGCGCACCGTGCACCGCTGGGTGGAGATCGGTACGTACAGCACGCCCAACCTGATCGAGCCGGCCGTGTACCTGGGCGTCGCCGGCATCCTGCTCGGCCTGCTAGGCACGCTGCGCTTCTCGCCGCTCGGCCCGGCCGTGGCCGGGCTGCTGCTCGTGGTCCCGTACCTCGGGCTGTTCGTCGCGCCCTTCACCGTCCGGGACCGGATCCCCGAGGACTGGAAGATGCTCGGGGACCCGCTGCCGCTGCGCCAGCCGCTGGAGAACGGCACGCTGTTCCTCATCGGCGTGCTGCTGCTGATGGCCGTGTTCAGCGGCCAGCGGTGGCGGCAGCGGCCGGGCGGACCGGCCGAGGCGGAGCTGACCCCGGCCGGCAAGCCCGTCGAGCACAACACCTCGCTCGGCGACTGGCCACCGGGGGACCCGACGAAGGACCCGACGAAGGACGGCGACACGGCCCCGCTCACGCTGGCCTATCCCGACACCCCCACCGAACCCCTGCCCCGCCGCACCGGCGGCGAGTCGCCGTGGTCCGCGCCCCCGCGCGGGACCACCCGACCGGAGGGCACCACCGAGATCCGTTGACGACCGCGGGCGGGCCGGTCACCCGGCCCGCCCGCCCGATCGTCACCCGTTCGGGTCAGCCCTTGAGCAGCTGGCGCGCCATGACGATGCGCTGCACCTGGTTGGTGCCCTCGTAGATCTGGGTGATCTTCGCGTCCCGCATCATCCGCTCGACCGGGTAGTCCCGGGTGTAGCCGTAGCCGCCGAGCAGCTGCACCGCGTCGGTCGTGATCTCCATGGCGGCGTCCGAGGCGAAGCACTTGGCCGCCGCGCCGAAGTAGGTCAGGTCGGCGTCGCCCCGCTCCGACTTGCCGGCGGCCGTGTAGGTGAGCTGCCGGGCCGCCTCCAGCTTCATGCCCATGTCGGCGACCATGAACTGGATGCCCTGGAAGTCGGCGACCGGCTTGCCGAACTGCTTGCGCTCCTGGATGTAGCCCTTGGCGTAGTCCAGCGCGCCCTGCGCGATGCCGACCGCCTGCGCGGCGATGGTGACCCGGGTGTGGTCCAGGGTCCGCATCGCGGTGGCGAAGCCGGTGCCCTCGGCGCCGATCATGCGGTCCGCCGGGATCCGGACGTTGTCGAGGTAGACCTCGCGGGTCGGCGAGCCCTTGATGCCGAGCTTCTTCTCCGGCGCGCCGAAGCTCACCCCGGCGTCGGCCTTCTCCACCACGAAGGCCGAGATGCCCTTCGAGCGGGCTGTGGGATCTGTCACAGCGAAGACCGTGTAGAACTCCGAGACGCCCGCGTTGGTGATCCACCGCTTCACGCCGTTGAGCACCCAGTGGTCGCCGTCCCGGACCGCCCTGGTGGTCATCGAGGCGGCGTCGCTGCCCGCCTCCGGCTCGGAGAGGCAGTAGGAGAACATCGCGTCGCCGGCCGCCACCGGCGTCAGGTACTTCCGCTTCAGCTCCTCGGAGCCGGCCAGGATCAGCGGCATGGTGCCCAGCTTGTTCACGGCCGGGATCAGGGAGGACGAGGCGCAGGCCCGGGCCACCTCCTCGATCACGATGGCGGTGGCCAGGGCGTCCGCGCCGGCGCCGCCGTACTCGACCGGGATGTGCGGGGCGTGGAAGTCGGCGGCCCGCAGCGCGTCGTAGGACGCCTTCGGGAACTCACCCGTCTCATCCGCCTCAGCGGCGTGCGGAGCGACCTTCGCCGCACAGACCTCCCGGACCGCCTCGCGGATGGCCTCGTGCTCCTCCGGCAACCGGTAGACGTCGAACGACTGATCTGCGGGCATGTCGGCCCTCCCCTTTCACAGCTATCATGCGCAGTCTGTGGCGCCTGGAAGGCTGCCGACTGCCGCAGACTGAAGGATAGCCACCAGGGTTCAGCCGGACCCTACCGGCGGGTAGGCTCGCGCACGAGGTAGGGCGACGGGCCACAACTACCCTTACACACAAGACGACAGCATTCCCCCGGTGCCGGCCCTGGCGCCCAGCCCGAACGCGACGCAAGGAAGCGCCGCCAGTGCGAGCGGAGAAAACAGGCGTGACGATCCCGTACCCGAACACCCAGCCGATGCCCGCCATCGCCGCGGTGACGCCGCCCTCCGGCGCGGCCCGACCCCGGGTGACCTTCCTGGGCACCGGCTACCTCGGCGCCACGTACGCCATCTGCTACGCGGAGCTGGGCTACGAGGTGCTCGGCTTCGACGTCGACGCGGAGAAGATCGCGAAGCTGAACGCCGGCGAGGTGCCGATCCACGAGCCCGGCCTGGACGAGCTGCTCCGCCGCAACCTGGCGGCCGGCCGGCTCCGCTTCAGCACCGACATCCAGGAGACCGCCGACTTCGGCGACGTGCACTTCATCTGCGTCGGCACCCCCCAGCGGGCCGACGGGATGGGCGCCGACCTGTCGTACGTCGAGGCGTCGGTGACCAGCCTCGCCCAGCACCTCTCCCGCAAGGCGCTGATCGTCGGCAAGTCCACCGTGCCGGTGGGCACCGCCGAGTGGGTGGAGCAGCTCGTCGGCAAGCACACCCCGGCCGACCTGGGCGTCGAGGTGGCCTGGAGCCCCGAGTTCCTCCAGGAGGGCTTCGCCGTCGACGACGTGCTGCGGCCCAACCGGATCGTCGTCGGGGTCAAGAGCGAGTGGGCCAACGGCATGCTCTACGCCGCCCACAAGGGCGTCTTCGACCTGGCCGCCACCGAGGACCGCGAGGTGCCGCTGGTGGTCACCGACTTCGCCACCGCGGAGCTGGTCAAGGTCGCCGCGAACGCCTTCCTGGCCACCAAGATCTCCTTCATCAACGCGATGGCCGAGGTCTGCGAGGCCGCCGGCGGCGACGTCACCCAGCTCGCCCGCTCGATCGGCTACGACCCCCGGATCGGCAACCGCTTCCTCCAGGCCGGCCTCGGCTTCGGCGGCGCCTGCCTGCCCAAGGACATCCGGGCCTTCCAGGCCCGCGCCCAGGAGCTCGGCGCCGGCGAGGCGCTGCGCTTCCTGCACGAGGTGGACCTGATCAACCTGCGTCGGCGGACCCGGGTGATCCAGCTCGCCGCCGACCTGCTCGGCCGCCGCTCCGGCCCGGCCGGCCCGGACCTCTCCGGCACCCGGATCGCCGTGCTCGGCGCCACCTTCAAGCCGAACACCGACGACGTCCGGGACGCCCCGGCCCTCGCGGTCGCCGCGCTGCTCGGCAAGGCCGGCGCCGACGTGCACGTGTTCGACCCGCAGGGCGTGGAGAACGCCCGCCGGGCCGTGCCCGAGCTGACCTACGAGGCGACCATGAACGACGCCGTCCAGGGCGCCGACCTGGTCTGCGTCCTCACCGAGTGGGCCGAGTTCCGCAACGCCGACCCGGTCGCCCTGGGCGAGCTGGCCAAGGGCCGCAAGGTGGTCGACGGCCGCAACTGCCTGGACTCCACACTGTGGACGCAGGCCGGTTGGGAGTACCGGGGCATGGGCCGGCCCTGACGCCATGAACCGTCGGCCGGCCGGCCGGGGATCCGTTCCCCGGCCGGCCGGCTCTTTTTGTTGTCCGGAACGCGCCGGCAACGGTCGAAATCCGGGCCCGGTCAAGGCATGCTGCGACTGGGAGGTTCACCGCGCGGGGGCCGACCGGACGGGAGAGTGTCGTGCAGACCTTCAGGTGCGCCTCGTGCGGGCGGGAGATCAAGCCCGCCGTCGCCTGCCCGCACTGCGGCGCCGACCAGCCACAGTGGGCCGAGCACCTGGCCGAGATCGAGCGCTCGATCGCCGAGATGAAGGCCCGCGACGCCGAGATCGCCCGCGAGCAACGGCAGATCGCCGCCAAGATGCAGGCCGCCCTCTTCCAGCGGGACATCCTGGCGCACGCCGGCGAGGAGCGGACCAAGCAGGCGACCCGGCCCCGCCGCGTGCTGCGCCGCCGGCCCGGCCGCCGCCCGCCGACCGCCACCACCGGCGCGCCGCCCCGCGTGCCCCGCCAGGGCACCCCGCCGACCGGACCGGACGACCTTCCCCCGTCGCCGCCGCGCGGCCGCCCACAGTGGCTCGACGCGGACAACCCGGAGCACCCACCGGAGGCTTCCTCGCGGGAGGTGCAGAACATCCCCCTCGGGCTCGGCGCGCTGCTGCTCGGCGTCGCGGCGGTGGTCTTCGCCGCCGTGGCCACCAGCTCGATGGACGCGCTGGCCCGGCTCGGCGTGCTGCTGGTCGCCACGGTGCTCATGCTGCTGGCCCCGCCGGTGGTGGCCCGGCGCGGGCTCACCTCGACCGCCGAGACGATCGCCGCCGTGGGCCTGCTGCTGCTGCCGCTGGCCGGGTACGCGCTGTGGGCCGTCGACCGGGTCGGCGGCGGCACCTCCGGCCCCGCCTTCTCCGGGTCGATCTTCCTGGTCACCACCGTGGTCGCGTTCGGGTACGCGTACTGGACCGGGCTGCGGGCGCCCCGCTTCGCCACCGTGCTGGCCGCCCAGCCGGTGCTGCCGCTGCTGGCGTACGAGCGGATCACCGGGCCGGCCGGCTGGGCGCTGGTGCTCACCGTGGTGGCGGTGGCCGACCTCGCGCTGGCCCGCTCCGCGGTGGTGCTCGAACGCCCCGTCCGGCGTGACCTGCCGGCCCCACCGCCGGAGCCCACCGCACCCCGGCAGCGCGCCGCCGACGCCCGGCCCGAGTCGGCCCCCGAGGAGGCCGGCGAGGTGCTCGGCGGGGAGCCGCCCGCCGGCGCGGAGCCGGTCCCGCCGGCCCGTCCGGTGCCCTGGCTGCGCGAGCTGACCTGGCTGCTGCACGGGGCGGCGGTCGCCGTCGCCCTGGCGTACGCGGTCACCGCCCTGCTGCGCGCCGCCACCGTGCCGGCCGCCGCCGGGGCGGGAGTCGTCCTGCTGCTCGCCGCGCTGGTCGGGCTCGCCGGCACGCTGGTGCTGCGCCGGCCACCGCTGCCGGACGTGGGCGCCGGCATCGTCACCCTCGCGGTGATCGGCGCGCTGGGCCGGGTCGCCTCGGTCGCCTTCCCCGGCCGGTCACTGCTGCTCATCGCCGCGGTCATCGCGCTCACCGGGATCGCCGTCCGGGGCGTACCGGAGGCGGCCCGGCGGGGTCCGCAGCTCGCCTCGGCGGTGGCGCTCACGGTCAGCGGCCTGGTGGTGGCCGGCGGCGCACTGCGCGCCGGGCTGGCCCCGGTCCGCGCCGCGCTGCCCGCCTGGTCGGCGGAGCTGAGCGACTGGCACGCCGAGCTGGCGGCGGCGGTCGGCCCGACCGGCTGGCAGCTCGCCGCCAGCGCCCTGCTGCTCACCGTCGCCGCCGTGCTGGCCCTGCCGGCGGAGATCCGGCGCGAGTTCGCGGTGGTCGGCGCCGCGCTGACCGCCCTCGCCGTGCCGGCCTCGCTCGGGCTGGGCTGGGCGACCGCCTGCTGGCCGATGCTGCTGACCGCGGTGGCCATCGGCGTGCTCGGGCTCACCGCCGGCACCGAGCGCGCCGCGGTGGCCCACTCGGTGACCGCCGCCGGGCTGGGGCTGATCGGGGCTGGCGCCGCGCTGGCCCGGCCCGCGCTGACCGCCGCCGCGCTGACCCTGCTGTTCCTGGCCGGCGCGCTGGTTTCGCTGGCGCCCCGGGTCCGGATCGCCGCGGCCGCCGCGGACACCGTCTGCGCGTGGGCGGCCGGCGGGGCGGCGTTCGCGCTGCCCGGCGCGGTGGCGGCGTTCGTCGCCGCCACGGTGCCGACGCCGCCGGCCCCCACTCCGGCGAACCTGCGCGAGATCACCGTTCCGATCCTCGCGGCGAGCTTCCTCGGCGTGTGCGTCACGCTCGGCTACGCCGCTCTCGTCCAGGTCGCCCAGCGGCATCTCACCATGCCGCACGCGCTCGGCACCGTGCTGGGCGCGGTGGCGGTCGCGGCGGCCGCGTTCGGCGCTCCCGGCGCCACCACCGCCGACGCCTGGTTGGGTGGGCTGCTGCTGGTCGCCGCCGCGTTGCTGGCGCTCGCCCCCCGGATCGACGCCGGCCGCCGCGCCGACCTGTCGCTCGACGGGTCCGACCTGGCCCTCGCCGCCACCACGGTGGCGCTCATCGCCACCCTGGTGCGCATCGCGGCCGTGCTGGCCCCCGGCGGCCAGCTCGTGGTGGCCGCCGCGCTCGTGACGGTGGTCGCCGTCGCCGCACGGGCCCTGCCGGAGGAGTGGCGGCGCGGCCCCGTCCTCGGCATCGCGGCCGGGGGCGCGCTGATCGGCCTGATCGCCGCGTGGAGCGCGCTGCGCGGTGGCGTCGGGGTGCTGGCCACCCCGGGCCCGATCTGGGCCGGCGACCTGAGCGGCTGGCCGGCCGCGCCGACCGGCGGGTCCACCTGGCAGGCGCCGGTCGCGCTGGCGCTGCTGGCCGTGGCCGCCGGCATCCTGCTGCCGCCGCCCTGGAGGTACGACGTCTCCGGCGCGGCCGCCGTGCTGGCCACCATCGGCGCGCCGGCCGCGTTCGACCTGCCCTGGTGGTCGCCGGTGGTGGTGGGCGCCATGGTCGCCACGGTCTTCGGGATGGCGGCGGTTGCCGCGGCCGATCCGCGCGCGGCGCTGTCCCGGGCCACGGTGGCGGGGGTCGTCGCCCTGCACGCCGCCGGCGCCGGCCTGGTCCGCCCGTGGACCACGGCGCTGGCACTCGGCAGCATCGCGCTGATCGGGATCACGGTGGCCGCCCTGGCCCGGGCCCTCGCGCCGGCGCTCGTGGAGGACGTCCGCACGGAGGGGATGCCGGGACACCTGGTGCAGGTGGGCGGCGCGGCGGCCGGCGCCGCCCTGCTCGCGCTGCCCGGGGCGGTGGCCGCCCTGGCCGCCGAGTACGGCCGGCCCCCGCAGGTGGTGCTCACCGCCGCGCTGGCCGCGTCCAGCATCGGCCTGGCCGCGGTGGCCGCGGTCCGCCGGCAGGTCCCGCAGTACCTCCCCTACGCGAGCGTGGCCGTGGTGGGCGGCGCGACGGTCAGCGCGGCCGCCGCCGTGATCACCCACCTTCCCGCCGGGGTGTACGCCGCCGCGGCGGCGCTGCTCGGCGTGCTCGCCGAGCTGATCCGGGCCGCCACCGTGCCGCCGGTCGGCTCGGCCCAGCCGATCCGCCGCTGGTCGGTGCTGCTGAACGGGGCGCTGCGCCGCGCGCCGGACGACCCGGCCGAGCGGCGCTGGCGGGTGAGCCCGGCGGCCGGTGCGCTCGCCGCGGCGGCGCTGCCCACCGCCCTGGCCCTGGCCACGCTGGCGCCGGCGCTGGTGGTGGCGCTGATCGAGCCCCTCCAGGTGGTGTCCCGGGTCTGGCAGGGCCCCCCGCCGGGGCTGCTCACCCCGCCACCCGAGGCGGTGGACCCGACGCACGTGCTCACCGCGCTCCTGCTCACCGCGACGGCGGCGCTCGCCGCGGTCGGGTTCAGCGGCGGCCGGCGGTCCCGGGCCGTGCCGGTGGTCCTGCCCGGGGCGGCGCTCACATTGCTGATCACCCCGGTCGCGCTCGGCCGCGGCTGGCCCGTCACCGCGATGGCCGGGCTGGCCGTCTTCACCGTCTCGATGCTGGGGCTGGCGCTCACCCCGCCGCCCGCGCTGGCCGAGCCGGCCCGGTCGATCCGGGTCGCCCGGGTGCTGGTGTTCGCCATCGGGCTGGCCGCCGGGAACGCCGGGCTCTCCGGGAGCCTCGCCACCCGGGAGCTGACCCTGTTCACGCTGGGCGGGGCGGTGGGCGTGGGCACGGTCGCCGCCCTCTTCGGCACCACCCAGCGGGCCCGCATCCTCGGCTGGCTCTTCGCCTCGCTGATGGCCCAGCTCTTCGTGCTCACGCTCGGCCTGGTGGCCGGGCTCGCCGCGGTCTGGTCCGCGTTCGGGGTGCTGGCCGTCGGGGCGGCGCTCCAGGTCTTCGCCGCCGCCCTGCCCCGGCTGCGCCGGCCGGAGGCGTACCGGGAGGCGGCCACCGTGGAGTGGAGCGGCCACGCCGCGGCGCTCATCGCGCTGGCCCTGGCGTACGACTCGCCCCGGCACATCGCCGCGCTGCTGGCCGCCTGGGGCGCCGTCCTCGGGATGGCGGCCAGCCGCCCGGGCCGGCGGCCGGCGGAACGGAACCTGCTGATCTGGGGCGTGGTGATCTGCGAGATCAGCGCCTGGTGGATCCTCATGCGGACCGCCGACGTGGCGCTGCCCGAGGCCTACACCCTCCCGTTCGCGCTGCTCGCCCTGCTGGTCGGGGTGGTGCAACTGCGGCACCGGCCCGACCTGTCGAGCTGGGTGGCGTACGGGCCGGCGCTGGTCGCCGCGTTCCTGCCGACGCTCGCGATCGTGCTGGCGACCGAGTCCAGCATGCTGCGTCAGGTGCTGCTGCTGCTCGGTGCCGTCGCCGTGCTGATCTTCGGTTCGACGAGCCAGCAGCAGGCGCCGGTGATCGTGGGCGCCGCGGTCACCGCGATCGCCGCCGTGCACGCGCTGGTCAGCCTCGGCCCGTGGCTCGTGCTGATCCCGGTCGGCTTCATCCTGCTGGTGCTCGGCGCGAGCAACGAGCGGCGCCGCCGCGCCCAGGAACGCCTCCAGACGGCCCTCCGCGGCATGCGGTGAAACCGGAGGGGTGGGCGTTCGCCGTCGGGTGCGGGCAGCGGGTGCCGGGTCCGCCCGGAGGTCCCTGGGGGGCTCAGGTGAGCGAGGCGCGGAGGGTGGCTTCCTTCTCGGCGACCAGGTCCTCCAGGCTCGCCTGGTAGGCCGCCATCCGGTCCCGCAGCGCCGGATCGGAGGCACCCAGGATCCGCACGGCGAGCAGCCCGGCGTTGCGGGCGTTGCCGATCGACACCGTGGCCACCGGCACGCCGGCCGGCATCTGCACGATGGAGAGCAGCGAGTCCATGCCGTCGAGGTACTTCAGCGGCACCGGCACGCCGATCACCGGCAGCGGGGTGACCGAGGCGACCATGCCGGGCAGGTGCGCGGCGCCGCCCGCACCGGCGATGATCACCTTGACGCCCCGGTCCGCGGCGGCCCGACCGTACTCGATCATCTTGATCGGGGTGCGGTGCGCCGACACCACGCCGACCTCGTAGGGCACGCCGAACTCGTCCAGGGCCTCGGCGGCGGCCCTCATGGTCGGCCAGTCCGAGTCGCTGCCCATGATCAGCCCGACGGTGGTCATGCTGCTCTGCCTTTCGTTCGCGACCGCGGGGCTCGCGACTCACGCCTCGCGCTCACTCGTGGCCCTCGCGCAGCCAGCGGGCCGCACGCGCGGCCCGGGCCCGGGTGTCGTCCAGGTCGCTGCCGAGCACGGTGACGTGCCCGATCTTGCGGCCCGGGCGCACCTGCTTGCCGTACAGGTGGACCTTGGCCCCGGGCTCGGCGGCGAAGAGGTGGTGCAGCCGTTCGTCGATGGAGATGCCGCCCGGCTCGCCGCCGAGCACGTTCGCCATCACCACGACCGGCGCGGTGAGCGAGGTGTCCCCCATCGGGTAGTCGAGCACGGCCCGGAGGTGCTGCTCGAACTGCGAGGTGCGGGCGCCCTCGATGGTCCAGTGCCCGGAGTTGTGCGGCCGCATGGCCAGCTCGTTCACGACCAGCCCGGCGGGCGTCTCGAACAGCTCCACGGCGAGCAGGCCGACCACACCGAGCGCGGTGGCCAGGTCAATGGCGAGCTGCTGCGCCGCGACGGCCCGCTCCTCCGGCAGGTCGGGCGCCGGGGCGAGCACCTCGACGCAGATGCCGTCCCGCTGCACCGTCTCCACCACCGGGTACGCGGCGACCTGCCCGAACGGCGAGCGGGCCACCTGCACGGCCAGCTCCCGGCGCAGCACCACCCGCTCCTCGACGATCAGCGGGGTGCCCCCGGCCAGCAGGGTGGTGGCCAGCTCGGCGGCCTGGGTGGCGTCGTCCACCATCCAGACGCCCCGGCCGTCGTAGCCGCCGCGGGCGGCCTTGAGCACCACGGGCCAGCCGATCTCCGCGCCGAACGCGAGCAGGTCGGCCGGGGTCTCGACCGGCCGCCAGGCCGGGTTCGGCGCGCCCAGCTCACCGAGCCGCTCGCGCATCACCCGCTTGTCCTGCGCGTGCACCAGCGCCTCGGCCGGCGGGAAGAGCTTCACGCCCTCCTCGGCCAGGGTGCGGATGTGCGCGTTGGGCACGTGCTCGTGGTCGAAGGTGACCACGTCGCACCCCTTGGCGAACGTGCGCAGGGCGGCGAGGTCGGTGTGGTCGCCGTACTGGACGTCGGCGGCTACCAGGGCGGCGCCGTCGTCCGGGGCGAGCGCGAGCACGCGCAGCGACTGGCCGAGGGCGATGGCGGCCTGGTGGGTCATGCGGGCCAGTTGGCCACCGCCCACCATGCCGACGACAGGCAGTCCGGTACGGGAATCCATAGCGCCGCCAGCCTATCGGGGCGGTGGCCGGCGCCGGTCCCGAGGGCCGGGAGCCGGGCGAACGCGGGGAGGACCGCTCGGGGCAGCTGGCAAGATCAACGCATGACGACCCGCGATCTGCTCCGCGCCCTGCCGGTGCTGGCCCACGACATGCCGTCCTTCGACCCGACCGACGTACCGGCGGAGCCCACCGCCCTCTTCGCCGACTGGCTCGCCGAAGCGGTCGCCGCCGGCGTGGACGAGCCGCACGCCATGATGGTCGCGACGGTCGACGCCGACGGCGCACCCGACGCGCGGGTACTGATTCTGAAGGACCTGGACGCCGAGGGCTGGCACTTCGCCACCACCTCCACGAGCGCCAAGGGGACCCAGATCACCGGCAACCCCCGCGTCGCGCTGGGCTTTCACTGGCGGGAGCAGGGCCGGCAGGTCCGGGTACGCGGCACCGCCCGGCCCGCCGACCCCGCCGTCTCCCGCCGAGACTTCCTCGCCCGGCCGGAGGGCTCCCGGATCGCGACCCTGGCCGGCCGGCAGAGCGCCGTCCTCGCCGACCGCGCCGAGCTGGATCGGGAGCTGGCCGAGGTGCGCGCCCGGCTGGCCGCCGATCCCGGGCTGGTCGCCGAGGGGCACACGGTCTACTCGGTGACCCCGGTGAGCGTCGAGTTCTGGCAGGCCGACCGGGAGCGCCGGCACGTCCGGCTGCGGTACCGGCGGACCACCGACGGGTGGAGCCGCGAACTGCTCTGGCCGTGACTGTCAGCCGAGCCGGCCGCGCGGCGCCCAGGGTCAGCTCGTCGTGGCCACGGCGATGCGGCGGGGCGCTCGGGCGATCTCCCGGGCGGTGGTCCGGGCGATCAGCAGCGAACCGATCACGGTCGGGGCGAACCAGGCGACCAGGTGCCCGCCGGTCATCTGCACGGCGAACCCCGTGACGAAGGCGATCACCGTGCTGCCCATGAGGTTGAGGTGCCAGATCCGCCAGCCCCGGGCACCGAGCCCGCGCGGCCGGCGCCGGGCGATCCAGAGGCCGCCGACCAGCCAGCCGAGGGTGAGCGCGCCGAGCACGGCCAGCCCCCACAGGCGGCCCGGGTCGTAGGCGAAGAGTCCGAAGGCGCTGAGGCTCAGGCCGACGGCGGCCCCCGCGTAGACCCGGCCGAGCAGGGTGTGCCGGCCGCGCCGCTTCGGCGCGAGCAGCACGGGTAGCGCCAGCAGCAGCCCGGTGATGCCGCTGGCGGCGTGGAGCACGACGAGAACGGTGTGCACGGGTCCCCCTCCCGCGACATCCCTATGTGGGAGGTCGGCAGGTCCAGCATCCGACCTGACACAATGGGATGTCAAGGAGATTTCGCGAAGGAGAACCGACCCATGCCGGACCGGCCGCTGAACGCCACCGCCGCCTCGCTGCTGGGCTTCCTGCACGACGGCCCGATGACCGGCTGGGACCTGGTCACCGTCGCCCAGCAGCGGATCGGGGCGTTCTGGTCGCTCACCCAGAGCCAGGTCTACCGGGAGCTGACCGCGATGGCGGCCGCCGGGCTGGTCCGGGCCGGTGAGCGGGGCCGACGCGACCGGCAGCCGTACGAGATCACCGATGCGGGGCGCCGGGCGTTCACCGAGTGGACGGCCCGGCCCCCGGCGGACGAGACGATCCGGTTCCCCCTGCTGCTGACGGTGCTCTTCGGCCGGCACCTGCCGCCGGAGCGGCTCGCCGGCTACCTCGGCGCGCACCGGGCCGCCCACGCCGCGCGACTCGCCGACTACCAGGCCGCGGCGGCGGCACTCCCCCCGGAGGCGGACGAGGTCGAACCGTACGCGGTAGCCACGCTGCGCTTCGGGCTGGCCTACGAGCGGGCGGTGCTGGAATGGCTCGACGCGCTGCCCGAGCCGCTGCGCCCGCCGGCCGGGGGCGACGAGCCGGTCACGTGAGCTGGGCGACCAGGTCCTCGACCGCGGTCACCGGCCGGTCGCAGACGAACCCCCGGCAGACGTACGCCGTGGGCTGACCGCCCAGCGCCGGCCGGTCGGCCAGCAACGGCACGCCGGGCTGGTCGGCGCGGCCCGCCACCACCACGGCACCGGGCGGGGCGTGCCGGAGCGCGGCGGCCACCAGCGGGTCGCCCACCGGGTCGTCCGTCACCACCGCGATCTCGTACGGCCCGGACAGCAGTGCCTCGCCGACCGTGGCCGCGTAGCCGGTGAACCGGGCGTGCCGGGCGACGATCGGCGCGACCGTCGCCAGGGCGGCGTCCGCCGCCTCCCGGTACCGGATCTCCCCCGTCAACGCCGCGTACGCGACCAGCGCCGCGACGATCGCCGACCGGCCGGCCGGGGTGGCGTTGTCGGTCGGGTCCGCCGGCCGGGCGATCAGGCGCTCGGCGTCGTCGGCGGTGTCGTAGAAGCCGCCGTCGGGTGCGGCGAACCGTGCCAGCGCCACGTCGAGCAGCTGCCCGGCCAGGACGAGCCAGCGCCCCTCCCCGGTCAGCTGGTGCATGGCGCAGAACGCCTCGGCCACGCAGCCGTAGTCCTCCAGCACGCCGGCCGGCTCGCCGACGACCTTGTCCCGGGAGACCCGGCGCAGCCGCCCGTCCACCACGTGCACGGCCGCCAGGTGCTCGGCGGCGTCCCGCATGGCGCCGTCGGCCACGATGGTGACGCCCTCCATGAGGTTGGCGTCCTCGTCGTCGGGGGCCGAGCAGAGCGCCGCGACCTGCTGGAACTCGGCGATGGCGGTGATGGCCAGCCCGTTCCAGGCGGCCACCACCTTGTCGTCCCGGGCCGGCTGGGGGCGGGTGTCCCGCGCCGCGAGCAGCCGGCCCACCACCTCCTGCCAGCGCCGGCGCACCGAAGCGTCGGCGTCGTCGATGTCCCGGGCCAGCCTCAGCACGCTGGTGCCGTGCTCGAAGGTGCCCTGCTCGGTCACCTCGAACAGGTCGGCGGCGAAGCGGCCGTCCTCCTCGCCCAGCACCTCGACCAGCTGGGCCGGGGTCCAGACGTAGGTGAGGCCCTCGACGCCCTCGGTGTCGGCGTCCAGCGCCGAGGCGAAGCCCTCGCCGGCCCGGTGCAGCTCGTCGGCGAGGAACCGGGCCGTGTCGCGGGCCACCCGCCGGGCCAGCCGGTCCCCGGTGAGCCGCCAGAGCTGGGTGTAGACCCGCAGGAGCAGGGCGTTGTCGTAGAGCATCTTCTCGAAGTGCGGCACCGTCCAGTGCCCGTCCACCGAGTAGCGGGCGAAGCCGCCCGCGAGCTGGTCGTGCAGGCCGCCGCGGGCCATCGCCTCGCAGGTGTGCCGGACGATCTCCAGGCTCCGGGGCGAGCCGGTGCGCTGGTGGTGCCGGAGCAGGAAGAGCAGGTTCATGTGCGGCGGGAACTTCGGCGCGTCGCCGAAGCCGCCGTTCCGCTCGTCGTACTCGGAGGCGAGCTGGTCGGCGGCGGCGTCCAGCAGTTCGGCGGTGAGCGGCGCGGTCAGGCCGCCCACGGCCTGCGCGCCGCCGATCGCCTCGACGACGGCGGCACCCTGCCGGAGCACCGCCTCCCGCTGGTCGCGCCAGGCGGCGGCGACCGAGCCGAGCAGCCGGACGAAGTTCGCCCGCGGGAAGTAGGTGCCGCAGAAGAACGGGGTGCCGTCCGGGGCCGCGAAGACCGTCATGGGCCAGCCGCCCTGGCCGGTCATCGCCTGGGTGGCCGTCATGTAGACGGCGTCGACGTCGGGCCGCTCCTCCCGGTCGACCTTGACGCAGACGAAGTCGTCGTTCATGAGCTGGGCGACGCCCTCGTTCTCGAACGACTCGTGCGCCATCACGTGGCACCAGTGGCAGGCCGCGTAGCCGACCGAGATGAGCACCGGCACGTCGCGCCGCTTTGCCTCGGCGAACGCCTCGTCGCACCAGGGCCACCAGTCGACCGGGTTGTCGGCGTGCTGGAGCAGGTAGGGCGAGGTGGCGTCGGCGAGTCGGTTCACCCGACGACCATAACCACCTCCGGCCTCCGCCGCCGCCGGTCGCCCTTCCCCGGCCCGGGTCACGTGACCCGGGCCCGGGACCGGATCAGGCCCGCGTCAGGCGCACGGTCGTCGGGCCGACGTCGACCTGGACGTACTCGTCGTAGAAGGGGTCGCGGCCCTCGACCTGCGCCGCCACCTCCGCGTCGCCCGGCCGGAAGCGGAGGCCGTCCACCGGGGTGGTCGTCGCCGCCCACTCCACCACCTGGTCCGGTGCACACTGCAGGTCGGTGGCCGCGAACCAGATCCGCACGCGCCCCTGGGTGACCGCGCCGTTGATGTTCAGGGTTGCCGCCTGGCGGCAGGTCAACGTCCCGTGCACGGTGGCCGCACCGTACCTCAGCGCGATGGTGCCGGTATCCGCCACTGTGGCCCGGGGGTCCAGCAGCGGCGCGGCGGGCGGGTTGGTGAGGTGGACCTCTCCACGGGCCGGCACCGGCGCGCCGTCGCAGTACACCTCGAAGCTGGCGTCCAGCTTCTCCATGTAGCCGTACGGGGCGAAGACCACATCGGTGATGGTGAACGAACCGACGCTCTCGTCACACGGGCCGTTGGGGCCCACGAGGGTCAGCCCGGGGTTCGGCCCGGGCCACGGGTAGCCGAGCGCGTCCGTGTAGGTGCCCGGCGCGAGCGGCCGGTCCGAGCCGGAAACCAGGATGAGGTGCCAGCCACCGAACACCCTGACGGTGATCTCCTGATCGTGCCCCCACAACCGCATCTCGTCGCCCGCATCGGTCGAGAAGGCGTACGAGTTGCCGCCGGTGAGTGGCTCCCCCGCCTCGCCGGAGACCGTGAAGGTGCCCGTGGCGGGCACCTCCCGGGGCTCCGCCTGGGCAGGCGTGGAGATGGTCAGGCCGGCCGCGCCGGCGATCAGAGACAGGGCCGCCGCGAGCAGCGGACGTCGGCCGAACCTACGCATGCATCCTCCCCCGAAGTGGACTGCCCGGCGACGGATGCCGATTCGTCGCCCGAGCCGAGGATATGGGGTTCGCAACCTGCCCCGCTGTCCCGCGCCGCGCTCTGCCGACGACCCGACCGGCTCCCGGTCAGACCTTCTTCAGCCGGACCCGTCTGACCTGGCCGGTCGACTCTGGTCCGTGGGGCGGTCACATGTGGTCCCGTCACGGGCACTGTCCGGTCCGGACCACGGCCCGGTCGATTTCCCGCCGGGTCGTCCGGACCCGGGCACGCGAGGGCCTTTCGGTGTTCATGTTTGTCGATTTATATCTGTGCATGCCGGTGACCGTCGCCGGCCTCCGAGGAGGTAGGCATGCAGAGATCCCGTGGCCTGTCGGCACTCACGTCCGTCGCGGTGCTCGCCACGATGTCCGGCGCCGGGCCCGCGTCAGCCGCGGTGGACCCGGGTACGCGGTTCTCCGCCACCACGGTGGTGGGCACCCACAACGCGTACGAGCGCGGCACCTACCCCTACCTGGCGCAGGCGCTCGACGCCCGGCCCGGGCTGATCGAGCTGGACGTCTGGCCGGACGTGCTCACCCGGCAGTGGCGGGTCAGCCACTCCAACCCGCTCGGCAACGACAACAACTGCGTGGCCGCCACGAGCGCCGCCCAGCTCTACACCGGCACCCGGAACCGGAACCTCGAGCACTGCCTGGACGACATCCGGCTCTGGCTGGGCGCCCACCCCGACGCCGGCCCGCTCGTGCTCAAGCTGGAGCTGAAGACCGGCTTCAGCGGGCGTACCGGGCAGGGGCCGGCCCAGCTCGACGCCGTGCTCGCCGCGCGGCTCGGCGACCGGGTGTTCCGCCCGGCCGACCTGCTCGGCGGCCACATCAGCCTGGACGCCGCCGCGCGCGCCGACGCCTGGCCCGGCCGGGGGCAGCTCGCCGGCCGGGTGATCGTCGAGCTGATCCCCGGCACCGTCGAGGAGGGCAACCCGACCGACACCCTCTGGACCGACGTCGAGTACGCCCGCCACCTGGCCGGCCTCGCGGCGGCCGGCACGCTGGGCACGGCCCGCGCCTTCCCGGCCGTGCACCGGGCGCAGGCCGGCGACCCCCGCGCCCGGTACGCCGACGCGAGCCTGCGACCGTGGTTCGTGCTCTTCGACGGCGACGCCACGGCGTACGTCACCGGGGGCGTCGACACCGCCTGGTACGACGCCAACCACTACCTGCTGGTGATGACCGACGCGCAGAACGTCCCGCCGGCCGTGGGGGCCGGCGACGCCGGCGCGGCGGCGGCCCGGGTGGCCGAGCTGGCCCGCGCGCACGCCAGCATCGCCTCCGCGGACTGGGCGGCCCTGCCCACCGTGCTCGACGACGTGCTGCCCCGCGGCTGAGCATGCGATCGACCGGTCCGCGCCGCCGGGGCGAGCGGCCCCGGCGGCGCGGGACGGTCAGGAGGCGCCGTCGGCGCGCAGTGGGAAGACGTTGCCGCGCGCCGTGTCCACCAGCGACCCGAGCACGGCCCCGATCTTGTCCGCCGGCATCGGCTTGAAGAAGTGGTAGCCCTGGGCGGCCGTGCAGCCCAGTTCGGCCAGGGCGGTCCGCTGCTCGGCGGTCTCGACGCCCTCCGCCACCACCCGCAGCCCCAGCTCGTGGGCGAGCCCGACGGTGGTCCGCACGATCGCGGCCGCCTCCGGCGAGTCGGCCATCCGGATCACGAAGGAGCGGTCCACCTTCAGCTCGTCGACCGCGATCCGGGTCAGGAAGGTCAGCGAGGAGAAGCCGGTGCCGAAGTCGTCGACGGCGAGCTGCACGCCCATCGAGCGGAGGGTGGCCAGCACCTCGTCGATGACCTCCAGCTCGCTCATCACCACCGTCTCGGTGATTTCCAGGACCAGCCGGTGCGGCGGGACCTGGTGCCGGCGCAGCGCCTCGCCGATCTCGGCCGGCAGCCGCGGGTCGAGCAGGCTGCGCGCCGACAGGTTCACCGAGATGGGGATGTCCAGCCCCTCGCGCGCCCAGTCGGCCGCCACCGCGAGGGCCTTGTCCAGCACGTAGCGGGTGAAGCTGCCGAGCTGCTCGCTGTTCTCCACCGGCCGGATGAAGTCCGCCGGGCCCAGCCAGCCCCGGCGCGGGTGCCGCCAACGGATCAGCGCCTCCACCCCGGTCGGTGCGCCGGTGGCCAGGTCCACCGCCGGCTGCAACGCCAGCACCAGCTGGTCGTCGGCCGCCAGGGCCTCCCGCAGCTCCGCGAGCAGCGCCAGGTGGTCGGTGCTCGCCGCGTCCCGGGAGCTGTCGTACGCGGCGACGCTGCCGCCGCCCTCCTTCGCCTGGTACATGGCGATGTCGGCCCGGCGCAGCAGCTCGGTCAGGTCGGCGGTGCCCGCGTCGGCGACCACCACACCGACCGCCACCTCGACCGACATGCGCACCCCGGCCACCTCGGTCGGCGCGGCCAGCCGCTCGGCGATCTCCCGGGCCTGGCGCAGCGCGTACGCCAGCGGGGCGGCCCGGTCGTCGACGACCGGGACCGTGGTGAGCAGCAGGGCGAACTCGTCGCCGCCGAGCCGCCCGAGCAGGTCGCCCGGACGGGCCATGGTGGTCAGCCGGCTCGCGGCCAGCCGCAGCAGCTGGTCGCCGGCCGCGTGCCCGAGCGTGTCGTTGACCTCTTTGAACTGGTTGATGTCGAGCAGCAGCAGCGCCACCGGGTGGTCGTGGGCGCGCTGCCGCAACGCCTGGTCGCCCTTGGCCAGCAGGGCCGCCCGGTTGAGCAGCCCGGTGAGCTGGTCGTGCACCGCCTCGTACGACGAGCGGGCGGTGACCAGCCGCAGCTCGCGGTGGGTCGCGGCGTCGTGCAGGGCGGCGGCCAGCGCGTCGCCGAACGCCGCGACGCCGTCCCGTTCCCGCGCGGTGGGCGGGGCGGACCGGGGGAACCGGACCCGCAGCTGGCCGACCTCGGCGCTGCCGACGGTGAGCCGCCGGACCAGCTCGTGCTCGCCCGCCCCGGTGGCCGACGGTGGCTCCACCTCGCGGTCGCGTACCTGCGCGCCGGTGTCGGCCCGGTAGCGGCGCCAGCGGGCGTCGCCCCGCGCCACGTCCACCTCGACCAGTTCCGCGCCGAACAGGGTGAGCGCCCCGGTCACCGCGGCGGTCGCCACGCCCCGCTCGTCGAGCTGGTTGAGCGCGGCCGTGGCCTCGGCGAAGGCCCGCCAGGTCCGCCGCTCCTGGTCGGCCCGGAGCCGGTGCCGGTAGGTCTGCTGGAGCAGCCAGAGCGGCGGCGGCAGGAGCAGCAGCCAGCGCGCGTCGAGCTCCAGCAGGGTGACGACCACGAGGCCGACCGCCACGTTGCCGACGAACATGAGCAGCTTGCCGCGGAGCGCGGCGAGCAGCGGCGGCCCGATCGGGACGCCGTGCAGCAGGGCGAGGCTGGCGCCACCCAGCCAGGCGGTGGTGAACAGGTAGACCACCGCGCCGGCGGTCAGCGCGAGGGCCAGCTCGGGGGTGATCGCGGCGAGCAGCGGCCGGCCGAGCGCGCTGGCGACCGCGGCGGCGAGCGCGGTGGCGGCGGTGAGCGAGCCGGCGATCCGGACCAGCTCCAGCGCGGGCCGGCGGTCGGCGACCAGGGACATGGTCGTCCACGCGGCACCCGCGCCGAGCAGGGCGGCGGCCGGCAGCCAGCCGGCCGGCACGAGGTAGAGGCAGACGACGAGGGCCGCCTCGCCCCAGGTGATGCTGACCATGCCCGAGGCGGTGCGGAAACGCAGCCGGGCGAGCTGGGCGACGGCGAACGCCGCGACGGCGAGGCCGAACCGGACGAATCCGGGCAGCGAATCGTCCGGCGGCAGGTGCGCGGGGACGGTGACACCGACCACGGCGGCCACCACGGCGGTGACCGCGACGGCGGAGGTCAGCAGCAGCACTCCGACCGGGGTGCCGCGCAGGCCCAGCCGATCGGGGGGATCGCCGGCCCGGCCGGAGGTCACCGGCCCACCCCGTCAGGCGGCGGCCCCAGGGCACGGTCGGGGGCCGTAGCTGCCATCGACATCGGCGCCCCCCTTCCGCGCACGGCTCAGGGCCTTTCGGTCCCCCCGGCGGAAGGCTAAGCCAAACCCGGTGGTCGCAACAGGGGTTGACGACCGGCTTCGGCGTGATTCACGCGTTGTTCAGCCGTTCCGGCGCTGCTGGGAGCCGTTGGGGGCGTCTGTCGGTGAATCCTGCGGGGCGGTCCCGTCTGTCGGATCGGCGACTGTCGCATCGGTGCGGCCCGGCTCGGCCGGGGGGCCCTGCTGGGGGAACCGGTCGGGCAGCCGGCGCAGCCGGGCGTTCATGTTGCGGATCAGCAGGACGGTGGCGGTGGCCAGCAGCACGATGAGGAAGAGGCCCATCGGGCCGGCCAGACCACCCGTGCGGGTGTCACCGAAGTTGTTCTCCGCGAGCACCTGGGCGGTGGTCAGCATGGTGTTCCTCCGATGTGCGGCTGACCACCAGCGTAGCCCGCCGGGGAATCAACGGGCATGGCACGTCTCGCGCACCCCGGCGAAGAGGTCGGACTCGGGCGGCGGGCTGTCCACCAACGAGCGCGCGAGCTGGAAGTCCTCGGTCGGCCAGGCGCGCTGCTGCAGGTCCATGGGCACCTGGAACCAGAAGCCGTCCGGGTCGATCTGGGTGGCGTGGGCGCGCAGCGCGTCGTCGCGGACCGGGAAGTATTGGGCGCAGTCGACCCGGGTGGTGATGCGCTCACCCTTGTCGGCACGGTCCTCCCAGCGCTTCATCCACTCCCCGTAGGGCGACTCCAGGCCGGCGGCGAGCATCGCCTCGTGCAGGGCCATGATCTTGGCCCGGGAGAAGCCCACGTCGTAGTAGAGCTTGAGCGGCTGCCACGGCTCGCCCAGCTCCGGGTGGCGGTCCGGGTCACCGGCGGCCTCGAAGGCGGCCACCGTCACCTTGTGGGTCATGATGTGGTCGGGGTGCGGGTAGCCGCCCTCCTCGTCGTACGTGGTGACGACGTGCGGGCGGAACTGGCGCATGAGCCGCACCAGCGGCGCGGCCGCGACCTCGACCTCCTCCAGGGCGAAGCAGCCCTCCGGCAGCGGCGGCAGCGGGTCGCCCTCGGGCAGCCCGGAGTCCACGAAGCCGAGCCAGGCCTGCTCGATGCCCAGGATGGCGCGCGCCGCGTCCATCTCGGCCCGGCGGATGTCGCCGATGTTGGCCCACACGTCGGGCCGGTCCATCTTGGGGTTGAGCACGCTGCCCCGCTCGCCACCCGTGCAGGTGACGACCAGGACATCCACCCCCTCGGCGACGTATTTCGCCATGGTGGCGGCGCCCTTGCTCGACTCGTCGTCGGGATGGGCGTGCACCGCCATGAGCCGCAGCTGTTCTGCCACCTTCGGCGCTCCTCGTCTGTGCCCACCGGGCCCGGCCCGCCCGGGCCCGCCCGGCTGACCTGCCGGAATCTCCCCCCGCGCCCGCGAAAGCCCCCGTGCTGGCCGATCGGCGGCGGGGCCGACCTGCCATTCTTGACTCAGCGCCGGGCTGGGAAGATGGACTTTGCCATTCTTGCCGATGCCGCCGACAACAACGCCAGGAGATACCCGCCGGTGAGCGAGACGCACGCCACAGTCCCCCCGGAAGCGCCGGTCTTCCCGCCCGGCCGCTACGGCCGCCGCCGGGAGCCGGGGCGCCGTCGTCCCCTCCTGCTCGTGCTGGTGGGGGCCGTCCTGCTGGCGCTCCTCGGGCTGGTCGCCGCCCGGCTCTACAGCCAGTACGGCGATCCCGACTACCGGGCCGAGATGATCACCTACACCGGGATCACCGACTCCCGGGTGGTGGTCGACTTCCGGGTGACGGTGCCGGAGGGCGGCTCGGCGACCTGCCTGCTGCGGGCCCGCTCCCACGACGGCGCCGAGGTGGGCCACGTCGAGGCCACGGTGACCGCCCCGCCCGGCGAGCGCCACGTCCGGGCCCGCCAGGAGGTGCCCACCACGGCCCGGCCCTTCATCGGCGAGGTGCTGCGCTGCCGACCGGCCGGCTGAGCCGGGCGCCCGGCGCGTCGCCGGGACACACGCACCCCGGGTCCCACGGCCGGCACCCGGGGTGATCGGCGACACCCCGGCGTGGCCCGCACTGGTAAATTGGTTGTTCACCTGTCAGCCAGTCCGCACCAACCGAGGAGATCGCCTGTGTCCACCAATGACAACGAGGCGCCCGCCACCTGGCTGTCCCAGGACGCGTACGACCGCCTGCAGGCCGAGCTCGACGAGCACATCGCCAACCGGCCGGTCATCGCCGCCGAGATCAACGCCCGGCGCGAGGAGGGCGACCTGCGGGAGAACGGCGGCTACCACGCCGCGCGCGAGGAGCAGGGCAAGGCGGAGGGCCGCATCCTCTACCTGAAGGAGCTGCTCCGCACGGCCAAGGTCGGCGAGGCCCCGACCGCCGACGCGGTGTCGCCCGGCATGGTCGTGACGATCTACTTCGACGACGACGCCGACGACACGGAGACCTTCCTGCTCGGCTCCCGCGAGATCGCCTCCACGACCGACCTCACCGTCTACAGCCCCGAGTCGGCGCTCGGCAAGGCGATCCTGGGCGGCAAGGCGGGCCAGACCTGCACCTACACGGCCCCGAGCGGGGCCGACATCAAGGTGACGGTCGTCAAGTTCGAGCCGTTCTCCGGCTAGCCACCAACCGGACCCGCGCCGGATGGCTCGGGTCCGACCCGACCGAGGCTGACAGGCTCCTCGGACCCGAGCCGGAACACCCGACCGCCCCGACCGGCACCGTCCGGCCGGGGCGGTCGCGTCTCAGGGCTCACCCCTCGCCGGCGAAGACCACCTGGTAGCCGCTGGCCCGCAGGGCGCTGATCAGGGTGTCCGAGTGCTCGACACCGCGGGTCTCCACCGACAGCGCCACCTCCACCTCGCCGAGCCGCAGATGCGGGTTGGCCCGCTGGTGCACCACGTCGACCACGTTGGCCCGGTGCTCGGCGATCTCACTGAGCAGGGAGGCGAGCTGACCCGGCCGGTCCGTGCAGCGGACGGTGACCCGCAGGTAGCGGCCGGCCGCCGCCAGGCCGTGCTCGATCACCCGCAGCATGAGCAGCGGGTCGATGTTGCCGCCGGACAGCACGGCCACCACCGGCGCCTGGACCTCCACCACCCCGGCCAGCAGCGCCGCCACGCCGACCGCCCCGGCCGGCTCCACCACCTGCTTACCGCGCTCCAGCAGCATCAGCAGCGCCCGGGAGATGTCCTCCTCGGAGACCGTGACGATCTCGTCGACCAGCTTGCGGACGTGGGTGAAGGTCAGCTCGCCGGGGCGGCCGACCGCGATACCGTCGGCGATCGTCGAGAAGAAGGGCAGCCGGACCGGCTCGCCGGCCTTCAGCGAGGGCGGGAAGGCAGCGGCGCTCGCCGCCTGCACCCCGATGACGCGGACGTCGGGGCGCAGCGCCTTGGCGACCACCGCCAGGCCGGAGATCAGCCCGCCGCCGCCCACCCCGGTCACGATGGTCTTCACGTCCGGGCACTGTTCGAGGATCTCCAGGGCCACCGTGCCCTGACCGGCGATGACGTCCCGGTGGTCGAACGGGTGGATGAACACCGCCCCGGTCCGCTCGGCGAACGTCTGCGCCGCCACCAGCGACTCGTCCACCGTGTTGCCGACCAGCTCGACCTGGGCCCCGTACCCCTTGGTGGCGGCCACCTTCGGCAGCGGCGCGTTGACCGGCATGAAGACGGTGGCGTGCGTGCCGACCAGGCCGGCGGCGAGCGCGACCCCCTGGGCGTGGTTGCCGGCGCTCGCCGCCACCACCCCGCGTTGCCGCTCCTCGGCCGAGAGCCGGGAGATCCGCACGTACGCGCCGCGCACCTTGTACGACCCGGCGCGCTGCACGTTCTCGCACTTCAGCCAGGTCGGCCCGCCGAGCGCGGCGCTGAGCGGCCGGGACGGCTCCAGCGGGGTGGTGCGGGTGACGCCGGCGAGCAGTTCCCGCGCGGCCTGTACGTCGGCGAGACCGACCAGTTCCGTCATGCCCCGATCGTGCCACCCGGGACCGGTGGAACCTGCGGCGACGTCACCGACGGAGCTGACGCCACCTGGGGCGACACGCCGGTGACGGGCTGCGCCGGGTAGCCGGGGGCGGCGGCGGGCGCCGGGAGGACGGCACCGGGCAGCGGCCAGCCGGGGTGGACCGGCCAGGCCGGCACCGCCCGGGCGATGCGGTCCTGCTGGGCGGCGGAGATCCGCCGGATCAGCAGCACGAAGGAGAGCCCCGCCACCAGCACGGCGACGACGGGGAGCAGCCGCGGACCCAGCGCGTCCTGGTAGAAGCGGACGTACGTGCCGAACTCCACGTCGTTGCGGGGCCACTCGGTCAGCTGGGCGTACCGCTGCTCCTCGCGTTGGCTGACGATGCGGTCGCCGATGGTGAACACCAGCCAGGCCGCCCACCAGACGCCGACCAGCACCGTCGTGTTCCGCCGCCACAGGCTGTTGCGGGCCACGTTCGCCACCACCCGGGCGGGCACGACGAAGTTGGCGATCGGCACCAGCCAGCCGGCGATCGCCCAACCGGGACCCAGCGCCGGCTGGGCGCCCGGGAACGCCTCGATGTTCTTCCGCGCCCGCCAGGTCCAGACGATGACCAGGACGGCCGCCACCAGCAGCGCCACCAGGTAGGGCAGGACCAGCAGCCCCTCGCCCACCGCTGCGCCGATCAGCAGGTCGCGGTCGACCTGCTCGGCGGCCGCGCGGGCGACCCGCACTCCCACCAGAGGGAACAGCGCGCCCGGCAGGTACAGCACGGTCGCCGCGCCGACCGCGACGGCGGCCGCCGTGCCGAGGCCCCGGACGGGGTACGTGGACACGCCGGGCAGCACCGCGGGCTGACCGGGGAGCGTGCCGCAACGCGGGCACTCGTTGTCGGCCGGGGACAGGGCGTCCCCGCAGGTCTGGCAGTGCATCGGTGACCGTCCGGAGGGTGTGCGCGGGAAGAGGTGCGCACACGCTAGACGATCATGCGTGGGCCGGCGACCCCGTCCCGACCCGGGGATAGCCGGGGGCGTGCCGCTGCCACGGCGCCTGCATCTCGAACTGGCCGGCGACGCCCAGCAGCAGCAGCTCCGAGCCGGGTGGGCCGACGAACTGCACGGCGACCGGCAGGCCGTCCGGGCGGCGGCCGACCGGCACCACGATCGCCGGCAGCCCGGCGATGTTCCAGGGCGCCGCGTACGGGGCGTACCGGATGTTGGCCTTCATGTTCGCGATCCAGGACCGGCCGGACCAGCCGGCGGCCTCCGGGGGCGGTCCGGCCAGCGCCGGGGTGAGCAGCAGGTCGACCGAGTGGTCGGCGAAGAAGTTCACCGACCGGTCGCGCCAGGCGGCCCGGTCGGCCTCGCGCACGTACCCCCGGCGCTGCGCCCACTCGCCGAGCGCGACGTGCCGGCGGCTGCGCCGCTGGAGGCCGCGCCGCTCCACGCCCGCGGCCTGCACCTCGGTGGCGGCCGCGGCGAACCAGGTGGCGATGCCCTGCAGGCCGAGCCGGGTCGGGTAGACGGGGTCGGCGGGAACGGTGTCGTGCCCGGCGGCGGCGAGCAGCCGGCCGGCGGCGGCGACCGCGTCGCGGTTCGGCGCGTCCGGCGAGACGCCGCGCACCGGGGAGCGCAGCGAGACGCCGACCCGCAGCCGCGGCGGCGGGACCAGCTTGTCCGGGCGGCGCCCGGCCAGCACCGAGAAGCCGACCACCGCGTCGGCCACCGTGCCGGTCAGCATGCCGTGCTCGGTGAGGCCGAACCAGTCGTCCGCGCCGAGCTGGCAGGGCACCACGCCCCGGCCGGGCTTGAGCCCCACGAGGCCGCAGCAGGCGGCGGGGATGCGGATGGAGCCGAGGCCGTCGTTGCCGTGCGCCATCGGCACCAGCCCGGCGGCCACCGCGGCGGCCGCGCCGCCGGAGGAGCCGCCGGGGGTCCGCGCCGGGTCCCAGGGGTTGCGGGTGACCCCGGTCTCGTCGTCGGTGAGGGCCCAGAGGCCCAGTTCGGGCATCCGGGTCACGCCGAGGATCACCGCGCCCGCGCCGCGCAGCCGGCGGACCACCTCGTGGTCGGCCTCCGCCACCGGGGTACGCATCGCGGCGGACCCGTTCCACGTCGGCAGGCCGGCCACCGCGGTGTTCTCCTTGACCGCGACCGGCACGCCGGCCAGGGGGAGGTTGGCCAGGTCCTCCTGCTCGTCGACCTTCTCCGCCTCGGTGATCGCCTCGCCGCCGCGCACCGAGCGGAACGCGGCCAGCTCGGCGTCGGCCCGGGCGATGTGGTCGAGGTGGTCGGCCACGACCTGGGTGGCGGAGACGTCACCCCGGCGTACGCCCCGGGCGATCTGTTTGGCGGTCGCCCCCACCCAGGTCGTCGGCATGATGTCCTGCACGGCCATCCTCCCCAGCCAGCGGTCAGCCCAGCGCCTGCTCCAGATCGGCGAGCAGGTCGTCGACCGTCTCGATGCCGACAGACAGTCGCACGAGATCGCCGGGAACTTCAAGCGGCGAGCCGGCAGCGCTCGCGTGTGTCATCCGGCCCGGGTGCTCGATCAGGGATTCGACCCCGCCGAGCGACTCGGCGAGCACGAAGAGCTTCGCCCGGTTGCAGATGTCCACGGCGTGCTCCTCGCCGCCCGCCGCCCGGAAGGAGATCATCCCGCCGAACCGACGCATCTGCTTGGCGGCCACCTCGTGACCCGGGTGCGCGGGCAGGCCCGGGTAGATGACCTGCGCGACCTTGGCGTGACCGTCCAGGTAGGCGGCGATCCGCTCGGCGTTGTCGCAGTGCCGGTCCATGCGTACCCCGAGGGTCTTGATGCCCCGCAGGGTGAGCCAGGCGTCGAACGGACCGTTGATCGCGCCCATCGCGTTCTGGTGGTAGCGCAGTTCCTCGCCCAGCGTGCGGTCGGCCGCGACGAGGGCGCCACCGACCACGTCGGAGTGTCCGCCGATGTACTTGGTGGTGGAGTGCACCACCACGTCCGCGCCGAACGCGATCGGCTGCTGGAGGTAGGGCGAGGCGAAGGTGTTGTCGACCACCAGGAGCGCGCCGGCGTCGTGCGCGACGGCGGCCAGCGCGGCGATGTCGGCGATGCCGAGCAGCGGGTTGGTCGGCGTCTCCACCCAGATGATCCGGGTGGCGCCGGGGCGGATGGCGGCCCGCACCGCGTCCGGATCGGAGACCCGGGCCGGGGTGTACTCCAGCCCCCAGCGCTCCGCCACCTTGGCGAACAGCCGGTAGGTGCCGCCGTACGCGTCGTCCGGGATCACCACGTGGTCGCCCGGCTTGCAGACGGTCCGCAGCAGGGCGTCCTCGGCGGCCAGGCCGCTGGCGAAGGCCAGGCCCACCGGCCCGCCCTCCAGCGCCGCCAGGCACTCCTGGAGCGCGTCCCGGGTCGGGTTGCCGGAGCGGCTGTACTCGTAGCCCTCCCGGGGCGCGCCGACGGCGTCCTGGGCGTAGGTGCTGGTCTGATAGATCGGCGGGATCACCGCGCCGGTGCGGGCCTCCGGGTCCTGACCGGCGTGGATGGCGAGCGTCTCGAAGCCGTGACTCATTCCCGAGACGTTAGTCCGCCCGCCCGCCCCACCGCCCGGAACCCGCCCCGCGTCACAACCGGAAGGTTGTCCGACCGGTCGGCCATGGCTCGGTGACCTCGACCGAAGCGCTGCCGTCCCGCCTGCTCGGCGTGGTCGACCGGATTCCCGCCTCGCTGGGGCACCTGGCCGGCCCCGACCAGGGCCGGGTCAGTCTTCCGGTCCGCCTCGCCTGGTCCGGCCCGACGGAATACGACGTCAGCGACGCCCGCCAGCGGCTGACGCTCTACCGGACGCTGATGGACTGCGGGCAACGCGACGACATCGTCCGCTACGTCAACGCGACCCTCCTGCGCCGCGACTGGCCACGAATCCGGCGCCTGACCGCTCGACGGGTGATCGCGCTGTGGGAGCGCCGCCTTCCGGAACTCGTCGCCTGATCATGGACGAGCTGCACCGGCGGCTCCTACGCGTCGGCTTCGCCGCCGGTGACGATCTCGGGCTGGCACTCGCGGGCGGGTACGCGCTGTCGGCACACAACCTGCTGAGCCGGCCGTCACGGGACATCGACTTCGCCACCGCCACCGCAGTGCCCCTGCCGATCGTCGCGGCTCGGCTGGCTGATGCCTACGTGGCCGAGGGGTTCGGTTGCCGGATCGTCGAGGCAGGAAACCGGATGGCGCGCCTGCTGGTGTCGGGCGCAGCGGTGGAGTGCGAGGTGGATCTGCTCTTGGAGAGTTGACGTTCGAGGCGAACGGCAGGTCGCCAAGATCGGCGCGGGGAACCGGCAAGATCGCGGGGCAGCGCCTAGCCTGGCGGGGTGAGCGGGTGCGTGTTCTGCGGGATCGTGGCGGGCGAGGTGCCGGCGTTCCGGGTCGCCGACGAGGCGGACGGGGTGGCCTTCCTGGACACCCGGCCGGTGTTCAAGGGGCACGTGCTCGTAGTGCCGCGCACCCACCTGGTCACCCTGACCGACCTGCCGGCCGACGCGCTGCCCGGCTACTTCCGGCTGGTGCAGCGGCTCGCCGTGGCCGTGGAGGCCGGCCTGGGGTCCGGTGGGACGTTCGTGGCCATGAACAACAACGTGTCCCAGTCGGTGCCCCACCTGCACACCCATGTCGTGCCCCGAACGAAGGGGGACGGGTTGCGCGGCTTCTTCTGGCCGCGGACCCGCTACGCCGACGACGCCGAGGCCGAGGACTTCGCGGAGCGGATCGCCGGCGCGCTCGCCTGAGGCCGGGACCGGGTAAGGAACCGGGGACCGGCGCTGTTGCACACGCTGGGAAAGCCTAGAGAGGAGTCCCACTGTGTTCCTTCGCCGCATGAAGGCCGAGATGATCTCCCCCGACCGGGCCCTGCCGGGTCGCCCCATCGCCATGCCGATCGCCGACCGGCACGAGGTGCTGCCGTCCTCGCTGAAGGGTCCCTTCCCCGAGGGCGCGCAGGTCGCCGTCTTCGGGATGGGCTGTTTCTGGGGTGCCGAGCGGCTGTTCTGGACCCTCCCCGGCGTCATCACCACGTCGGCCGGTTACGCGGGTGGCTACACCACGAACCCGACGTACGAGGAGGTCTGCTCGGGGATGACCGGGCACGCCGAGGTGGTCCAGGTGCTCTACGACCCGTCGCAGATCAGCTACGAGGACCTGCTCAAGGTCTTCTGGGAGAACCACGACCCGACCCAGGGCATGCGCCAGGGCAACGACGTGGGCACGCAGTACCGGTCGGCCATCTACGTGACCACCGACGAGCAGTTGGCCACCGCGCAGGCCTCGCGGGACGCCTTCGCGCCGATCGTGGCGCGGGCCGGCAAGGGTGAGATCACCACGGAGATCGCCCGGCTCGGCGACTACTACTTCGCGGAGGACTACCACCAGCAGTACCTGGCTCCGACGAAGAACCCTAACGGATGGTGTGGTATTGGCCCGAACGGGATGTCATGCCCGGTAGGGGTCGCGCGGACCGGCGGGTGAGAGCGATCCCCGATCTCCGCTGCGAGGGGCGGCAGGCCCGGGTGCGGGCCGACCGAGTCGAATGCGGGAGTGGGGCGACGCGCTGCCGGTCGAGCGGTTGACCGGGCTGTCCGAGCTGGCCGATGCCTTGCGTGAGCACACGTTGGCCTGTCGCGTCTTCGCCTGAAACGACGAAACCCCCGGCACCCATGAGGGCGCCGGGGGTTTCGTGTGTCTGCGGTCAAGCAGACAGGAAGAGGTAAAGCGTGACGGCGGCGGCGTCCTGCGTCGGCTCGGCGGTGTCGCGGCGGCCGGGCCTCGTGACGGCGGTGCTCATGATCTCGTTCTTTCCTGGTCCGCAGGTCATCGGAGCTGCTCGTGGCCCATGTGCGGAGGCGACGGGGCTTCCTCAATACCCGTCAACTGCCCACATGGGTACGCCGGTCGCCTGCCGTGGTCTACCGCCGTCACCCTCGCGTCTCGGCCGTGCCGGTCGCTAGCGGGGGCCAAGCGGGGCGAGCCATCGCGGCGAGCGAGGCGGCCGGGCCGACGGGGTAGCGCGCTCAACTCCGCCATGAGCGCGCATCGCGGCCATGAGTGCGCACCTGATCTTGGTCCCAAGAATCACGGCCGGGGATTCTACGAGCGCCAGCGAAGAGCTGGCAGCTACGCCCGGTCCGGTCCGATGGACTTTGTCTGATCGACCCAGCCCGCCGCCCGGGGTCGCTCGGATCGAGGTCTAGCAAGTGCGCTTATCTGCGGTTTCAACTTGTCGGTTGACACCGGTCAGTCATCGAATGTAGGTTCGACTTTCAACTAGAGGGTTGAAAGTTGGGAGAGGTGCCGATGGCAGCAGACACGCTGTCGCGGGTCTTCGCGGCACTCGCGGATCCGACCAGGCGCGACATGGTGGCTCGGCTCGCGGCGGGCGACGCGACCGTGAACCAGCTCGCCGAGCCTTACCGGATGACGCTCCAGGCGGTCTACAAGCACCTCAAGGTGCTGGAGGACGCGGGGGTGGTGAGCCGGCCGGCGGGGCCGCAGCCTCGGCCGGTACGGCTGGAGGCGGAGGTCTTCGACCTGATGGACAAGTGGATCGAGCGCTACCGGCGCCAGACCGAGGAGCGGTACCGCCGTCTCGACGCTGTACTGGCGCAGATGAACCACGACACGACGACCGACCAGACGGAGGAGGGAAGCGCGGCATGAGCATCATCGCCGAGACCGCGATCGAGGCCGACCCGAAGGTGCCGATCATCCGGATGCGCAGGGAGTTCAATGCCGCGCCCGAGCAACTGTTCCGGGCGCACACCGATCCGCGCCTGTTCGCGCAGTGGGTCGGTCCGAACGGGATGCACACCCGCATCGAGGAGTGGGACGCGCGCTCAGGCGGCAGCTGGCGCTACGTGTCCACCCGTGACGGGCAGCAGTACGCGTTTCGTGGCTGCTTCCACGACGTGCGGCTGGACCGGATCGTCCAGACGTTCACCTTCGAGGGGCAACCCGACGGTGTGGCGCTGGTGACGCTATGGTTCGAGAACCTCGACGGCGGCCGCACGCTTCTGCGCACACAATCCCTTGTGGATAGTTTTGAGGTCCGCGACGCATGGCTCGCCAGCGGCATGGAGGTCGGGGTCAACGAGGGCTACGCCAAGCTCGAGGAGATGCTCGCCGATGGCACTGTCTAAGCGGTCCGCCGAGCGGCACCGACAGGTCAGCCGCGGGTTCACCGATCGGGTCCGGGGCGCCCGGTCGTGGGATGCGCCCGCGCCGGTCGCCGGGTGGACCGCCCGCGACGTTGTACGCCACCTGACGGAATGGTTACCGCCGTTTTTGGCCACCGGCTCCGGTATCCGACTGCCAGCTGTGCCATCGGTCGATGACGACCCGGCCGCCGCGTGGCAGACACACTGCGACGCGGTGCAGTCCCTGCTCGATGACCCGGCCACGGCCGGCCGCCTCCTGTCGCATCCGCATGTCGGCGAGCTGCCGCTGGACCGCGCGATCGACCAGTTCTACACAGCCGACGTGTTCATGCACACCTGGGACCTGGCCCGGGCCACCGGCCAGGACGAACGCCTCGACCAGGACTTCTGTGCGCAACTGCTGGCCGGGATGGAGACGATGGAGGAGATCATCCGCTCGTCCGGGGAATACGGCCCCCGCGTGCCGGTGAAGGAACACGCCGACCCGCAAACCAGACTGCTGGGCTTTATCGGCCGCGATCCGGAGTGGACCGCCTGACATGTGGAGCCCGGTCGGACGCGCCGACCGGGCTCCAGGAACAGCCGGCCCAAATTCCGGATGCCAGGCTAAAGCTTCCACTCATCGGCCAGATGAGTGCGTGGTCCGCCGGGCCTAGCAGACCGGCCGTGGTCCGGCCTCGGCACGCGGCAGCGGCAGAATGCACAGTGCCCGGCGTCGTCGGGGTCGACCGCGCCACCCGCGCACGCGCACGCGCCAGCGGTGTACGTCTCCGGGACCCGGGCCAACTCGGCGGCCGGCAGCGCGCGAATGGCGGTCATCATCTCGGCCACGATGGCGGGGCGCGGCGGTGCGCGCGTGACGGCGGGACGGTCGACGGATTCCGCTGACCGTGCGGGGCGGGTCGGCGGGCGCCTCCCTAGCTCGGCCGGGCGCAGCTGTGCCGGATGCGGGCTTGCCGGGCGGGCAGCCGGCGGCATGTCTTGCATGAGCGGTGCCATCCGTCCGCCGTGCGTCCGTCGCGGCCGAACGCGGCCGGCGGCAGCGTCCGATCACAGCCGGGGCAGTGCCGGGCGGCCGGCGTCGGGGCGGTCACTTGACCGGTCCAATAGGCACTTGTTGCTGCCGGCCGGCGGCCGGGGGTCCCCCGTCAACCAAGGTTGACGCTACCTAGTAGCGCGGTTGGCGGGTCGCGGTCGGCCGGCGGGACGGTCCGAGGCGCTGCGGCGGCACGGCATCGGCAACGGGCTGTGCGGGTCGCTGCGGGCCGTGCAGGCTGTCCCGGTGGCATCGGGCCCCGGACGCACAGCGGCCCGCTACGGGACACGTAGCGGGCCACTTGTTGACGCTGGGCGGGGACGGGGCGTGCGACCTATGTAGTGCCGGCCCAATCCAGCGTTACGCGGGCGTTCACGGTGCCCCACGGGTCGGCCTTCGTCGGCCGGCCACCCTTCGACGCCGCACGGCGGACCGTGATCCGGTCAACGAACAGGGTTATGAAGTCGCGCCGTTCCGCCACCGTGGCGGTGTCCCACCACGTTTGTTCGTCGCCGTAGGCGCTGGATGTCCAGAGGTCGAGCGGGAGCAAGGCGGTGGCTTGCTCGTCCAGCTCGGCCAGCCGGGCGGACAGGGCATCGACGCGGGCACCGGTCGCCGTGACGGCGCGGGTAAGCGCTGCGGCGGCGGCACCCGAGGCGGTCCCCAGGGCCTCGGATTGCTGATCGAGGGCGGCGGATGCGTCGGCCAGCTCGGCGGACACTGCGGCCCGCTGTACGGCGGTCTCCGGCGTCGCCGTCGCGGCACCGTAGCGGCGGGTGGCCTCGGCCAGGATCGAGGCGGTGGTGTCGTCCTCGTCGGCCGGGTCGATCGAGCCGATAAGGCGGTCGATCCGTATGCGGACCCAGCCATCGAGCGCGGTCAGGCTGATCGTGTTGGAGTGCCGGCCGGCGGGGGCGGTGCACATGTAGGCGTCTCGATTCGCCAGGCTGGCGTTTGCGACGAACCGACGCGCTTTCATCGGGCACCCGCACTCACACCACAGGATGCCCAGCGCCGAGAGTAGGGCGGGCTCGTCGGCGGAATGGTACGGCGACCGAGCGCGAGCGTTCAGAGTCGCCTGTAGACGCCAGAACTCGTCGGTCGTGATGATCGGCGCGTCGGGCGGCGGGAGCATGCGGGCGTCTTCGAGGTCGTACGCCGTTCGATAGCTGATCGTGTTGCCCCGAGCGTCGAGCACGGCGACGGCCGGCAGGCCGGCAATGCGGGGGTCTCGCAGCCGTTGCGTCAGGTTGCGGTCCGACCAGGCGGCCGACGCGCGGGAGCGGCCCACCTTTGCGCCGCGCGTGCGGATGCCTCGCCTGTCAAAGTGACGGGCCACGGCATGCACGGCGTGGCCGAGCAGGACGGCGCGGGTTGCCACCCGCAACGCGCGGGCCTCGGCAGGGTCGACCACCAGGGCGCGCACGGCCACCGGGTCACCATCGGGGGTCCGAGCCATCCGCTCGACGGTAGTGAAGCCGTACGGCGCGTGGCCGACGTGACCACCGGCCGCGCGGGCGAGTGCCTTTGCGGCTTTCACAGCGGCCGACTTGTTCTTGGATTCGTTGTGCGCTGCGTCCATGCGCAAAAGGAGATGGATCAGATCCATCGTGTTGTCCGGGCCGAATGTGCCCTCTGTAATACTGACAATCGTCAGACCACCGGCGAGCAGCGGCAGCCATTCGGCAAGCGCAATGCGCGGGTCCTGGCGCGTCAGGCGGGAGACGTAGAAGACATACAGATGTGTGATCTCGCCGGCCTTGATCGCCGCTACCATCTGGTCGTACGCCTCGCGGACAACGCCGGCTTGGAATCCGGATCGGTCGATGTCCTCGAAGGTGCGGAGGGTGGCCCCCGGATGGTCGTGTTGGGCACGCTCTGCGGTCGCGGTGCGTTGGGTGGCCGGGGATGCCTCGGACTTGTTCGCGCGGGCGGACGACTGGCGGACGTACGCGGCGGGGCGAGCGGTGATCATGGCGTTCAGAGTAGTACATCGTTCGCCAGGATCGAAGAACCCGAACGGGTACTGCAACCACGGCCCCAACGGGCTGAGCTGCCCGGTGGGCGTGGCGCGCACCGCCGGCTGACCGACCCGACGGGCGTTTCCCGGGCCTGCGGTGTTTGTCACACCGCGGGCCCGGTCCGATTCGGGCACCCGGCCCGCCCGACCACCGGATCTTCGCGCAGGCCAGCCGTCGGCTCGACGTGGGCGCGCATCCTAGCAAAGACGTAACTCCCCCGACATCAGCTCAACAGGCGAACTGCAACAGCGTCTGGCAGCATTGCCGGGCATGTGCGGACTGGCAGGAGAGTTCCGACGGGACGGATCGCGGGCCGACGTCGCGGCGGTGGAGCGGATGGCGGCCACCATGAGCGACCGGGGCCCGGACGACAGCGGGGTCTGGTCCCAGGGGCCGGTGGCCCTCGGCCACCGCCGCCTGAAGATCATCGACCTCTCGGCCGCCAGCGGTCAGCCCCTCGTTGACCCCGCCGCCGGGCTCACCGGCGTCTTCAACGGCTGCATCTACAACTACCGTGAGCTGCGCGAGGAGTTGCAGGCCCGGGGGCACCGCTTCTTCTCGGCCGGCGACAGCGAGGTCGTCGTCAAGGCGTACGCCGAGTGGGGGCTGGACTTCGTCGACCACCTCGTCGGCATGTTCGCGGTGGCGATCAGCGAGCGCGACACCGGCCGCCTCGTGCTGGCCCGGGACCGGCTCGGCATCAAACCGCTCTACCTGGCCGAGAGCCCCGGCGTGGTGCGCTTCGCCTCGACCCTGCCGGCCCTGCTGGCCGGCGGCGGCGTCGACACCGGCATCGACCCGGTGGCGCTCGCCCACTACCTGAGCTTCCACAGCATCGTGCCGCCGCCGCGGACCATCCTGCGCGGCGTCGCCAAGCTCCCCCCGGCGACGATCCGGGTGTACGAGCCGGACGGCACCGCCCACGACCGGGTCTACTGGGACCCGGCCTTCACCCGTGCGAGCGAGCGGGCCGGCTGGTCCGAGCGGGACTGGCAGGACGCGCTGCTGGAGTCGCTGACCACCGCGGTACGCCGCCGGATGGTGGCCGACGTGCCGGTGGGCGTGCTGCTCTCCGGCGGGCTCGACTCCAGCCTGGTGGTCGCGCTGCTGGCCGGCGAGGGGCAGTCGGGGTTGTCCACCTTCTCCATCGGCTTCGACGCGGTGGGCGGCCGGGAGGGCGACGAGTTCGTCTACTCCGACCTGGTCGCGAAGACCTTCGGCACCGACCACCACCAGATCCGGGTGCCCACCGGCGACCTGCTGCCGCCGCTGGAGGCCGCCGTCGCGGCCATGAGCGAACCGATGGTCAGCCACGACTGCGTCGCGTTCTGGCTGCTCAGCCAGGAGGTCGCCCGGCACGTCAAGGTGGTCCAGTCGGGTCAGGGCGCGGACGAGATCCTGGGCGGCTACCACTGGTACCCGCCGCTCGCCGGCGTCGACCGGGAGCGGGCGCTGGAGACGTACGCGAAGGCGTTCTTCGACCGCGACGCGGCCGGCCTGGCCCGGGTGCTCAACCCGGCGTGGCTGGCCGACGGCGACCCGGCGCGGGAGTTCGTGGCCGCGCACCTCGGCCGGCCCGGGGCGCAGACCGCCGTGGACGCCGGCCTGCGCATCGACACCCAGGTCATGCTCACCGACGACCCGGTCAAGCGGGTCGACAACATGACCATGGCGCACGGGCTGGAGGCCCGCGTGCCATTCCTCGACCACGAGTTCGTCGAGCTGGCCGCGAGCTGCCCGCCGGAGCTGAAGTTGGCCCAGGGCGGCAAGGGCGTGCTCAAGGAGATCGGCCGGCGGGTCCTGCCGCACGAGGTCATCGACCGGCCGAAGGGCTACTTCCCGGTCCCGGGCCTCACCCACCTGGAGGACAAGCTCCTCGACCGGGTACGCGACGCGCTCACCGCGCCCGAGGCACGCCGCCGCGACCTGTTCCGCGCCGACTACGTCGACGCGCTGCTCGCCGACCCGAACGCCGAACTGACCCCGTTGAACGGAAACAAGCTGTGGCAGCTGGGACTTCTCGAGATGTGGCTCCAGAGCCACGGAATCGACTGACCGTGACCGACACCCTCGCGACCGGGACCGCGCGGACCGACCGGGAGCGGATGCTGGGCCGGCGCCGGGAGCGGGTCGGCCCGGGCGGCGACCCGGTGGCGCCCGGCACCCCGGAGCCGCGCCGGGAGCCCGGCGACGGGTCCGGCGTGGTGCTCGACTGCGGCTGGGGCCGGCTGGTCTTCGGGCAGACCTTCGCCGAGCAGGTCGAGGTCGCCGACGTGCTGCGCTCCGAGGCCGTCGGCGCCCGCGACATCTGCATCTACCTGCGCGACCCGCACGTGCTGGTCTCCCGCCTCCCCGACGAGCTGTTCATCGACCCGTCGCTGACCTACCGGCTGCCGCTGGGCGAGCGGCGGCCGGCCGCCACCGAGAGCGGCGACATTCCCGGGCTGGCCGTCCGGCCGCTGCGCGACGCCGACGACGCGGACGCGGTGAACCGGATCTACGCCCGCAACGGCATGGTCACGGCGCCGGTGGAGGTGCTGGTCGACAACGCCGGCACCGACCGGTTCCTGCACCTGGTCGCCGAGGACGCCACCGGCGAGGTGGTCGGCACCATCACGGGCGTGGACCACGTCGCGGTCTTCGGCGACCCGGAGAACGGCGCCAGCCTCTGGTGCCTGACCGTGGACTTCAACACGGCCCCGCCCGGCACCGGGCAGGCGCTGCTCACCGCGCTGGCCGACCGGCTCGACGCGCGGGGCCGGGCGTACGTGGACCTGTCGGTGCTGGCCGAGAATTCGGGGGCGATCCGGCTCTACGAGCGCCTCGGCTTCCACCGCACCGGGACGCTGTGCGTGAAGCGGAAGAACCCGATCAACGAGCGGCTGTTCCTGCCCGCCATGCCGGCCGGCTACGACGAGCTCAACCCGTACGCGAAGATCGTCGCGGACGAGGCGATGCGGCGCGGCATCCGGGTGGAGGTGACCGATCCGCGCTGGGGCGAGCTGCGGCTGAGCATCGGCGGCCGGACGGTCCACACCCGGGAGTCGCTCTCCGAGCTGACCTCGGCCGTGGCGATGAGCCGCTGCGACGACAAGCGGGTCACCCGCCGCATCCTCACCGAGGCGGGCCTGTCGGTGCCGCGCGGCCGGACGGCCACCGGCGACGCCGACGACCTGGCGTTCCTGGCCGACGTCGGCCCCGTGGTGGTGAAGCCGGCCCGGGGCGAGCAGGGCAACGGGATCACGGTCGGGGTCCGCACGCCGGAGGCGCTGAATTCCGCCGTCGACCTGGCCCGCCGGTTCTGCCCGGACGTGCTGATCGAGGAACTGCGGGCGGGCGAGGACCTGCGGGTGATCGTCATCGACCACGAGGTGGTGGCCGCGGCGGTCCGCCGGCCCGCGCAGATCACCGGGGACGGGGTGCACGACGTCACCGAGCTGATCGAGCGGCAGAGCCGCCGCCGCGCGGCCGCCACCGGCGGCGAGTCCCGGATCCCGATCGACGACATGACCCGCGAGGTGGTGGCCGAGGCCGGTCACCGGATGCACGACGTGCTCCCCGAGGGGCAGGTGCTGGCGGTCCGCCGGACCGCGAACCTGCACACCGGCGGCACCATCCACGACGTGACCGCCGAGCTGCACCCGGCCATCGCCGAGGCGTGCGTGACGGCCAGCCGGGCGCTGGACATCCCGGTCACCGGGCTGGACCTGCTGGTCCCCGCCGCCGACCGGCCGGAGCACGTGTTCATCGAGGCGAACGAGCGGCCCGGCCTGGCCAACCACGAGCCGCAGCCGACCGCCGAACGCTTCGTCGACCTGCTCTTCCCCGGCACCCGGGCGCCGCGGCGCCTCTGGTCGCCGGCCGGCACGGGAGGGGCCGCGTGAGCCCGAAGCCGCTGGAACTCGACCTCGACTACCTGCGCCAGGTGCTCGTCGAGCTGCTGGAGATCCCCAGCCCGTCGGGGCGTACCGACCACGTGCAGCAGTACGTGGGCGAGCGGCTCTCCGCCCTCGGCATCCCCTCGACGCTGACCCGGCGCGGGGCGCTCAGCGCGTCCCTGCCCGGGCCCCGGTCGACCGGCGCCGACCGGGCGATCGTGGTGCACACCGACACCATCGGCGGCATGGTGAAGCGGCTGAAGGAGAACGGCCGGCTGGAGGTGAACCCGATCGGCACGCACAGCGCCCGCTTCGCCGAGGGCGCCCACGTGCGGATCTTCACCGACGACCTGGACCGGGTGATCACCGGCCAGGTGCTGCCGCTGAAGGCCAGCGGCCACCGCTACAACGAGGGCGTCGACCTCCAGGGCGTCGGCTGGGAGCTGGTCGAGGTCCGGGTCGACGAGCCGGTCACCGACGAGGCCGGGCTCCGGGCGCTCGGCGTCGACGCCGGGGACTTCGTCGCGCTGCTCGCCAACCCGACGATCACCCCGAGCGGGTACGTCAAGTCCCGGCACCTGGACGACAAGGCCGGGGTGGCCGCCGTGCTGACCGCGTTCAAGGCGCTGGTCGACGCGGGCGTCACCCCGGCGGTCACCGCGCACCTGCTGGTCACGGTCACCGAGGAGATCGGGCACGGGGCAAGCCACGGCCTCGACCCCGACGTCGCGGAGATCGTCTCGGTGGACGCCGCGGTGGTCGCGCCCGGCCAGCAGTCCCGGGAGGACGCCGCCACCCTGGCCATGGGCGACGGGGTGGGCCCGTTCGACTACCACCTCACCCGGCACCTCGCCGCCATCGCCCGTGAGCACGGCGTCGACCTGGTCCGGGACGTCTTCGACTACTACCGCTCGGACGTGGCGGCGGCGGTCGAGGCGGGCGCGCACGCCCGGGTGGCGCTGCTCGGCTTCGGCGTGGACGCCACCCACGGGCACGAGCGCACCCACCTGGACGGGCTGCGGCACCTGGCCCAACTGCTCTGCCTCTACCTGCAGAAGCCGCTGGTCTTCCCCGAGTGGGACGCCGAACCCGAGGGCGACCTGGCCGACTTCCCGTCGCTGGCCGTCCAGCCCGCCTCCGAGGAGGGCCCCCGCGAGGGCCCGATCGGCGTGGAGTGACGTGCGGCGGCGGGCGGGGACAGGTCGTCGCCGCCTTTCGAGCTGATGTCACGAACGACTCGTCGGTCCGCCGCACACCACGGCCCTGCCCCGGACCCGCCGGGCACCGATGACCGTCCGTTCCCCGGCCGGCCGCGGCGGTAGGCCCCGCCCCTGAGTCGCCTGAGACATCAGCTCGAAAGGCGGCGAGCAGCAGAGCGCCTTCCGGCACCTGGGTGGAACAGACCGACCGGCGGATGGCGGGAAAGTGGGTCGGGCTACCACACCCCCGCCGACGATTCCCGGTCCGGCCTGTGATCCAAATCCGTTGCCGAGCCCGACGGGAAGTCGATAGCGTGGCGGTACACGGGAAAGGAGGTGGTCCAGACTTGTATAGCAATCGGACTCGTGAGGTGGCTGTCCGCTAGCCGCTGTCCTCGACAGTGAAATCCCGTCCGCCGCGAGGCGGGCACCAGGCACCATCGTCGAGACCGTGTGGCAGCGGTGCGGCGAAACCACGACAGCCACCCGACCCCCGGGGTGCCGGCCCAGTCCAGCCGGCCCGCGCGCGAGCGCGGAAGCCCCGGGGGTCGCTTCATATCCGGAGAGTCAGCGTGTCGATGCGCGAGCTGGTGATCCTCGGTACGGCCAGCCAGGCGCCCACCCGGCAGCGCAACCACAACGGCTACCTGCTGCGCTGGGACGACGAGGTGCTCCTCTTCGACCCGGGCGAGGGCAGCCAGCGGCAGATGCTGCACAGCGGGATCTCCGCCACCGACCTGACCCGGATCTGCGTCACCCACTTCCACGGCGACCACTGCCTGGGCCTGCCCGGCATGATCCAGCGGCTCTCGCTGGACCGGGTCCCGCACCCGGTGGCCGTGCACTTCCCCGCCGGGGGCGCCGAGTACTTCGCCCGGCTGCGGCACGCGTCGAGCTTCTACGAGACCGCCGAGCTGGCCGTCGAGCCGATCGAGGCGGACGGGCAGCGGATCACGCTGGGCATCGGCACGCTGGAGGCCCGCCGGCTGCGACACCCCATCGAGACGTACGGTTACCGGCTCGTCGAGCCCGACGGCTGCCGGGTCCTGCCGGAGAAGCTGTCCGCGTACGGCATCGCCGGCCCGGCGGTCGGGCACCTCCTCCGCGACGGCCACCTGGACCTGGACGGGCGCCGCGTCACCCGGGACGAGGTGAGCGTGACCCGACCGGGGCAGCGGTTCGCCTTCGTCATGGACACGGGGCTCTGCGACGGCGTGTGGGCCCTGGCCGAGCACGCCGACCTGCTGGTCATCGAGTCGACCTTCCTGGAGTCGGAGGCCGCCCTCGCCGCCGAGGTCGGCCACCTCACCGCCGGCCAGGCCGCGCGGGTGGCGGCCGAGTCGGGGGTACGCACGCTCGTGCTCACCCACTTCTCCCAGCGGTACGCGGACCCGCGCCGCTTCGCCGACGAGGCCTCCGCGTTCGCCGGGGAGCTGGTGATCGCCGAGGACCTGATGACGATTCAGGTGCCGCCCCGCCGGGTAGCCTCGGCCGGGTGACGGTCTCCCTGCGCCCCGCCACCGCCGCCGACCTCATGGCTGTCGGCGCCCTGCACCAGCGGTCCCGGGTCGCGACGTACTCGTCGTTCCTGCCCGCGGAGGCGCTGGCGGATCCGACCCCGGAGGCGATGGGCCGGTACTGGACCGAGCGGATGACCTGGGAGGGCGCGGACCACAGGATGACCGTGGCCGAGCGGGACGGCCGGATCGCCGGCTTCAGCTATCTGGGGCCGGACGACGAGGGCGACCCGGCCACCGGCCTGCTCAACGCCATCCACCTGGAGCCGGCCGAGCGGGGCCGGGGCACCGGGCGGGCGCTCATGGTGGACGCCCTGGACGCCATGCGGGCCCGGGGGTGGTCCCGTGCGGTGCTCTGGGTGCTCCGGGACAACGCGACCGCCCGCCGCTTCTACGAGCGGGGCGGCTGGACGGCCACCGGCGAGCAGCGCGACGACGTCATCGGCACCGTCCTGGTCCCCCAGCTCCGCTACGCCCGTTCGCTCTGAGCGGTGCCGGGCAGCCCGGCCGGAACGGCGGGGCTCTACCTCGGTGACGTGATCGTGGCGGCCGGCGGCCGGCGGCCGGCCCGTGCAGGACGGCCAGGGCCTGCAACGACTGATGCTCGGCCCGGCGATCGGCGCCCGCCTGCCGGTCACCGTGCTGCGTCGCGGGGCCTTCGTCGACGTCATCGCCGTGCCCACCGAGCTGGGCCACTGACGCGACGAGGGCCGCACCCCGCCGGGGTGCGGCCCTCGTGTCCGGTCGGTCAGCGGGCGCCGAGGTGGGCGAGCAGGTCCTGCCGGGTCAGCACACCCTTGGGCTTGCCGTCGACCAGCACCAGGGCGGCGTCGGCCTTCTCCAGCAGCCCGACGGCCTCGCTCACCGGCTGGCCGCCACCGATCATGGGCAGCGGGTCGGCCATGTGCCGCTCGATCGTGTCGTGCAGGTGGGCCTGGCCGGTGAAGAGCGCGTCGAGCAGGTCCTTCTCGGCGATCGAGCCGGCCACCTCGCCGGTCACCACGGGCGGCTCGGCCTTGAGCACCGGGAGCTGGGAGACGCCGTATTCCCGCATGTAGTCGATCGCGTCGCGGACCGTCTCGGTCGGGTGGACGTGCACCAGCTCGGGCAGGCCGCCCGGCTTGCCGGCGAGCGCGTCGGCCACGGTCGGCTCGGTGCCCGAGTTGTCGAGGAAGCCGTAGCGGGCCATCCAGGTGTCGTTGAAGATCTTGGACAGGTAGCCCTTGCCGCTGTCCGGCAGCAGCACCACGACCACGTCGTCCGGGCCGGCCTTGCGGGCCACCTCCAGGGCCGCCACCACGGCCATGCCGCAGGAGCCGCCGACCAGCAGGCCCTCCTCGCGGGCCAGCCGCCGGGTCATCTCGAAGGACTGCTTGTCCGACACCTCGACGATCTCGTCGGCCACGCCCCGGTCGTAGGTCTCCGGCCAGAAGTCCTCGCCGACGCCCTCGACCAGGTAGGGCCGGCCGGTGCCGCCGGAGTAGACCGAACCCTCCGGGTCCGCGCCGACCACCCGGACCCGCCCCTCGGACGCCTCCTTCAGGTAGCGGCCGATGCCGGAGATGGTGCCGCCGGTGCCGACGCCCGCCACGAAGTGGGTGAGCCGCCCCTCGGTCTGCTGCCAGATCTCCGGCCCGGTGGTCTCGTAGTGCGAGCGCGGGTTGGCCGGGTTGCTGTACTGGTTGGGCTTCCACGCGCCGGGGATCTCCCGGGCCAGCCGGTCGGAAACGTTGTAGTAGGAGCGCGGGTCCTCCGGGGCCACGGCGGTCGGGCAGACCACGACCTCGGCGCCGTACGCCCGCAGCACGTCCTGCTTGTCCTGGCTGACCTTGTCGGGGCAGACGAAGACGCACTTGTAGCCCTTGAGCTGGGCGACGAGGGCCAGCCCGACGCCGGTGTTGCCGCTGGTCGGCTCGACGATCGTGCCGCCCGGCTGGAGCAGGCCGGCCTTCTCGGCGTCCTCGACCATCCGCAGCGCGATCCGGTCCTTGACCGAACCGCCCGGGTTGACGTATTCCACCTTCGCCAGCACGGTCGCCTGGATGCCCTCGGTGACGTTGCGCAGGCGTACCAGCGGGGTGTTGCCGATCAGCTCGACCACGTTGTCGTAGTACTGCACCTCGTTGTGCCCTTCGTTGCGCCGCCGTCGTGGGGCGGCCGGAAAGTCGTCAGTTCGTCGCCCAGGGTACGTGCCGTCAGGGCACCACATGCCCCGGGATGACGGACCTGCGACGTGCCTCCCACTCCAGGAAGCGCTCGGTCTCGGCGAGCACGCTGCCGGCCAGCCAGGTGACCATCACGGCGTCGTCGGCCAGGCCGAAGATCGCCAGCGGGATCTCCGGCAGCAAATCGATCGGCGACACGATGTACGCCGTGGCCCCGGCCATCAGGGCCAGCCGCAGGCCGCCGTCGTACTCGCCGCGGGCGGTGGCCCGGATCATCCGGGGCATCGCCGCCAGCCGGGCGCCCAGCGACGGGCCACCCCGGGCTCCGGAGGCCAGCGCCCGGGCCAGCGCGGTGAAGGCCGCGCTCCGTTTCAACGTCTTCCCCATGTCCTCGCCCCTCTCCGTCCGACCAGGGTGCGGTCCCGGCGCAAGCCCGCCCCCGCCCCTACCGGTACCCGGAACGGTCCCGTCCCAGCCGTGACGATCACGGGGAGAGCGGGTGTCGTGGCGGCGCGATAATGTCGGTGCATGGGGGACGCTGGTTCCGTCGCGCATGGCGGCTGGCAGCGCGCCCGGCGGATCGCCCGCGTGACGGCGATCGGCACGGGCGCCACGGTGGCGGCCACCGTCGTCACGGGCGGGGTGCTGCTCGGTCAGGCCCGCCAGGCCCGGCGCACCATCCCCATGGCCGAGGCCCCCCCGCCGCGCTGCGACGGCGTCTACGGCGCGAAGCTCCCCGGCCCGCCGGTCACCATGGTGATCCTGGGTGACTCCTCGGCCGCCGGCTACGGTGTGCACCGCCGCCGCGAGACCCCGGGCTCGCTGCTCGCCACCGGGCTCTCCCGCCGGCTCCACCGTCCGGTCCGGGTGCACCGGTTCGCCGTGGTGGGCGCCCTGTCGACCGGGCTGCGGCCGCAGGTCGAATCGGCGCTGGAGGTCGAACCGGACATCGCGGTCATCCTGGTCGGCGGCAACGACGTCACCAACCGCACCCCGCTCTCGGTGGCCGTGCGCTACCTGGTCGACGCGGTCCGCACGCTGCGCGCGGCCGGCTGCGAGGTGGTCGTCGGCACCTGCCCCGACCTGGGTGCGATCCGGCCGATCCAGCCGCCGCTGCGCTGGCTGGCCCGGCGCTGGAGTCGCCAGCTCGCGGCCGCCCAGACGATGGCGGTGGTCGAGGCGGGCGGCTGGACGGTCTCCCTCGGCGACCTGCTCGGCCCGCGGTTCGCCGCCGAGCCGACCCGGATGTTCGCCTGGGACCGGTTCCACCCGTCCGCGGAGGGGTACGCGGTCGCCGCGGCGGCGCTGCTGCCGACCGTGCTCTCGGCGTTGGGCGCCGGCCAGGAACGCCGGCCTCCGCTCGCCGGCGCGGAAGCCGTGCGGTCGCTGCCGGAGGCGGCCCAGGAGGCGGCCCGGCACGCCGGCACCGAGGTCAGCGGCGCCCAGGTCCGGGGCCGCGAGCGCGGGCCCGGCGGGCGCTGGGCGCAGCTCCGGCGGCGGGCGTTCTTCGGCGTCGGCGCGGTGCCGCAGCCGGGTGCCGCCGCCGACCCGGCGCAGGTGGAGGGGCTGGCATGAGCGGGCCGGCGGAGGCATCATCAGCAGGCACAACGTGTGCCATGCTCATGTCGACGCCGTTCGCCACGAGCAGACCCGCCCGCGGGTCATCCGAGCTGGGGAGGTGTCGTCGTGACCGAGCGTAACGAGGTTGTGGTCCGGCTTGGTCGGGCCGCCGCGCTCTCCCTGCTCGCCGGCACGGTGGGCGGGGCCGTGGTCCTCGCCGGCCAGGCCATCGCCGCCCGGAGCCGGGAATACGCCCAGCCCGAGCTGGGCCTCGCGCTGCGCGCCACGGTCGGCCGGGCGGACGCCCCGCCGCTGCGGCTGGTGCTGCTCGGCGACTCGTCGGCGCTCGGCGTCGGCGTCGAACGCTTCGAGGAGACCATCGGCGGCCGGCTCGCCCAGCTGCTGAGCGAGGCACCCGGCGGCCGGCGGGTACACCTGTCCAGCGTCGGGGTGTCCGGCTCCCGCTCCACCGACCTGGCCACCCAGGTGGCCCGGGCGCTGCTCGGCGAGCGGCCCGACGTGGCGGTGATCCTCATCGGGGCGAACGACACCACCGGGCTGGCCCGCCCGGCCGACGCGGCGGCCTACCTCGGCTCGGCGGTGCGCCGGCTGCGCGAGGCGCACGTCGAGGTGGTCGTGGGCACCTGCCCCGACCTCGGCGCGGTCCGCGCCGTCGCGTCCCCGCTGCGGCAGGTGCTCGGCTGGGCGGGGCGGCGGATGGCCCGCGCCCAGACGACCGCCGTGCTCGACGCCGGGGGCAGCGTCGTCGACCTGGGCACCGAGACCGGCCCGGTGTTCCGGGCGGACGCGGGCACCCTGTGCCACGACGGCTTCCACCCCTCCGCCGACGGCTACCGGGTCTGGGCGCACGCCCTGCTCCCGGCGGTCGAGGCGGCCGCCGCGGTCGCCTACCGGCACCACCACTGAGCCCCGGCGGGGTGACATTTCCCGCCCGCCGCGCGGCTTCCGCCACAAGTTACCGGCGGGTTAACGTTGGTTCATGCCGATTGAGTCGCCCCGCGACGCCGTCATCGTCGCCACCGCCCGGTCCCCCATCGGCCGCGCGTTCAAGGGTTCCCTGCGGGAGGTCCGCCCGGACGACCTCGCCGCCACGATCGTCCAGGCCGCCCTCGACAAGGTCCCGGCGCTCGATCCCACCACCATCGACGACCTCTACCTGGGCTGCGGCCTGCCCGGCGGCGAGCAGGGCTTCAACATGGCCCGGGTGGTCGCCACCCTGCTGGGCCTGGACGGCCTGCCCGGTGCCACGCTGACCCGCTACTGCGCCTCCTCGCTGCAGACCACCCGGATGGCCATGCACGCGATCCGGGCGGGCGAGGGCGACGTCTTCATCTCCGCCGGCGTCGAGACCGTCTCCCGGTATGCGCGGGGCAACTCGGACGCCCTCCCGCCGGAGGCGCAGGCGCTGGTCGGCGGCGGCTGGGAGAACCCGCGCTTCGCGGCGGCGCGTGAGCGCTCGGCGGCCCGGGCCAAGGGCGGCGCCGAGGTGTGGACCGACCCGCGTGAGGCCGGCCAGCTCCCCGACATCTACCTGACCATGGGGCAGACCGCGGAGAACCTCGCCCAGGTCCACGACGTCACCCGCGAGGACATGGACGCGTTCGGCGTCCGCAGCCAGAACCTCGCCGAGAAGGCGATCACGGACGGGTTCTGGGCCCGCGAGATCACCCCGGTCACCACGCCGGACGGCACGGTGGTGAGCACCGACGACGGCCCGCGGCCCGGGGTGACCCTGGAGTCCGTGGCCGGCCTGAAGCCGGTCTTCCGCCCGGACGGCCGGATCACCGCCGGCAACTGCTGCCCGCTCAACGACGGCGCGGCCGCCGTGGTGATCATGAGCGCGCAGCGGGCTCAGGAGCTGGGGCTCACCCCGCTGGCCCGGATCGTCTCCACCGGCGTCACCGCGCTCTCGCCGGAGATCATGGGCCTGGGCCCGGTCGAGGCGTCCAAGCAGGCGCTGAAGCGGGCCGGCATGACCATCGACGACGTCGACCTGGTCGAGATCAACGAGGCGTTCGCCGCCCAGGTGATCCCGTCGTACCGGCAGCTCGGCATCCCCGAGGAGAAGCTGAACGTGATGGGCGGGGCGATCGCCGTCGGCCACCCGTTCGGCATGACCGGCGCCCGGATCACCGGCACCCTGCTCAACGCGCTGGAGTGGCACGACCGGACCATCGGTCTGGAGACCATGTGCGTCGGCGGTGGCCAGGGCATGGCCATGGTGCTCGAACGCCTGAACTGAGGCCGGTTCCCCGCAGCCGGGGCCGGGTACGGGAGGCGCCATGGCGACCGTCGTGGAACGCGAACGCAAGTACTCCGGCGACGAGGGATTCCGGCTGCCCGACCTGACCGGGTGCGGTGGCGTCGCGACGACGTCCGACGCCACCGCCCTCGACCTGGACGCGGTCTACTGGGACACCGCCGACCTCCGGCTGGCCCGCAGCGGCTACGCGCTGCGGCGGCGGACCGGCGGGCACGACGCGGGCTGGCACCTCAAGGTGGGGGCGGTCGGCGGCGCGCGCACCGAGCACCAGTTCCCGGCCGGGCCGGAGGACGCCGAGCCGCCGCCCGAGCTGGTGGCGCTCTTCCGCGGCGCGTCCCGAGGCCGGCCGGTCGCCCCGGCCGCGCGGGTCGTCACGCACCGCCGGGAACGCCGCCTGCTCGACGCCGCGGGCCGCCCGCTGGCCGAGGTGGCCGAGGACGACGTCCACGCCGAGGACCTGGTGAGCGGCGAGCGGCAGGCGTGGCACGAGCTGGAGGTCGAGCTGGTCGAGGGCGACGAGTCGCTGCTCGACGCGGTGGACGAGCGGCTGCGCGCGGCGGGCGCCCGGACGGTGCCGGTCTCGAAGTCGCACCGCGCGCTGGGCGGCCGGCTGGCCGCCATCGGGCCGGGGCCCGCCGGCCCGGCGGCCGCGCCCGTGGTCGACTACCTCACCGCCCAGCGCGACACGCTGGTCGGCCACCACGCGGGCGCGCTCGGCGGTGACGAGGACGCCGTGCACGACATGCGGGTGGCCGTCCGCCGGCTCCGCTCCACGCTGCGGACCTTCCGGGGGCTGTGGGACCGGGCGGAGAGCGAGCAGGTGCGGGCGGAGCTGCGCTGGCTGGGCGCGCAGCTCGGGCCGGTCCGGGACGTCCAGGTGATGGCCGCCCGGCTCGCCGACGCCGTCCACGCCGAACCCGCGGAACTGGTGCTCGGCCCGGTGCCGGCCCGGTTCGCCGAGCGGTTCGCCGCCGACCTGGCCACCGCCCTCGACGGGCTGCGCGCCGCGCTCGGCTCCGACCGCTACACCGACCTGCTGCGCCGCCTGGACGCGCTGGTGGAGGGGCCGACCGCGGGCGGCGTACGGCGCCGCTGGGTGACCCGGCGGGTGCGCCGGGCGGTGAGCCGCTTCGACGACCGGCTGGACGAGGCGCTCGCGGGCGGGGACGACGCCGCCCTGCACGAGGCCCGCAAGGCGGGTAAGCGGGCCAGGTACGCCGTCGAGGTACGCCGGCCCGGCGCGAAGCTGGTGGACCGGTTCAAGGACCTCCAGGACGCGCTCGGCGCGCACCAGGACTCGGTGGTGACCCGCGAGGTGCTGCGCGAGCAGGCGCTGCGGGCGTACGCCGACGGCGAGAACACCTTCACCTACGGCCTGCTGCACGCCCGGCAGGCCGCGCTGGCCGACCGGGCCGGGCGGGCGCTCGCGAGGGCGCGCGACCGGGCCCGCCGCCGGAAGGCGCGGCGCTGGCTGACGGGCTGACCGGCGGTCAGAGCGCGGAACGGGTCCGGGCGACCGCGGTGGCCGCCCCGGCCAGCACGGGCTCCGGCGCGCCGGCCGCCAGCAGGTCGGCGGCGACCACCCGGAGCTGATCGGGCAGGGCCAGGTCGCTGGCGAGCCGGGGCACCTCGCGGCGCGGCTCCCCCTCGGCGTCGGCCGCCAGGTTGGCGATCTCCTGGACCAGCTTGTGCACCAGGTCGGCGCGGGACACGTTGCCGCCCTCGGCCGCCGCCGACCAGCGCGGCTGCTCCCAGTGCCCGACCTGTCGGACCAGCAGCGCCACCACCCGGTCCAGTTCCGCTGCGCTCATCGCGGCCGAGTCTACGACGGCTCCAGGTCGCCGACCCGCGTTGTCGTACGGTCAGCGGCGGACGTAGCTGAGCAGGCGCAGGATCTGCCAGTACAGGAAGATCAGCCCGACCAGCAGGCCGAAGGCGCAGAACCAGGCGTACCGGCGGGGCAGGCCGTTGCGGGCGGACCGCTCGACCAGGTCGAAGTCGAGCACGAAGCTGAGGGCCCCGGCGATGATCGCGACCACCGAGAAGAGGTATGGCAGCCAGCCGACCCGCGCGGAGAGGCTGTAGACCTCGACGCCCTGCTTGCCGGTGAACAGGTAGGTGACCAGGTTGACCAGGCCGATCGCCACGATGCCGATGAGCGTGCCCACGACCAGGCGGGCCAGCCGCGGGGTGGCCCGGATGAGCCGGGCCCGGTAGAGCAGCGCCATGCCGAGGAAGACCCCGAAGGTGCCGACCACCGCCTGCGCCACGATGCCCGGGTAGACGAGTTCGAAGGCCCGGCTGGCCACGCCGAGCAGCAGTCCCTGGAGCACCGCGTACCCGGCGATCAGCGGCGGGTTGGTGACCTGTTTCAGCGTGATGACCAGCACGAGCGCCAGGCTGGCCAGGGCGCTGCCGGCCAGCGCCGCGGAGATCCACCCGGCCGGCGGCACGAGCGCCCAGGCCACCGCCGCGGTGACGCCGGTGAGCAGCAGCAGCCCGACCGTCCGGCTGACCACGTCGGCCACCGTCATCGCGTCGGCGGCCCCCGCGCCGAGCACCTGCCGCTCGGTCCGGCCCACGTCGTCCAGCCGGTCGAGAACCGGGTTGGCACTGCGCACCGCGACCTCCTCGCGCCGACGTACCCCGGCTCCCACTCTGCCCCGGGCCGCCCGGCGGCGGCGGGCAAACGACGACGCCCGCCGCCGCGGGCGCGGCAGGCGGGCGTCGCAGGTCGGGCGGGTTGGTCAGTCGTCGCCCTGGAAGTAGCTGAGCAGCCGGAGGATCTCCAGGTAGAGCCAGACCAGGCCGACCACGATGCCGAACGCGGCCGTCCAGGAGTAGCGCTGCGGAAGACCCATCCGCACGCCCTCCTCGATCTCCGCGAAGTTGAGCACGAAGCTCAGCGAGGCGACCACGATGCAGACCAGGCTGAACCCGATGGCCAGCGGGCTGCCGTCGCGGAGGTGGGTGTTGACGCCGAAGAGCGCCAGCACCAGGTTGATCAGCATGACGCCGAAGAGACCCGCGATGATCGCCACCATGATCCGGGCGAACTTCGGGGTGGCCCGGATGATCCGCGCCTTGTAGATCATCGCCATCAGGAAGAAGACGCCGAAGGTGGCGACCACGGCCTGGAGCACGATGCCGTCGTAGAGCCTGTCGAACGTCTTGCTGACCATGCCGACGAAGACGCCCTCGACGATCGAGTACGCCACCACGAGCGCCGGGTTGGCCATCCGCGAGAACGAGATGACCAGGCCGAGGACGAGGCCGACCACCGCGGCGCCGATCCAGGCGACGCCGGTCAGGGCGTCCGGCACGAGCACCCAGGCCGCGGCGGCCGAGGCGCCGAGGATGCCGAGCATCAGCACCGTCTTGACGACCACGTCGTCGAGGGTCATCGGGGTCACGGTGGGCGGGGCCGCCGGGTAGCCGTGACCGCTCGGGTACGGCTGCTGCGGCGGGTACTGCGGGTACTGCTGGGGGTATCCGGGCTGACCGTACGGCCCGGGCTGGGCGTACCCGGCCGCCCGCTCCCGCTCAGCCGCCTGGCCGAGCCGGGCGAGCACCGGGTTCGAGGTCTTCACTTCTCTCAGGCCTCCCTCAGGGGGTCGATGCACGTGAACGTGCCTCTCCAGGGTAAACGCGGGGGCAACGCCGCGCGCCGCGCGAAGCTGTGGGAAAGCTGAGAGTGTGGTGCCCGGGGCGGGGGTCGAACCCGCACGCCTTTCGGCAGCCGCTTTTAAGGCGGCCGTGTCTGCCGTTCCACCACCCGGGCGGGTGACACCGGCGCGTCGACACGCGGCGGTGCAGATCTCACCGTAGCGGCTGCATCGCGGCCCGGCGTACCCCGCGGGGCCTGGCCGATATGGTCGAGGCCGTGACCAGCGCCGCCCGCACGGCCCCCGGGCCCGACCGTGACCAGGCCGTCCGTCTCGACCCGGCGGTGCGCCCGGGCCGGGCGGCCCGGCTGCTGGCCGCCGGCCGGCGGCACCGAGCGGACCTGCTGGTCGGCCTGCTGTTCGCCGCGCTCGCCGGCTGGCTCACCCACGGGCTGTGGCCGGCGCCCGGGCAGCGGGTGCTCGCCCTCAACCCGGCCGACCAGACCCTCTACGAGTGGTTCCTGACCGTCGACGCGCGTGCCCTGCTCGGCGACTTCGGCCTGACCACCGACCGGCTGAACGCGCCGGACGGGGTGAACCTCATGACCAACACCACCGTCATCGCGCTCGGCGTGCTGCTCGCCCCGGTCACCCTCGCCCTCGGGGCGCCGGTCACCTTCGCCCTGCTGGCCGCGGCCAACCTGGCCGGCACGGCGCTGGCCTGGTACCTGCTCCTGAACCGGACGCTGCGGGCCCGCCGGCTCGCCGCCGGGCTCGGCGCGGCGCTCTGCGGCTTCGGCCCCGGCATGGTCTCGCAGAGCAACGCGCACCTGCACATGACCGCCCAGTGGCTGGTCCCGGTGATCATCTGGCTGGTGGTCCGGCTGCTCCGGGCCGCCGACCCGGCCGGCCGCCCGGACGGCCCGGACCGCCGCCGGCTGGCCACCTGGGCGCTCGGGCTGGCCGCGGCCGTCACCGTCCAGGTCTTCGTCGGCGAGGAGGTGCTCTTCCTCACCGCGCTCACCCTGCTCGTCATGGCCGTCGCGTACGGGCTGGCCGACCGGGCGCTGCTGCGCCGGGCGCTGCCCGGCTTCGCCGGCGGGCTGATGTGCGCCGCCGGGCTGGCCCTGCTCGTGCTGGCGTACCCGCTGTGGCTGCAGTTCGCCGGGCCGCAGGCCGTCTCGGACGGCATGTTCAGCCCGCGCTACTTCTCGGCCGACCTGACCAGCTGGACCCGGCTCTCCGCGCTGTCCGTGCTCGGCGGGGCCGACGCGGTCCGGCTGACCACCGGCCCGGCCGAGTTCAACGGCTTCCTGGGCTGGCCGCTGCTGCTGGTGGCCGCCGCCAGCGCGGTCTGGCTGGGCCGGCGCGCCCTGGTCGTCGCCTGCCTCGCCGGGGCGCTGGTCATGGCGGCGCTGTCGCTCGGCCCCGAGGTGGTCGTCGGCGGGGAGCGGACCGGGCTGCCCGGCCCGTACGCCCTGCTGGCCGGCCTGCCGGTGGTGGACGGCGCGCTGCCGATGCGGTTCGGCCTCGCGGTGCTGCCGCTGGTCGCGACGGTGCTCACGCTGGCCGTGCACCGGGCGCTGGGCGAGCGCGGGCGTTCCCGCCGGCTGGTCCCCGTCGCGGTCGGCGCGGCCCTGCTCAGCGTGTTCCCCGCGCCGCTGCCCACCACCGACCGGCCGCCGCTGCCCGAGTTCGTCACCGGCGGGCACTGGCGGCAGTGCGTACGCCCCGGCGGGGTGCTGGTGCCGGTGCCCACGGCCACCCCCAAGGACCCCTGGCCGATGCGCTGGGGCACCGCCACCGACGCCGCGTTCGGCATGCCGGAGGGCTTCTTCATCGGCCCGTACGGCCGCAACGGCTCGGCCACCATGGGCACGTACCAGCGCCCCACCTCCGCCCTGCTGGCCGAGGCGGCCAGACGGGGGGTGGCGCCGGCGGTCGGCGACCGGCAGCGCCGGCAGGCCGCCCGGGACATCGAGTTCTGGGGCGCCTCCTGCGTGGCGCTCACCGACGACGCACCGCACGCCGAGACCCTGCGCCGGACCCTGGAGCAGCTTTTCGGGCCGGGCACGCGGACCGCCGACGCCTGGACCTGGCGGTTCTGACCCGGACACGGCGAAGGGCCCCTCCCGTACGGGAAGGGCCCTTTCCGGTTTCTCAGACGCGCGCGCCCACCGGCGGCGCGGACGCCTCGGCGAACTCCTCCCGCGGGTCGTGCAGCTGGCCCAGGGCGACCACCTCGCGCTTGAGGAAGAACGCCAGCGACCAGTCGACCACGACCCGGATCTTGCGGTTGAACGACGGGATCCGCGACATGTGGTACGTGCGGTGCATGAACCAGGCCGGCCAGCCGGTCATCTTCACGCCGTAGACCTGGGCCACGCCCTTGTGCAGGCCGAGGCTCGCGACGCTGCCCGCGTGCTTGTGCTTGTAGTTGACCGGCTCGCGCCCGCGGATCACGTTCGTGATGTTGTCGGCCATCCGGGCGGCCTGCCGGACCGCGTGCTGCGCGCTGGGCGAGCAGAAGTTGCCCGGCTCCTTGGTCAGGTCCGGCACGGCGGCGCAGTCGCCGGCGCTCCACGCGCCCTCGACCACCCGGTCGCCGTCCACGATCTGGAGAGTGGGCAGGCAGGTGACGCGGCGCCGCTCGTCCCGCGGGAAGTCCGTCGCGTCCAGCATCGGCGACGGCTTGACGCCGGCCGTCCAGACGATCGTGTCGGACGGGAAGCTCGACCCGTCGGAGAGCTTCGCGACCCCGTCGAGGCAGGACTCCAGCCGGGTGTCCAGGCGGATGTCCATGTTCCGCTTGAGCAGTTCTTGCACCGTGTAGGCGCCCATGTCCCGGTCGACCTCGGGCAGCACCCGCTGGGTGGCTTCGACCAGTACCCAGCGCATGTCCTCGGGCTTCAGCTCCGGGTAGTACCGCAGCGCGTCCCGGGCCATGTCCTCCATCTCGGCGAGCGCCTCGATGCCGGCGTAACCACCGCCGACGAAGACGAAGGTCAGCGCGCGGCTGCGCACGTCGGGGTCGGTGGTGGCGGCCGCCACGTCGAGCCGGTCCAGCACGTGGTTGCGCAGGAAGATGGCCTCACCGATGGTCTTGAAACCGATGCCGTGCTCGTGCAGGCCGGGGATCGGCAGGGTGCGGGAGACCGAGCCGGGGGCGACCACCACGTGGTCGTACTGGATCTCCCGGGTCGGGCCGCTGATCGGCTGCACCACGGCGGTCTTCCGGTCGTGGTCGATCCGGGTGACCGTCCCGGCCACGACCTTGCACTTGCGCAACTCCCGCCGCAGCGGCACCACAGCGTGCCGCGGGGAGATGTTGCCCGCCGAAGCCTCCGGGAGGAACGGCTGGTAGGTCATGTGCGGCTGCGGGTCGACGACGATGACCTCGGCCTCACGGGAGCTCAGCTTCTTGGACAGGCGCAGAGCGGCGTACAGGCCCACATGCCCGGCACCCACGACAAGGATCCGCTTCGGATTCACGTCATCTATCTTTCCCCGGGGGGCTCGGCTAATCCCGATCGAGACCCTCTTCTGTGACGGAGCACAACCCCTGTGACCTGCGCAACTTCCCGGGGTGTCCCGTTATCTGCGACGCAGGAGCCAGGCCAGGAGGCCGCTGAGACCCACCGCCACCAGCAGCCCGGCCACCGTCGCGGCCTGGGAACCGCGGTCCCCACCGACCCCACCGAGCCAGGCCAGCACGATGCCGAGCACGGCGGCGGCCAGCACCACCCCACCGGCCCGGGCCAGCCAGCGCAGCACCAGATCCGGGTCGACCACCGCGTCGTAGGGAAGCAGCGCCGCCAGCGCGGCCAGCGTGTGCGCCAGGTAGAGCAGGGTGGCCACGGCGAGCAGCCGCCACAGCGCGGGCGGCCGGTCGAAGCCGAGCGTGGCGAGCAGCCAGCCGCCGACCGTGACCAGCGCGGCGAACGTCGGCCAGACCCGGCGCGGACCGATCGCCGGCAGCAGCGCCACCACCGTGAGGGCCAGCAGCGCCCGCGGGATGAGGGCCTGAGCGGGGTACGCGACCAGGAGGCCGACCAGCACGCTGAGGAAGATGCCGGCGCGCACCAGCAGCGGGGTCGGGCTGACCCGCCGGACCCCGTAGCGGAGCGCCCGCACCCGCTCGTTCAGCCCCTCGACGAGATCGTTCATCGCATACCGGCCTTGGGTGCGGTGGCCAGGCGTGCCACGTCACGCAGCACCTGGTCGAGGCTGCCCGCGCCGGCCCAGCGCACCACCGGCACGCCGTGCTCGCGGAGCTGGCCGATCATCGTGTCCCGGTCCAGCCGCCACAGCCGGTACGCCACCTCGGACCAGCCCCGGTCCTTCGGCACCGGCAGCTCGGCCGGCAGGGTGTCCACCGCCACGACGAACCGCCCGCCCCGGGCCATCCGGGCCAGCATCTGCGCCGAACGCTCGTCGAGCAGCGGGGTGAGCACCACCACGAGCGCGTCCGAGGAGAGCAGTTGCGGGCCGAACACCTGGTCGTACGGCTCGTGCGGGGAGGACTCGGCGTGGACGTCGAGCAGCCACTCCAGCACGGTCAGGTACTGCCGGCGGCCGGTGGCCGGGCGCAGCCGGCGGGCGGCCGGGCCGTATTCCAGCAGCGCCACCCGGTCACCCCGGTGCAGGTAGTGCTCGGCGATCGCGGCGGCCGCCCGGACCGTGGTGTCCAGCACCGATGCCGCCCCGCGTACGCCGCCGGAGCGGCCCGCCTCGGCCAGCACGTCGAGCAGCACCACCACCTCGGCGTCCCGGTCCGAGAGGGTGGCCGCCACGTGCAGCTGGCGGGCCCGCAGCGACACCCGCCAGTCGATCCGGCGCAGCCGGTCACCGGGCGCGAAGACGCGCACCCCGGCCAGCTCGCCGCCCTCCCCCGGCCGGCGCGAGTGGTGCGCCCCGACCAGCCCGGCGGCCCGGGGCATCGCCTCGACCGCCTCGAACGGCTCGGTCATCGGGTACACCCGCATCCGGATTGCGTCGGTGACCACGGCCCGCGACACGAGCAGCCCGTCCGCCGCGGCGACCCGGGCGCCGGCCGGCCCGATCGGGTGCCGCCCCCAGCGCAGCGCCGTCCCGGTCAGCTCCAGGTCGACGGCCGAGCCGGAGGGCACCGAGGTGACGAAGGGCCGGTCGGCGCCGGAGCGGCTCACGTCCACCCCGGTCCCGCCGAAGCCGACCTTCTCCACCCGCAACCAGCGCGACATCCGCGTCCGCACCACGGCCAGGTCGTAGGAGACGGTGTCCGGGTTGGCGACCGCCACCGTGGCGGCCATCGGGGTGCCCTCGACCAGGTGCGCGTCCGCGGCGCCGATCTCCAGGTCGGGCAGGGCCGTGGGCCGGCGGCGCAGCGAGTACGCGGTGCCCAGCGCGAACGGGGTGGCCAGCACGACCAGGTCGATCCGGCCGAGCAGCGCCGCCGCGACCAGCAGCAGGCCGGTGAGCAGCACGGCCCGGCCGAGCGCCCGCGTGGGCGCCCAGCCGCTCGCCGGTTCCTGACGGTCGGCCATCAGCGCCCGGACGGCCCGGCCGCGTAGCTGGGCAGCGCGCCGCTGGCCGGGGCGGGTGTCGACTCCAGCACCTCACCGACCACGAAGGACGGATCCACCCGGCGCAGCCACATCTCCGGCCGCAGGGTGATTCGGTGCGCCAGCGCGGGCGCCGCCACCGCCTTGACGTCCTCCGGCACCACGTAGTCCCGGTTGGCGAGCACCGCGCGGACCCGGGACAGCAGCAGCAGCGCCAGCGAGCCGCGCGGCGAGGCGCCGACCAGCACCGACGGGTGCTCCCGGGTGGCCGCGGTCAGCGAAACGATGTACCGGCCGATGGAGTCCTCGACGACCACGTCCTCCAGCGCGGCCTGCATGGCGCGCAGCGTGCCCGAGTCCACCACCGGCTTGATCTCGGCCTCCTCGCGGCGGCGGGCGATCCGCCGGCGCAGCACCTCCCACTCCTCGTCGTGGTTCGGGTAGCCGAACGAGACCCGCAGCAGGAACCGGTCGAGCTGCGCCTCGGGCAGCGGGTAGGTGCCCTCGTACTCGATGGGGTTGGCGGTGGCGAGCACGTGGAACGGCTCGTCCAGCCGGTAGGTGACGCCCTCCACCGAGACCTGCTTCTCCTGCATCGCCTCCAGCAGCGCCGACTGGGTCTTCGGCGGGGTCCGGTTGATCTCGTCGGCGAGCAGCAGGTTGGTGAAGACGGGGCCGGCGCGGAACGAGAAGTCGCCGCTGCGCTGGTCGTAGAGGAAGGAACCGGTGACGTCGGCCGGGAGCAGGTCCGGCGTGAACTGGAGGCGGCGGAAGTCCAGCCCGAGGGCCTGCGCGAACGACCGCGCGGTGAGGGTCTTGCCCAGGCCGGGCAGATCCTCCAGCAGCACGTGGCCGCCGGCCAGGATGCCGGCGAGGACCAGCTCCAGCGCCTCCCGCTTGCCGACCACGACCGTGCCGACCGCCTCCAGCACGGCGCGGGCCAGCCGGCCGACCTCGGCGGGGGGCATGCTCCGGTCCACGTCGTTCATCACAACTTCTCCAGTTCGGCGACGATCGCCGCGAGGTCGCGCGGCGACGGGGGGCGGCGGGCGGGGGTGGCGAGGAACGTCCACAGCGGCTCGCCCAGTAGGGCACGGGCACGGGCCGGGTCGGACTCGCGGGTGACGCCGTGCTTCTGGCGCAGCCGCTCGTCGGCCAGCTCGCCGAGGCGGGGAAGCACCCGCTCGGTGAACCGCTCCCGGTTGCCCGAGCACCAGTCCAGCGGGCGTTCCCACTTGTTGATCGCGGCGCGCAGCGCGTCCCGGGCGGACCAGTTCCAGGTGCCGGGCTCCTCGCCGGCCGGGGCGCGGGCGCCGGCCCGGGACGGCGGCGGGGGCGACAGCTCGGCGGTGACCCGGCGGACGGCGAGCACGGCGAGCACACCCGCGACGATGACCCAGAGCGAGACCTGGAGGCCGACCGTGCGCAGCGCGACGACGACCACCACCACGATCGCGGCGGTGACCGCGAGGGTGCGCAACACCCAGCGCACCCGCCCGCCGCCCGACCGCCGCGCCTCCTCGGCGGGCTCCTCGGCGAACGAGAGCAGGTCGTCGATGCTGGTGCTCATGGATGCGCCCCCTCGCCGGTGGCCACCGTGGTGAGCTCACCGCGCAGCCGGCGCAGGGCCGCCCGGGCCTGGTCGCGCATCCGCTCGTCGACGGTGTGGGTGGCGTACCGGGCCTCGCGGTAGACGTGCGCGAAGCCGTCGAGCACGTCGGCGCTGGCGATCGCCGGGACGCCGGCCGCCGGATCGCCGCGCAGCAGCCGGCTGACCAGGTCCGTGGGGGTGTCCCCGGCGTGCCGGGGCACCCCGGCCTCGTCGGCGGCCTCCTCCAGCCGGACCCAGCAGGCGATCACCGCGGTGCGCGGGTCGGTGGACCGGTCGTCCAGCTCCACCAGGCCGGCGTCCAGCGCGGCCACCACCTCGCGGGCGGTGCCCTCGGCGGTGCGCCGGGTCCGCTGCGCGGGCACCGCGCGGGTCGCCCGACGCAGCGCGCCGCCGACCACGGTCCAGAGCACGTACCCGACCGCGGCCAGCACGGCCGCCCCGAGCAGCACGATGGCGGCGGTGACGAGCCACCCGGGGATGCCGCCCGAGGTCGGTGGGCCGGCATCCCGGGGCTCGACGGTGATCGAGGGCGCCGCCTCGGCGGAGGGGTAGTCCGGCACGTACGGAATGGTGTCCGCGGCGGGCGGGATGCGGCTCGCCCCGATGGCCGAGTGCCCGGCGGCGAGCGCGCCGACGGCGAGCAGCAGGGTCACCGCCGCGACCGGCCACCACCTGCGCAGCACGCCGACGTCCATCCCACCGCCCCAGGCATTCCTCAGTCCACCCCGGCCAGGTCCTTCGCCCGGGCGAACACGTCGTCCAACATCGCTGGTGTCAGCCGTCCGGTGAAGGTGTTCTGCTGGCTGACGTGATAGCAGCCGAGCAGCGCCGGTGCGGACGTGCCGGACCAGTGTGCCCCATGACCGAACGCCGGGCGCGGTGTGGGCGGGCGCTGTCCGTACACGTGGCGCAGGACCGGCCACCACGCGGCCCAGGCGAACGCGCCCAGCGCGACCACCACGCGCAGGGTGGGCCGGATCAGCGTGACCTCCCGGTGCAGCCACGGCGCGCAGGTGTCCCGCTCGGCCGGGGTGGGCTTGTTGTCCGGCGGCGCGCAGCGCACGGCGGCGAAGATGCGGGTGTCCCGCAGGGCGAGGCCGTCGTCGGCGGACACGCTGGTCGCCTGGTTCGCCAGCCCCGCCCGGTGCAGCGCCGCGAAGAGCACGTCGCCGGAGCGGTCCCCGGTGAAGATCCGGCCGGTGCGGTTGCCGCCGTGGGCGGCGGGCGCCAGGCCGAGGATGCCGATCCGCGCGTCGGCCGGGCCGAGGCCGGGCACGGGCCGCCCCCAGTAGTCCTGGTCGCGGAAGGCCGCCCGCTTGACCCGGGCCACCTCCTCCCGCCAGACCACCAGCCGTGGGCAGGCGAAGCAGTCACTCACCGCACCGTCGAGGTCGGCCAGGTCGGTCGCCCGCGCGGCGCGGGCGACCACCTCGTCGGGGGTACGCGTCTCAGCCAAGCTTGGCCCGGAAGAGTTCCAGCGTGCGGGCCCAGGCGGTGGCGGCGGCCCGCTGGTCGAAGTGCTCCGGCCGGTCCTCGTTGAAGAACGCGTGCGCGGTGCCCGGGTAGTCGTAGGTCTGGCAGGTGCCGCCGGCCGCCTCGATGGCCCGCCGGACGCTCTGCACCCCGTCGGCGGCGGAGAGGCCGTCGGCCTCGGAGCAGTGCACGAGCGCGGCCTTGCCGGCGTAGCCGGCCCAGCCGGCGCGGCCCGCGTCGTCTGCCGCGCCAGCGGCCATGCCCTCCCACGGCAGCCGCGGGTAGAAGCCGGCGGTGGCGACGATCCGCTCGGAGAACGTGCCCGACCAGAGCGCCAGGCTGGCGCCGGCGCAGAACCCCGCGCACCCCACCTTGCCGGCGACCTCGGGCCGGTTGGCGAGGTATTCCGCGGCCGCCGCGATGTCGCTCGCCGCCTCGTCCATCTGGGCGCTGTTCAACATCTGCCGGGGCTCACTCGGCTTGCTCGCCGGGCCGCCGTGCCGGAAGTCGGGCGCGAGCGCGACGAAGCCGGCCTCGGCGAAGCGGTCCACCACCGCCCGGACGTGGGGCACCAGGCCCCACCAGTCCTGGATGACGATGACCGCCGGGCTGGCCGCACCGCCGGAGGGTATCGCGAGATACCCCTCGCTCGTCCCCCCGTTGCCGGTGAAGCTCACCATCTCGCCCATGGGCCCGTCCTCCTAGCGGTCAGTCATCGTTGGCTGGTCGCACAGTGGGTGTTACGTGCCGGTAGCGTGCCACGCGCTCACCGGCCCGGGGAAGACGAAAGAACAGTGGCCTTCACCTCCCGTTCGCCTGCGGGACGGGACGGCGCCGGTGGCCTGCGGGAGCCCCCGTCAGGTCTTCCACCGTGGACATGCCGAGGGGCGCCCACCGGTCGGTGGGCGCCCCGGGGATCGACGTCAGCGGGTCGGCGCCGGCGTCGGCGTGCTCTCGCTCGGCGCCGCCGACGGAGTCACGGTCGGCGCGGGGATGGCGCTCCCGCTCGGCGTGGGGGTGGCCGTGCCCGGGCCCGGCGCGGGCGGTGCGCTCACAGTCGGCGCGGCCGACGCCGGTGCGGCCGGGGCCGGCGGCCCGAAGGGCGCCCGGTCGGGGCAGTAGGGGTAGGCGTTGCGCGGCGGGGGCATGTTGCCGTCCACGCTCAGGCAGGTCGGCCAGCCGAGCCGGATGGGCACGCCGTTCTGGTCGAAGAGCTGGGCGTTGCGGACCAGCCGCCCCTCCTGGTCGTAGACGAAGACGTCCTCGATCGAGTCGTACCGGTCACCGACCGAGACCTCCTGGTAGCTGCCGAACTGGTCGGAGCTGGCGTGCTGGTCGACGTTGACCAGCACCCCGAAGGAGAAGATCAGCAGCGCCGCGGTGCCGAGCCGCGTCAGCCGCCGCGGCCAGCCCTGGAGGCCGGGTGAGCGCCGGCCCAGCCAGACCGACGCGAGGACCGTGCCGGCGAGCAGGAACAGGCCGGCCAGCACGCTGCCGTCGAGCCGCGGCAGCAACCCGGACGGCTGCTGGAGCACGACCGAGATCAGCAGCGCCGCGAGCCAGCCGCGCAGCAGCCACCAGGCCGGGCGCAGCGGGCGGAGGAACTCGCTCACCGAGGACTGCCCGAGCAGTGGGCCAAGCTGGATGTCGAGGGCGCGCAGCTGGGTGCCGGCGCGCGCCTGCGCGGCGGCCAGTCGCCGCCGCCGGCGCCCCCGACCGGCCCCCGCCTCGGCGCCGGCGGCGGCCCGCAGCTCGGCCGCGTACGCCTCCGGCGTGCCGAGCCGGTCGACGAGGCTGCCCTCGGACTCGGCGGCCACCTCGGCGAGGTGCTCCGGCAGGTCCTCGGTCAGCTCGTCCCGGACGGCGGGCGGCAGGTCGGCGAGTGCGGCCCGCACCCGGTCGACGTAGTCCGCGATCTCCTGCCCAGTGACGGTCATGCCGCCATCCCCCGATCGTCGAGCAGTGCGTCCATGGTGGTGGCGAAGGAGCGCCAGGTCTTGCCGGAGCGGGTGAGTTGGTCCCGGCCGGCGACGTTGAGTGAGTAGTACTTGCGGTGCGGCCCGGACTCGCTCGGCACCACGTAGGTGGTCAGCAGCCCGGCGGCGAAGAGCCGGCGCAGGGTGCCGTAGACCGAGGCGTCGCCGACCTCCTCCAGGCCGGCCTCGCGCAGCCGGCGGAGGATGTCGTAACCGTAGCCGTCCTCCTCCTTGAGCACGGCGAGAACGGCCAGGTCGAGCACGCCCTTGAGGAGCTGCGTCGTATCCACGCTCCGCACACTAGTGCGGATTACGGAGTACCGTCAAGAACACGATAGCTGGGTAGGCTCGTGGCGCGTCGTGGAGCAGCTACGCGTCCTTCCTGGTCTTCGCCACCGTGCTGATCCTCATCCCGGGGCCGGACTTCGCCGTGGTCACCCGGAACACGCTGGCCGCCGGCCGGCGCCACGGCCGGTGGAGCGCGATCGGCGTGACCGCCTCGAACGCGGTGCAGGGGGTGACCGCCGCCGCCGGGCTGGGCGCGCTCATCGTCCGCTCCCAACCGCTCTTCGAGGCGATCCGCTGGGCCGGCGTGGCCTACCTGGCGTACCTCGGGGTGCAGGCCTGGCGGTCGGCCTGGCGCGGCGACTACCCGCGCTCAACCGGGCCCGGGACCTGCTCTCCCGGCGGCGGGTCCGCCGCTGGCTGGACGGGCTGACCGGGGTGGCCCTGCTCGGCTTCGGCGCCCGCCTCGCCACCGAACGCACCTGACCCCGGTAACGCCCCGTCGCCTCAGGCCAGGGACCAGGCGATGCCGTCGAGGATGTCGTGTTCGGAGGCGACCACCGAGGGCATCCCGGCGCGCTCCATGATGACCCGGAGCACCAGCGCCCCCGCGCCGATCACGTCGGCCCGGCCCGGGTGCATCACGGGGCTGGCCAGCCGCTGCTCGCGGGTCTTCCCCAGCAGGTCGGCGGTGACCTCGGCAACCTGCTCGTACGACACCCGGGCGTGGTGGATGCGCGCCGGGTCGTACTCCTGGAGGCCCTGGGCGAGGGCCACCACGGTGGTGACCGACCCGGCGAGCCCGACCAGGGTGGCGGCCTCCCGGCCGGGGACGGCCGTGAGCGCCCGGTCCACGGCGACCGCGATGTCGGCCTGCGCGGCGGCGATCTCGTCCAGGCCGGGCGGGTCGCCGTGCAGGTGCCGCTCGGTCATCCGGACGCAGCCGATGTCCATCGAGATGGCCGCCTGGACGCCGCCCTCGCGGGTGCCGACCACGAACTCGGTGGAGCCGCCGCCGATGTCGACCACCAGGTACGGCGGCTCGGCGTCGCCGGGCAGGCCCCGGACGGCGCCGATGAAGGAGAGCCGGGCCTCCTCGTCGCCGGTGACCACCTCGGGCGCTACCCCGAGGGTTTCCTCGACCATGGTGCGGAAGTCGGCCGCGTTCGACGCGTCGCGGGAGGCCGAGGTGGCGCACATCCGCACCCGCTCGGCGCCCAGCTTCTCGATCTCCGCCGCGTAGTCGGCGAGCGCGACCCGGGTCCGCTCGATCGCCTCGGGCGCGAGCCGGCCGGTGCGGTCGACGCCCTGGCCGAGCCGGACGATCTCCATCCGGCGGCTCAGGTCGACCAGCGGCGCCTGCGCGCCGGCGGACGGGTCGGGCAGGTCGGCGACCAGCAGTCGGATCGAGTTGGTCCCGCAGTCGATGGCGGCCACACGCGTCGTCACGGCTGCCACCCTACGGCAGCCTCGACCGCCCGCCGGCTGATCCACTCCACCTCGCCGAGGTGGGGCATCGGAGGCGGGCGGACACCGCCAGCTCGGCGATCTGGAGCCGACGAAGAGTCAGTCGTCGGCGGCGGGGCGGCCGAGCAGGTGGGCGCCGAGCGGGGTCAGGCGGTGCCGGACCGCGCCGCCGTCGCGCTCGGTGCCGAGCAGGCCGGCGGCGCGCAGGGCGGTGGCGTGCTCGGAGGCCGTGGAGAGGCTGATCCCGACGCCCCGGGCGAGCGCCGTGGTGGTGTGCGGGCCCGGCTCGGCAAGGCGACGCAGCACCGCCGCCCGGGTGGCGCCCAGCACCCCGGCGAGCGGGTCGACCGCCGGGTCGGCGGCCCGCGCCGGCATCGCGGCGGGGTACACGAGCAGGACCGGGCGGCCCGGTTCGACCAGGACCCGGGGCAGCGGGCCGGCCACCGGCGACGGGAGCAGCACCATCCCCTCGCCGGTGCCGGTCACCTCCCCGCTCCACCAGGTGCGCACCTCCAGCACGGGTGGCCGCCACCGGATCGCCGGGTGCAGCCCGTCGAAGAGGCCGGCCAGCCCGCGCCGGGCCAGCCGGTGCGCGGCGTCGGCCAACTGTCGCTGGTGGACGGCGGTCAGGGTGGACCAGTGCGGGGCCAGCACCGCCCCGAACCAGGTGTCGAGCGCCCGGCCGAACAGGTCGAGCACCGTGGGGTCGGCGGCGGCGAACGCGCGCCGCAGCGGCGTCGCGGTGACCTCGCTGTAGGCGGCGGCGACCTCCTCCCGGACCCGGCGGGCGGGGGTGGACCGGATCGCCGCGAGGCCCGCGGCCACCGAGTCCGACCCGTCGAACGGGGTGAGGAAGTCGGGCAGGCGCCCACGGGCCGGCAGCAGGTGCCGCAGGGACGTGGCGGCGGCGCGCACCCCGCGTACGGAGGTCGCCGCGCCGGCCGCCGCGACGAGATCCGGGGCCATGGCGGCGGTGGCCGGATCGTGCAGCGCCTGGCAGGCCAGCATGGCGGTGCCGACCGGGTGCAGCCGGTTGACGAACCGTACCCGGCACAGGTCCGTCGGTCCGAGGTGCAGCCGCAGCATGAGAGCAGCGTGCCCGGCTTCGGCGAGGACCGAAAGGGTTGACCGGCCCGGGTCGAGGAACCGACGGTGGAGCCCGGTTACCCACGGGGAGGGCGGGACGTGCGGCGGACGATCGCGGTGCTGGCGGGGCTGGTTCTGACGTTCACCGGAGCAGCGTGCGGGGGGAAGGTCGAGCCGGCTGCCGCGCCGACGCCCAGCGAGCGGCCGGCCGCCGCGGCGACGCCCAGCGAGCGGCCGGCTGCCGGGAACCACGAGCTGACCCTGCAGCACGGTGGGGTGGAGCGCAGCTACCTGCTGCACGCCCCGCCCGGGTACGACCCGGCGCGCCCGACGGCGCTGGTCATCGCGCTGCACTTCTTCCCCGGCACCGGGGCCGACATGCGGGAGCTGACCGGCCTGGACGCCCGCGCGGACCGGAAGAACTTCCTGGTCGCCTACCCGGACGGGCGGTTCGGCGGCTTCAACGCGCTGATCTGCTGTGGCTCGGCCGACGACGTCGGCTTCCTCACGGCGCTCGCCGGCCACCTGGTCGACACCTGGCGGGCCGACCCGGACCGGGTCTACCTGACCGGCATCTCCAACGGCGGTGACCTGAGCTTCCGCGTCGCCGTGGAGGCCACCGGCGTCTTCGCGGCGATCGGTGTGGTCAGCGGCGGCTACAGCGGCCCGCTGACCGAGCCGGACAGCTACGTGCCGAAGCGGCCCGTCTCGGTGATCACCTTCGTCGGCGGGCAGGACCAGTACGCCGGCATCTTCCAGGACGGGCTGAGCACCTGGCAGCGACGGCTCGGCTGCCGCCCGGTGCCGGGGAGGAAGCCGGCGGCGCCGGCGGGCCTGAGCCGGGCCGACGCCCGCTGCGCCGACGGCAGCGACGTGACCGTGTGGAGCCTTCCCGGGATGAGCCACTCCTGGCCGGGCGCCACCTCGGGGACGCTCGCCGACCCGGACGCCGGCGTCTCGGCCACCGACCTGATCTGGGAGTTCTTCGCGGCCCACCCGCGCCGGACGTGACGCGGGTCAGAGGCGCAGCAGCATCCGGCTGTTGCCGAGGGTGTTCGGCTTGACCCGCTCCAGGTCGAGGAACTCGGCGACACCCTCGTCGTAGGAGCGGAGGAGCTGCTCGTAGACCGGCTGCGGCACCGGGGCGCCGTCGATCTCGCGGAAGCCGAACGAGCCGAAGAACCCGGTCTCGAAGGTGAGCACGAAGATCCGGGCGACGCCCAGCTCGCGGGCCGCGTCGATCAGCTCGCCGACGATCCGGTGCCCGAGCTTGTGCCCCCGGCAGGACGGGTCCACCGCCACGGTGCGGATCTCGGCGAGGTCCTCCCACATCACGTGCAGGGCGCCGCAGCCGACCACCGTGCCGTCGGGCGTCACCGCCACCCGGAACTCCTGCACGTCCTCGTAGAGGGTGACGGTGGCCTTGCTGAGCAGCCGCCGGTCGTCGGTGTAGGTGTCCACGAGCCGCCGGATGCCGCGTACGTCGGCGGTGCGGGCACGGCGGACCACGATCTCGTCGGGCGCGGTCATCTCATTCCGCCGCGGGCACGTCCACGCAGGGGCCGGCCGCCCACCACTTCTCCACCAGGGCGAGGGTCTCGTCGCCGAACGGGTTGACCCCCGGCCCGGCCGCGAGCGCGTGCCCGAGGTGGACGTGCAGGCACTTGACCCGCCCCGGCATGCCACCGGCCGAGATCCCCGCGATCTCCGGCACCTGCCCGATCGCCTCCCGGCGGGCCAGGTAGTCCTCGTGCGCGGCCCGGTAGCGGGCGGCCAGCTCCGGGTCCTCGGCGAGCCGCTCGGCCATCTCCTTCATGAGCCCCGCCGACTCCAGCCGGCTGCACGCCGCGGTGGCCCGCGGGCAGGTCAGGTAGAACAGCGTCGGGAAGGGCGTGCCGTCGGCCAGCCGGGGCGTCGTCTCCACCACGTCGGGCAGGCCGCACGGGCACCGGTGGGCGACCGCCCGGGTGCCGCGGGGAGGGCGTCCGAGCTGCGCGGCCACCGCGGCCAGGTCGGCCTCGGTGGCCGGCTGGCGCTCCGGCGGGGGTACGGATTCCGCCGCCGGATCCTGCGGTGGTACGACGCTCAACGGTGCCTCTCTCGTCTGTCGATCACTTGTCGGGGCGCTCGGCGTTGGCCGCCTGCACGCTCGACCACAGGGTGTCGTACCAGGGGTCGGGTGGCTTCGGCGGCCCCGGCTTCGCGCCCTTGCCGGCGTCCTTGGCGGCCCCCTCCGGGTCGGAGAGCACCACCAGCAGGGTCTCGCCGGGCCGGCCCATGAAGAACCGCTGCCGGGCCTGCGTCTCGATGTACGCCGGGTCCTTCCACTTCTCCGCCTCGGCGGAGAGTTCCTGGATCAGCTCACGCTGCCGCTGCTGGGACGCTTCCATCCGCTCGATGTCGGCCTGCTGGTCCAGGTAGACGCGGACCGGGTAGGTGTAGGCCAGGGCGAGCGCGATCAGCACCGCGAACAGCACGGTGGCGCGCCCGGTGAAGCGCCGGGGTTGGGGTGCGGTGAGCCGCTTGACCGTGCCACCGGCCGCGGTGCGCCGGGCCGCCGCGGGACGGCTCGCGGAGCGTACCCCCTCGGTGGCGCGGGTGGCGCCGGGCGACCGGCCGGCGGCGCGCGGCTCGGCGCGGACGCCGGTGTCCCGGACCGACGACCGGACCCGGGCTCCGCCCGGCCGGCCGGCCTGACCCGGCCGACGGGCGGGCCGCTGGCCACCCGGTGTGCGGCGCTGCTGCATCGTCACACCCCTCCCCCGGAGCTCTCGGCTCAGGCCGAACGGTAACGCGGGAACGCGCCGGCGCCGGCGTACCGCGCCGCGTCGGCCAGCTCCTCCTCGATCCGCAGGAGCTGGTTGTACTTCGCGACCCGGTCGGACCGCGCCGGGGCGCCGGTCTTGATCTGGCCGCAGCCGGTGGCGACCGCCAGGTCGGCGATGGTGGTGTCCTCGGTCTCGCCGGAGCGGTGGCTCATCATGCACATGAAGCCGGCCCGGTGGGCCAGGTCGACCGCGTCCAGGGTCTCGGTGAGCGAGCCGATCTGGTTGACCTTCACGAGCACCGCGTTGGCGGCCCGCTCGGCGATGCCCCGGGCGATGCGCTGCGGGTTGGTGACGAACAGGTCGTCGCCGACGATCTGGATCCGGTCGCCGAGCGCCGCCGTGAGGGTGGCCCAGCCGCTCCAGTCGTCCTCGGAGAGCGGGTCCTCGATGGACACGATCGGGTAGTCGCCGACGAGCTTGGTGTAGTAGTTGCTCATCTCCTCGGCGGTCTTCGCGGTGCCCTCGAAGGTGTAGCTGCCGTTGTCGAAGAACTCGGTGGCCGCCACGTCGAGGGCGAAGACGATGTCGGTGCCGAGCCGGTAGCCGGCCTTCTCGACGGCCTCGGCGATCAGGTCGAGCGCGGACGCGTTGGTCGGCAGGTTCGGGGCGAAGCCGCCCTCGTCGCCGAGACCGGTCGACAGGTCCTTCTTCTTCAGCACCGACTTCAGCGCGTGGTAGACCTCGGCGCCGGAGCGGAGCGCGTCCCGGAAGGTGGGCGCGCCGATCGGCGCGATCATGAACTCCTGGATGTCGACGTTCGAGTCGGCGTGCGCGCCGCCGTTGAGGATGTTCATCATCGGCACCGGGAGCAGGTGCGCGTTCGGCCCGCCCAGGTAGCGGAAGAGGCTCAGCTCGGCGCTGCCGGCGGCGGCCTTCGCCACGGCCAGCGAGACGCCGAGGATGGCGTTGGCGCCCAGCTCGCCCTTGTTGTCCGAGCCGTCGATGTCGAGCATCTTCTGGTCGATGAGCCGCTGCTCGCTGGCCTCGTACCCGATGAGCTGGTCGACGATCTTGTCCTCGATGTTGGCGACGGCCTTCTCGACACCCTTGCCCGAGTAGCGGTCCTTGTCACCGTCACGCAGCTCGACCGCCTCGAAGGCGCCGGTGGAGGCGCCGGACGGCACCGCGGCGCGCGCGATCGTGCCGTCGTCGAGCCCGACCTCGACCTCGACCGTCGGGTTGCCCCGCGAGTCCAGGATCTCCCGGGCGACAATTCCCTCGATGGTTGCCACTGAGTCGCTCCTCGTTTGTGTGTTCCGGTCCGGTATGGGCCGCGACGGTGCGGCTGAGGCAGGTGTTGAACGCAGCGTATCGGTCCCCGCCCTCGCGTACCTGCGTCGGGGCGGCACCCCGGTGACGCACCGCGAGGAACCTGACCCCACGCGGATCCTCACGTGAATCCCGCCCACGGCGGAGGGTGACACGGACATTCCCGGATTCTCCGGCCTCAACCGACAACGGGTTTGCGAGAGGTTGCGTCGATCGACAAGGCTGGGCGGCATGCCCGCCGCCTCGACGACTCTCCGCGTGCTCGCTGCCTCGGCCCTCGCGTCGCTCTCGGTCACCGGCTGCCAGGCCCTCGACGACACCGGGGTCGCCCTCGGTCGGGCCGACCTGGTCAACGACCTGACCGCTCGCATGGACCGGGCGCTGGAGCAGACCTGGGCCGCCGACTACCAGCTCAGCGGCGGGCGGACCGCGTCGATCGCGCAGACCAAGGAGCCGCTGCGCTCCTCGTACACCTGGCCGGACGGCAAGATCACGGTGACCCAGGAGGCGGTGACCCGGTGCGCGAGCGAGGCCGGGCGCACCTCCTGCACGGTGTCGCCGCCGGTGCTGACCGCCGGCAAGCCCTCGGTGGTCGTCTACGGCGAGGCGCGCAAGCTCGGGCTGGTCACCCCGCCGGCGGTGATCCGGCTGCTCACCGACGCGGCGCTCGACCCCGAGGCGACCATCGCGCAGAGCGACACCACCTTGGCCGGGCACCACGCCACCTGCGTCGACGTCACCCGGGCCGGCAACCGCTTCAACGCCTGCGTGACCACCGAGGGGGTGCTGGGCAGCTTCACCGGCACTCTCGACGGCAAGGCGGCGGAGGTCACCCTGAGCCGCTACACGGACACCGTCGAGTCCGCCGCGTTCGACGTGCCGGCCGGGGCGGGCGTGGTCGACCGCCGCACGGCAACCTCGTGACCGACCGGCTCGACCTCCCGTCCAGCCGGAACGGTGCCGCCGGCCGGGCGGGCTTCCTGCCCGCCGCCGACCACGGCCGGCCGCCGCACCCGGACGACCTGGCCCTGGCCGTGGCCGGGCGCAAGCTGCTCACCGGCCCGGACGGGCGGTTCCCCCGGATCGGCGAGCTGACCGCCGCCGTCGACTGGGTGCCGGTCGGCACGCTGGACGGGGTCCCGGCCTGGGCGGCCGACGTGGCCGACCCCACGGCGCTGCCCGGGCGCTGGCGCGGGTGGCGGGGCCTCGCCGCCGAACTGCCCGCGGCGCCGGCGGACCTGGCCGGGCGGGCGCTCGCCGTGGTCACCTGGCGGCATACGCACCGGTGGTGCGGGGCGTGCCGGGCCGAGCTGACCGACGTGCCGGGCGAGACCGGCCGGCGCTGCCCCGCCTGCGGGCTCACCACGTTCCTGCCGCTCTCCGTGGCGGTGCTGGTGGCGATCACCCGCCCCGGCCCGACCGGCGGCCCCGACGAGCTGCTGCTGGTCCGGCACGCCTACGGGCCGACGGGGCTGTGGGCGCTGGTCGCCGGGTTCGTCGAGGCGGGCGAGTCGCTGGAGGCGGCCGCCCACCGGGAGGTCGCCGAAGAGGTCGGCCTGACGATCGGACGGCCCACCTACGTGGACAGCCAGCCCTGGGCGATGTCCGGCCCGGGCACCCTGCTCGCCGGCTTCACCGCCACCGTCACCGACCCGGCCGCCGAGCCGGTGGTCGACCCCAGGGAGCTGACCGAGGCGCGCTGGTTCCCGGTGGACGCGCTGCCCGCGGAGCTGCCCCCGGCGTATTCCCTGTCGCGCTGGCTGGTCGACGCGGTCGCCGCCGGCGGGTAGCGCCGGCCGTCAGATGCCCAGCAGGGTCCGCAGGTGGCGGGGCGGCGGGCAGTCGTGCGCCAGCATGGCGTCGTGCCAGTCGCGCGGTGACACCCCGGCCGGTCGGGCGCGGGCGATGTCGGCCATCTCGCTGTAGCCGACGAAGTAGGTGGAGAGCTGGGTCGAGGTGAGCAGGGCCCGCCGCCACTTGCCGGCCGCCTCGCCCTCCTCCTGGAAGCCGCGACCGGTCATCAGCGCCATGGCCTCGGACTCGGGCAGGTCCTCGCAGTGCACCAGCTGGTCGAGCAGTGCGTTGATGGTCATCCGGAGCTGCATCTTGAGCTGCTGGAGCCGGACCGGCAGCCCGCCGAAGCCCAGCCCGGCCATCAGCTCCTCGGTGTAGACCGCCCAGCCCTCGATGAACACGCCGGACTCGGTGAGCGCGCGGACCCGGGTCGGGCCCGCGTAGCGGCGGGCGTGGGCGAGCTGGAGGAAGTGGCCGGGCATCGCCTCGTGCACGGTCAGGTTGCGGATCATGTGGTCGTTGTACTCGCGGTAGAACGACTCGACGCGCTGCGCCGGCCAGTCCGCCGGGGTGGGCGCGATGCAGTAGAAGGTCGGCAGGTCCGCCGTCTCCAGCGGGCCGGGCGAGTCGCAGTAGGCGACCGCCACGCCCCGGGCGAACTCCGGCATCTCCTGGATCACGCACGGGTCGTCGACCAGACTGACCAGGTCGTGGACCCGGACGAAGTCGCTCGCCTCGTCGAGCGTGACCGAGGCGAGGTCGACGATGGTGGCGTCGTCCGGGTGCTCGGCGGCCAGCAGGTCCAGTGCCCGGCGGACCGTCTCGTCGTCGGCCGGGCCACCCACCAGCTCGACGGCCGCCGCGCGGATCTCGGCGGTGACCCGGTCGAGGTTGGCCCAGGCGCGGCGCTGGACCTCGGCCGCGCTCAGCTCGGTGTCGAGCGTGTGCCAGAGCCGCGCCTCCCAGCGGCGCCGGCCGAGCCGGGGGTCCCGCCCCGGGCCGGCGTCGGCGGCCAGCCCGCCGCGCAGCCACGCCACGAACTCCTCCAGCGCGGCGATCGCCGCGGTGGCGGCCGGCTCGACCCGGTCGTGCAGCGCGGGCGCCTCGGCGAGCAGCCCGGGCACCTCGTCGCGGATCAGCGCCGCCGTGCCGGTGAACTGCCCCACCGCCGTCTCGGCGTGGACCCGCGGCATGTCGCGCAGCGTCGCGCGCGCGGTCGCCAGGGCGTCGGGTACGGCCGCCAGCCGCCCGGCCAGGTGGGTCAGGCGCTCCTCGACCGGCGCGTACGGGCGGGCCATGAGGGCGTGCAGCAGCGGGCCGGGATTGTGCCGCAGCGGGTCCCACTCGTGGCCGCGGATCTCGGTCGCCTCGAACAGCCCCCGGTCGACCAGGCTGCTCAGCAGCGCGTGGTCGACCTGTTCCTCGACGTCGAGCGAGTCGGGGTCGATCTCGGAGAGCGCGTCGGCCGCGTCCTTGAGCATCGCCTGGTCGGCGGCGAGGGCGTCGGCGGACAGGTCGGGCAGCCGGTCGTCGTACCGGTGGTCCCCGGCCGAGGTGGCCAGCCCGGGCCGGCTCTCCAGCAACGCCTCGACGATCCGCTCAGCGAGCGGCACGAACGACTCCATGCCGACGACCCTACCGACCCCCACCGACCGCCGCCGCCTGCGTTGATCAAGAAGTTCGGGTCGGGAAGGCCGGTCCTGCCGACGCGAAGCTCCTGGTCAACTCGACGGGGCGGCGCGTTCGGCGGCGCGGACGGCGTCGGCGTACGCCAGGGCGGCGCGGCGCAGGGCCGCCTCGGGGTCGATGCCGGCCTGCCTCGCGGCGGCGACCGTGGCCAGCAGGCCGGCGCCGAGTCGCGCCTCGGGGTCGACCTGCGACTCCGCCAGCGGCGGCGGGACGGCCAGGCCGATCCGGCCCGCGCGGTCGAGGATCTTCGCGGCCAGGGCGAGCGCGGGCTGGCTCAGCGCGATGCCGTCCAGCACCGACTCGCGGGTCTTCTCGGCCCGCTTGATCCGCTCCCAGTTCGCCTCGATCTCCTCGATCGAGCCGGCCTGCTCACCCGAGAACACGTGCGGGTTGCGGCGGACCATCTTGTCGACCAGGCCGCCGGCCACGTCGTCGACCGTCCAGCGCTTCCCCTCCGGCAGGTCCTCGGCCAGCCGGGCGTGCAGCAGCACCTGGAGCAGCACGTCGCCCAACTCCTCGCGGAGCGCGTCGGTGTCGTCGGCGCTGATCGCGTCGTACGCCTCGTAGCACTCCTCCAGCAGGAAGCCGGCGAGGCTGCGGTGGGTCTGCGCCCGCTTCCACGGGTCACCGCCCGGCGAGGCGAGCCGGTCCATCACCTCGACCGCGTCGAGCAGCCGGGCCCCCGGCGGATCCCACGAGCCGTACATCAGCTCCAGCTCGGCGAGACCGGGCTGGCGGGCCAGCCGCAGCCCCAGCTCGCGCGCGAGCGCCTCGTCGCCCGCCGGGCCGGCCAGCCACACCGCGCTGCCGTGCGCGGCCGCCGCGTCGAGCAACGCCTGCGTGGCGCCCGCGGTCACCACCGTGACCTCGGCGCCCGTCGACCGGACCGCCGTGGCCAGTTCGCTCTCGGCGCCCGCCAGCACCGGCGCCGAGCGGACCACGTCCCAGGCGGGCGCGGTCAGCAGGCCGGCCGGCAGCCGGGGTGAGGTGACGAGCAGGACGATGCGCGCGGTCATGCTCAGGGCGCCACCGACGCGCTCGGCTCGGCCGAACCCGGCTCGGTCGACTCCGGCTCGGGGGTGGAGATGTCGGTCACCTGGTCCGCGCCGTCCACGTACGGCAGGTCGTAGAGGTTGACGTTCTGCGACTGGATCTGGAGCACGGCGGGCACGGCCAGGGTCGGGTAGCGGGGGTTCACCCGCACGTCCTGCCGGTCGACCTGCTCCTTGAGCGCCTCGCTGAGGCCCACCACGGCCGAGACCTGAGGCGCGATGGAGGGGTCGGAGAACGCCTGGCGCTGCTGCTCGGTCGTCCAGCCGGGACGCGCCACGTTCGCCTTCACCAGCGCCGCGTAGACGGCGGCGGTGTCGGCGTCGGAGAGCTCCGCCTTCGGCAGCCCCTGGCCCAGCGCGTTGAAGACGTCGTACCACTCGGCGGCGAGCTTCGCGTACTCGGTGTCCGGGACGCGCAGCGCCTCGCCGATGTCGGCCGCGCTGATCTGGTCGGCCACCTGGAGCTTCTTGTCGGCGACGATCCGCTTGCCCAGGTCGAGGCCGACCAGCAGGTTGACCACGTCCTGCCCGTCCAGGTCGACCTCGCGCAGCTCGGCCGGAACGGTCTGGCCCTGCTCCTCGGCGGCCTTGACCACCCCGGCGTACGCCTGCGCGGCCTCGTCCCGGATGGCGTTGACCCGGTCGATCGAGTAGCTCGTGTCCCCGACGTACGCGGCGACGTCCGGGGCGGACCGCCCGCAGGCGGCGAGGGAGAGCGCAGCGAGGGCCGCGACGCTGGCGGCGGCGATGAGACGGCGAGCACGCATGACGGCCACTCTCTCACGCCCCGGGCCCGGCTGTGACGCCGCCCACCTCACCGCGCCCCCGCCCCCGCCGGCTGCGCCGCGACCGGCTCCCCCAGGACATCGGAGAGGAGCTGGGCGCACCACTCCAGCAGCGCCTGGTCGCGCAACGGCTCGCCACCGACCCGGCGGGTGCTCGGCCGGGGCACGCTGACCTGGTCGAGCGCCTGCTTGTAGACCGAGTCCGGGTGGTAGCGCTTGAGCCGCAGCTGCTTCGAGTCGGGCAGCGGCAGCGGCCCGAACCGGATGTGCTTGCCCTGCATCGACACGTCGGTGAGCCCGTAGCGCCGGGCCAGCAGCCGGAACCGGGCCACCGCGACCAGGTTCTGCACCGGCGCGGGCGGCTCGCCGTAGCGGTCGGTCATCTCGGCGACCACCTCGCGCAGCCGCTCGGCGTCGCGGGCCTCGGCCAGCTTGCGGTACATCTCCAGCCGCAGCCGCTCCACGCTCACGTAGTCGTGCGGCAGGTGCGCGTCGATGGGCAGGTCGACCTTGACCTCGGTCTCCTCCTCCCTGTGCTCACCCTTGAACGCGGAGACCGCCTCACCGACCATCCGGACGTAGAGGTCGAAGCCGACGCCCTCGATGTGCCCGGACTGCTCGCCGCCGAGCAGGTTGCCGGCGCCGCGGATCTCCAGGTCCTTCATGGCCACGTACATGCCGGCGCCCAGCTCGGTGTGCTGGGCGATGGTGGCCAGCCGCTCGTGCGCGTTCTCCGTGAGCGGCTTGTCCGACGGGTAGAGGAAGTAGGCGTACGCCCGCTCCCGGCCCCGGCCCACCCGGCCGCGGATCTGGTGGAGCTGGGCCAGGCCGAGCAGGTCGGCCCGCTCGACGATGAGGGTGTTGGCGTTGGGGATGTCGATGCCGGACTCCACGATCGTGGTGCAGACCAGGACGTCGAACTCCTTCTCCCAGAAGCCGACCATCACCTTCTCGAGCGCTTCCTCGCCCATCTGGCCGTGCGCCACCGCGACCCGGGCCTCGGGCACCAGCTCACGGATCCGGCGGGCCGCCTTGTCGATCGACTCGACCCGGTTGTGCAGGTAGAAGACCTGCCCGTCGCGGAGCAGCTCGCGGTGGATCGAGGCGGCCACCTGCCGGTCGTCGTACGCCCCGACGAAGGTCAGCACCGGGTGCCGCTCCTCGGGCGGGGTGGCGATCGTGGACATCTCCCGGATGCCGGTGATCGCCATCTCCAGGGTGCGCGGGATCGGGGTGGCCGACATGGCCAGCACGTCGACCGAGGCGCGCAGCGTCTTCAGGTGCTCCTTGTGCTCGACGCCGAAGCGCTGCTCCTCGTCGATGACGACCAGCCCGAGCTGCTTGAACCGGGTGGCCGACTGGAGCAGCCGGTGGGTGCCGATGACGATGTCGACGGTGCCGTCGGCGACCATCTCCAGCGTCCGCTCGGTCTCCTTGGGCGTCTGGAAGCGGGAGAGCTGCCGGATGCTGATCGGGAACTGGCTCATCCGCTCGGCGAAGGTGTTGTAGTGCTGCTGCACCAGCAGGGTGGTGGGCACCAGCACGGCCACCTGCTTGCCGTCCTGCACGGCCTTGAACGCCGCCCGGACCGCGATCTCGGTCTTGCCGTAGCCGACGTCGCCGCAGATCAGCCGGTCCATCGGGACGGTCTGCTCCATGTCCCGCTTGACCTCCTCGATGGCGGCCATCTGGTCGGGCGTCTCCTGCCAGGGGAAGGCGTCCTCCAGCTCACGCTGCCAGGGGGTGTCCGGGCCGAACGAGTGCCCCTTGGACGCCTTGCGGGCGGCGTAGAGCTGGATGAGCTGCGCGGCGATCTCGCGGACCGCCTTGCGGGCGCGGGCCTTGGACTTCTGCCAGTCCGAGCCGCCCATCTTGTGCAGGGTGGGCTGCTCGCCGCCGACGTAGCGGGAGAGCTGGTCGAGCTGGTCGGTGGGGACGAAGAGGCGGTCGCCGGGCTGGCCGCGCTTGCTCGGCGCGTACTCGATCACCAGGTATTCCCGGCTCGCGCCGTTGACCGTGCGCTGGACCAGCTCGACGTAGCGGCCGATGCCGTGCTGCTCGTGCACCACGTGGTCGCCGGCCTTGAGCTCCAGCGGGTCGATGGTGTTGCGGCGCCGGCTCGGCATCTTGCGCATGTCACGGGTGGAGGTGCCCCGGCCGCCGGTGACGTCGTTGCCGGTGAGCAGCACGAACCGGGACGCCTCGTCGACGAAGCCGGCGGTCAGGCAGCCGCAGGCGACCAGCAGGTCGCCGGGGGTGGGCGCGGCCGGCACCTCCTCGGTGAGCCGGGCGCCGAGGCCGGCGTCGCGGAGCACCTCGACGGCCCGCTGGGCGGGGCCGTGCCCCTCGAAGACGAGCGCGATCGACCAGCCCTCACCGGCCCAGCGCTTGAGGTCGTCGACCACCCGGGCGGTCTCGCCGTGGTAGAGCGGGGCGGGCTGGGCGGCCAGGGTCACCGCGATGGCGTCGTCGGGGGTGACGTCGACCTCGGTCGGCTCGTCCTCCCAGGGCTGCCGGGCGGGCGCGGCGTCGGCCTCGACCAGGCCGAACGGGGCGAGGGTCCACCAGGGCTGACGCAGGGCGCGGGCCGCCGTGCGCACGTCGGCCAGGGTCCGGAAGGCGGCGGCGCCGAGGTCGACCGGGGCCTGCCCGCCCACCGCGGCCGCGGCCCAGCTCGCCTGGAGGAACTCCTCGGAGGTACGCACCAGGTCGTGCGCCCGGGTGCGGATCCGCTCCGGGTCGCAGAGCAGCACGTGGGTGCCGGCCGGCATGCAGTCGACCAGCAGCTCCATCGAGTCGGCGCCGATCAGCGCCGGGGCGAGGGACTCCATGCCCTCGACCGGGATGCCCTCGGCCAGCTTGTCGAGGATCTCGGCCAGCTCGGGGTGCTCCCGCCCGAGCGCGGCGGCGCGCTCCCGCACGCCCGGGGTGAGGAGCAGTTCGCGACAGGGCGGCGCCCAGAGCTGCGGGACGCCCTCGATGGTGCGCTGGTCGGCGACGGCGAAGGTGCGGATCTCCTCGACCTCGTCGCCCCAGAACTCGACCCGGGACGGGTGCTCGTCGGTGGGCGGGAAGACGTCCAGGATGCCGCCGCGCACGGCGAACTCGCCGCGCTTGGTGACCAGGTCGACCCGGGCGTACGCCATGTCGATGAGCCGGCGGGCGACCTCCTCCAGGTCCGCCTCGTCGCCGGCGGCGAGCTGCACCGGCTCCAGGTCGCCGAGCCCCTTGAGCTGCGGCTGGAGCAGTGAGCGGACGGGGGCCACGACCACCCGCAGCGGGCCGGTGCGCCCGTGCGCGTCGGCCGAGCCGGGGTGGGCCAGCCGGCGCAGCACGGCCAGCCGCCGCCCGACGGTGTCGGAGCGGGGCGAGAGCCGCTCGTGCGGCAGCGTCTCCCAGGACGGGAAGACCGCCACCTGCTCCGGCGGCAGCAGGCTGCCCAGCGCGGAGGCCAGGTCGTCGGCCTCTCGGGTGGTGGCCGTCACGGCCAGCACGGGACGGCCCGCGCCGCCGGCCGGCTCGTCGGCCGCGACGGCGGCGACGGCGAACGGCCGCAGCGCGGCGGGGGCGGTGAGGTCGAGGCCGTCGACCTGGGCGGCACCGGAGCGCGCCAGGTCACGCGCCCGGGCCAGCCCGGGGTCGGCCAGGGCGGCGGAGAAGAGTCCGGTGAGCATCAGCGATCACTTCCAGGAGGTCGACGCACGGCGACGACCCCTCGTCCAGCCGGACGGGGGGTGCACCGTTCGAGACTATCCCGCTGCGCGGACATTCCGGGCCGCAGCCGGTGCGCCGACATGGATCTTGACGGGGTCCGGGGCCCCATGGTGCGGTGAGGCGCATGACGGGTGACTACCGCGCGGTCTTCGACGCCGAGGTGATCTTCGCGAACGGCGGCGGGCTGCGGACCGACGGATTCCGGCTGGACATCCCGGGGCCGGAGATCACCGACGACGAACTGGCCGCGCTCCTCGTGCGGCACCTCGGCCTGCTCATGGTCGGCGAGGTGCGGATCACCAACCGGACCGTCGTGGAGGAGCCCCACAAGGGCGGTCGCGGGGTGGCCGCCCCGGCGGCCGGCGGGCGGCGCCTCGTCGAGCTCAGTCACGTGGTCACCGACGGCATGGTCACCCTGCCCGGCTGGCAGCCGCCCCGCATCACCGACTGGCTGACCCGCGAGGCGTCCCGGGAGCGGTACGCGCCGGGCGTCGAGTTCCACGTGGCCCGGATCGACATGATCGCCAACACCGGCACCTACGTGGACGCCCCGGCGCACCGCTGGGCGGACGGCCCCGACCTGACCGGCGTCCCGCTGGACCGCCTCGCCGACCTGCCCGGGGTGGTGGTGCGCGTACCGGCCGGCACCCGGGCGGTGGACCGGCTGCTCCTCGCCCCGTACGAGGTGGCGGGCCGGGCGGTGCTGCTGCACACCGGCTGGGACACGCACTTCGGCACCGACCGGTACGCCGGCCCCGACGCGCCCTACCTGACCGCCGACGGCGCCGACTGGCTGGTCGAGGCGGGAGCGGCGCTGGTCGGCATCGACTCGATCAACATCGACGACATGAACCCGGCCGCGGCCGGTGAGCGCCCGGCGCACAGTGCCCTGCTCGCCGCCGGCATCCCGATCGTCGAGCACCTGACCAACCTGGCCGCCCTACCCCCGGAAGGCTTCCGCTTCACGGCCGCCCCGCCGCGCGTGGCCGGCATGGGCACCTTCCCGGTCCGCGCCTTCGCCGCCGTCGGTTGAGCCGCCCGAGATCTTGGTAGGAAGTGGCCCCTATGGGGGACGTTTCCTACCAAGATCTCCAGGCCGGGGTCAGTAGCGCACCGAAATGCGGCGTTCGGTGGCGTCGACGCGGATCTCGCCGCCGTACGGGATGATCAGCTGCGGGTCGGTGTGGCCGAGGTCGACGTCGAAGACCACCACCGGGTCGTCGGCGTAGGCGGCGAGGGCCCGGAGGATCGCCTCCCGCTGCGCCTCGCCCCAGGCCCGGCGCTCGTCGAGGGTGTGCGGCCGGTCGAAGTCCCACGCCTTGGGCCGGCCGACCACGATCGCCGGGAAGCCGGCGAGCAGCCCGCGCTCGCCCAGGTTGCGCACGATCCGGAAGACCTCCTGCGCGCCCGGCAGCTCGTTGGACGTCTCGACGACCAGCACCGACCCGGCCAGCTCGGCCGCCGAGGGCACCCGGTCGGTGGCCAGCAACCAGTGCACGATCTCCAGGCAGCCGCCCCAGGTGCGCCCCTGGACCACCCGGGCCGGCCCGTGCCAGCGCCAGCCCTCGCCGGGGAACATCACCGGCTCGTCGGCGAGCGTCGCCGGGTCCCGCCAGTCGCGCGGCTCGTCGCCCCACTCGGGCGCGGGAGTCAGCTCGTACCAGCCGGAGGTGAACAGCGCCGCGCGCAGCGAGTCGACGGTCAGCGGGTGCGGTGCGCCGGACCGGCCGAGGTGCACCAGCACCGATCCGCCGTGGTAGGCGACGATCCCCAGCCGGTGGAGGTGGTTGAGGACGTTGGTGTTGTCGGAGTAGCCGTAGTAGGGCTTCGGGTTGGCCCGCAGCACCGCGTCGTCCAGGAACGGCGTGACCGTGATCAGGTCGTCCCCGCCGACCGTGGCGAGCACGGCGGTGATGCTCGGGTCGGCGAACGCGGCGGTCAGGTCGCGCGCCCGGTCCCGGGGGTCGGCCCCCAGCTGCCGGGTGGTCGGATACTCCACCGGCTCCAGCCCGAACTCCTCGCGGAGCCGGCGCAGGCCCAGCTCGTGGACGTGCGGGAAGAGGCCCGGCAGGCCGGCGGAGGGCGAGACGACCGCGACCCGGTCGCCGGGCTTCGGCTTCGGGGGATAGCTGGGCAGCACCATGATCCGAAGCTATCGGTCCAGGCCAGCGAATTCCGCCCGGAGAAAGCGCCCGAGCCGGGCATATACGGGCAATAGGCTGAGCGCGTGGACGAGGCGCAGCGGAACCTTCCGGTACGCGACTGGCTGCCCCGTACGGCGGCGCTGCTGCTCGGCACGCTGGCCCTGGCCACCACGTTCATCGCCGCCTACGTGGGTGCCCTGCACCAGCCCCGACCCCACGACGTGCCCGTCGGGGTCGTCCTCGGCGACCAGCGCGCCCAGGCCGTGCTGGCCGCCGTCCGCCAGCGCACCGACAAGATCGAACCCATCGAGTACGACGACCCGGGCGCCGCCGACGACGCCCTGACGGGCCGCGAGGTATACGGCGTGCTCACCTCCGGCCCCGACAACGGGTTGCGTCTGGCCACCGCCAGCGCCTCCGCCCCGGCGGCCACCGAACTGGTGACCCAGGTGCTCGGCCAGGCCGCCCAGCAGGCGCACCTGCCGATCCAGGTCACCGACGAGGTACCGGTGGAGTCGACCGACCCGCGCGGGCTGGTCCCGTTCTACCTGGCGGTCGGCCTCGTGCTGGGCGGCTACCTGGCCTCCACCGCGCTGGGCCTGAGCACCGGCACCGCCCCGGTGAGCCTGCCCCGGGCCGGGCTGCGGATCGCCGCCCTGGCCGTCTACTCGGTCGTGCTGGGCGTCGTCGGCGCCACCGTCGTGGGCCCGGTGCTCGACGTCTGGCACCACGACATCCCGGCCGTCGCGGCGGTCGGCACGCTGGCCGTCTTCGCCGCCGCCATGGTCGCCAGCGCCGTGCAGGCATGGCTCGGGCTGCTCGGCACCGGCCTCGTGATCCTGCTGCTGGTGGTGCTCGGCAACCCCGGGTCGGGCGGCATCTACGCCCCCGAGTTCCTGCCGGCCTGGATGCGCGGCATGCACCGGTGGAACCTGCCCGGCCTGACCACCGACCTGATCAGGTCGGCGGTCTACTTCGACCGCCGCTCGATGGGCTGGACGCTGTCCGGGCTCGCCCTCTGGGCGTTGCTCGGGCTCCTCGGGCTGGTCACCGCGACGATCTTCCGGGCGCACCGGCGCGCGGTCCGGGCCGGCCGCGCCCGCCCGGACACCGCCGGCGGGCCACCCGGCTGAGCCGGTCGGCCGGTCCCAGAGTGCAGATCGTCACGCGATCCCCCTCCTTCGGTCGGGGCTCGCGCGGATACCATCCAGGGAGTCGGACAGCGCTGTCCTTCGTACTCGCGTAAGGAGCGCACCGTGACCGACCAGCACGACCACGACGGCCCCGACGCCGCTCTCCGGGCCGACATCCGCCGCCTCGGCACGCTGCTCGGGCAGACCCTCGCCCGGCAGGAGGGCCGCCCCCTGCTCGACCTGGTGGAGGAGATCCGCGCCCAGGTCCGCTCCGACCCGCCGGCCGCCGCCCAGCGCCTCGCCGGGCTCGACGTCACCACCGGCACGAAGCTGGCCCGGGCCTTCTCCACCTACTTCCACCTGGCCAACATCACCGAGCAGGTGCACCGGGCCCGCGACCTGCGCCGGCGGCGGGCCATGCACGGCGGCTGGCTGGACCAGGCGGCCAAGATGATCGCCGAGCGCGGGGTGCCGGCCGAGGAGATCGCCGCCGCGGCCCGCCGGCTCGCGGTACGCCCGGTCTTCACGGCCCACCCCACCGAGGCGGCCCGCCGGTCCATCCTGTCGAAGCTGCGCGCGGTCGCCGACGAGCTGGATGCCGAGACCGCCAACGCGATCCTCTACGGCGCCAGCGACGAGGGGCCGGCCAACCGGCGCCTGGCCGAGCTGCTCGACCTCATGTGGCAGACCGACGAGCTGCGGCTGGACCGGCCGGACCCGACCGACGAGGCCCGCAACGCCATCTACTACCTGCGGGACCTGCACGCCGAGGCCGCCCCCCAGGTCCTCGACGACCTCGCCGACACGCTGCGCACCCTCGGCGTGGAGACCTCGCCGACCGCCCGCCCGCTGACCTTCGGCACCTGGATCGGCGGCGACCGGGACGGCAACCCGTTCGTCACCCCGACGGTCACCCGCGAGGTGCTGCGCATCCAGCACGAGCACGGCATCGCGGCCACCGAGAAGGCCATGGACGAGCTGATCAACGAGGTCAGCGTCTCCCGCCGGCTGCGCGCGGTCTCCCTCGACCTCTCCGCCAGCCTCGCCGCCGACCTGGACGCGCTACCCGAGGTGGCGCCCCGGTTCCGCCGGGTCAACGCCGAGGAGCCCTACCGGCTCAAGGCGCGGTGCGTGAAGGCGAAGCTGGCCAACACCCGGGAGCGGCTGCGCGCCGGCACCCCGCACGTGCCGGGGCGGGACTACCGCGGCTCGGCCGAGCTGATCGCCGACCTGGAGCTGCTGCGCGCCTCCCTGGCCCGCAACTCCGGGCAGCTCACCGCCGTGGGCCGGCTGGCCTCCACCATCCGCACGGTCTCCGCGTTCGGGCTGCACCTGGCCACCATGGACGTCCGCGAGCACGCCGAGAAGCACCACGAGGTGCTCGCCCAGCTCTACGCGGCGGTCGGCGAGGTCTCCGACTACCCGTCGCTCACCCGGCTGGAGCGCGCCAAGCTGCTCGCCGACGAGCTGACCGGCCGGCGGCCCCTCTCCACCCAGGACAGCCCGCTCACCGAGAGCGCGCAGAAGACCTTCGACGTGTTCGGGACGATCCGGGACGCGCAGGACCGGTTCGGCGCCGAGGTGATCGAGTCGTACATCATCTCGATGACGCTGGGCGTGGACGACGTGCTCGCCGCGGTGGTGCTGGCCCGCGAGGCCGGGCTGGTCGACGTGCACAGCGGCCGGGCCCGGATCGGGATCGTGCCGCTGCTGGAGACCCCGGGCGAGCTGAACGCCGGCGGCGAACTGCTCGACGAGCTGCTCTCCCTGCCGGCCTACCGCGCCCTCGTCGCGGCCCGCGGCGACGTGCAGGAGGTGATGCTGGGCTACTCGGACTCCAACAAGGAGGCTGGCATCACCACGAGCCAGTGGTCCATCCACCGCGCCCAGCGCGCGCTGCGGGACGTGGCGGCGCGGCACGGCGTGCACCTGCGGCTCTTCCACGGCCGGGGCGGCACGGTCGGCCGGGGCGGCGGCCCCACCCACGAGGCCGTCCTGGCCCAGCCGTACGGGACGCTCGACGGCGCGATCAAGGTGACCGAGCAGGGCGAGGTCATCTCCGACAAGTACACGCTGCCCGCGCTGGCCCGGGAGAACCTGGAGCTGACCGTGGCGGCGGTGCTCCAGGCGACGCTGCTGCACACGGCGCCCCGGCAGCCGGCCGAGATGCTGGAACGCTGGGACGCGACCATGGACGTGGTCTCCGAGTCGGCCTTCCGGTCCTACCGGTCGCTGGTCGAGGACCCGGACCTGCCCGCCTACTTCTGGGCCTCCACCCCGACCGAGCTGCTCGGCGCGCTCAACATCGGCTCCCGGCCGGCGAAGCGGCCGAACACCGGCGCCGGGCTCTCCGGCCTGCGGGCCATCCCCTGGGTGTTCGGCTGGACGCAGACCCGGCAGATCGTGCCCGGCTGGTTCGGTGTGGGCTCCGGGCTGGCCGCCGCGCGCGAGGCCGGGCTGGAGGACGTGCTGGCCGAGATGAACCGGAACTGGCACTTCTTCCGCACGTTCCTGTCGAACGTCGAGATGATGCTGACCAAGACCGACCTCACCATCGCCCGGCGCTACGTGGAAACCCTGGTCCCCAAGAAGCTGCACCCGATCTTCGCCAAGATCGAGCAGGAGTACGAGCTGACCAAGCAGGAGGTGCTGGCGGTCACCGCCTCGCCCGCCCTGCTGGACAACTCACCCGTGCTCCAGCGCACCCTCGCCGTACGGGACACGTACCTGGAGCCGCTGCACCACCTCCAGGTGGCCCTGCTGCAGCAGTACCGGGACTCCGGCGCCGCGGGCCGTGCGGTGGCCACGGCGCCGGGCGGGCGCCGCGCCCCGAACGACGGCACGGCCCTGGAGCGGGCGCTGCTCACCACGGTCAACGGCATCGCCGCCGGCATGCGCAACACCGGCTGACCCGGGTCGACGACGACGAAGGCCCCGGTCCCGCCGACCGGGGCCTTCGTCCTCCCGGGCGCGCTACCAGTCGCCGCCGCCGAAGTCCCCGCCGCCGAAATCGCCCCCGCCGAAGTCCCCGCCGCCGAAATCGCCGGCGGCGTAATCACCCTGGTCGCCGAAGTCCTGACCCTGGTCGCCACCCTGGTCGCCACCCTGGTCCCCGCCCTGGTCCTGGCCGTCGTTGAAGCCCTCCTGGTAGCCGGCGTCGTAGCCGTAGCCCGGGTCGGCGAAGGCGGGCGAGAAGAGCGCGTCGGCGATCAGGATGCCGCCGAGCACGCCGGCCCCGGTGCCCAGCGCGGTCTTCCACCACGGCGTCGAGTACCAGCCGGCCGGCACCGGGCGGCCCTGCCAGTTTCCGCCCGGATAGTAGTAGGGAGTGTGGTTTCCCGGCTGGGGGCCGGCCCGGTAGGTCTGCCCCTGCACGTTGACCTCGCGCTCCTTGGTGAGCATGCCCGCGCCACGCGCGGCGGCCAGCGGCGGCAACTCCGGGCCCGGGTCGATGCCCATGGCGGTGCGCGCCGCCCGGATGTACGCCAGCCCCTCCAGCGCGGTCTCCCGGGCCAGGGCGAACTGGTGCGGGGTGCCCGCCTGCTCCAGCTGGGAGCCGGCCGCGTTGTAGCGCTCACCGGCGTCGGCCAGCGCCTGGCGGACCGCCGGGGCGTCCCCGTGCAGGTTCATGAGCTGCCCGCCGAGCCGCTCGTACCAGCGCTGCGCCTCAGCGCGGGCGTCGGCCAGCTCGGTGGCCCGCCGGGACCTGCTCCCCCACCGCCAGAACACCAGGGCACCTCCGAGCATCAGGATCAAGACCACCCACAGGGCAACCTCCATGACCTCGAACGTACCCAGCGGGCGCACGTCGTACCCGTTTGGCAAGCTCTTCGGCATGAGCTTCTCGACGCTGGCCGTGGTGGTGCTCTGCCTCGCCGCGGGCGGCGCGGTGGGCTGGCTGGCCGCCCGGTCGCGCTCGGCGACCGAGATCGCCCGGCTGGAGGCGACCCTGGCCGCCACCCGGGAGGGCGAGGGGCGGCTGGAGCAGTCCATGCGGGCGCTCAGCTACGAGGCGACCGCGCAGTCCCAGGAGGCGGTGGCCCGGGCGGTGGCCCCGCTGCACGACACCCTCCGCCGCTACGAGCAGCGGGTCGCCGAGCTGGAGCGCGACCGGGTCGACGCCTACGCCGAGCTGCGCGAACAGGTGCGGTCGATGAGCGCGGTCTCCGGCGAGCTGCGCACCGAGACCAAGCAGCTCGTCGCGGCGCTGCGCGCCCCGCAGGTCCGCGGCCGCTGGGGTGAGCACCAGCTCCGCCGGATCGTCGAGGCGGCCGGCATGCTGGAGCACTGCGACTTCAACGAGCAGGTCACCGCCGCCACCGACCACCAGGGGGTCCGCCCTGACCTGGTGGTCCGGCTGCACGGTGGCCGCACGGTGGTGGTCGACGCCAAGGCGCCCTTCGACGCCTACCTGACCGCCATGGAGGCGCGCGACGAGCGGGGGCGGGACACCCACCTCGACGCGCACGCGCGGCACCTGCGGGCGCACGTCGACGGGCTGGCCGCCAAGACCTACTGGGCGGCGTTCGACCAGACCCCCGACTTCGTGGTGCTGTTCGTTCCCGCCGACCCGTTCCTCGACGTGGCGTTGCAGCGCGATCCGTCGCTGCTGGAGCACGCCTTCGCCCGCAACGTGGTGCTGGCCACGCCGGCCACCCTGGTGGCGCTGCTGCGCACGGTGGCCTACTCGTGGCGGCAGGAGGCGCTGGCGCGCAACGCGGCCACCGTGCACTCGCTGGCCCGCGAGCTCTACGGGCGGCTGTCCACCCTGGGCGACCACGTCGGCAAGCTCGGCGGCGCGCTGGGCGGTGCGGTGACCGCCTACAACCGGGCGGTCGGTTCGCTGGAGGCGCGGGTGCTGGTCAGCGCCCGCAAGCTGGCCGAGCTGGGCGTCTCCGACCAGGAGTTGGCCGCCCCGGCCCAGGTCGAGCTGGCGCCGCGCCAGCCGCAGGCCCCGGAGCTGGTGGAGGGGCCGTCCACATCGGTCGAACGGCCGGCAGCCATCGACGGTTGACACCCACCACGTGACGACGACGGCAGATCGGAGTCACGGAGTGGTCACAACCTACTTCGGAGTAGTGACACCGACAGGGCCAGCCCGAAGGATCGCTGTCACGCGTGCCCTGTCTCCTGAAGGGCCCTGTTCTCTGGAGGAAGAGAACGTGAGTCAACCCCGTAACCGGAGCCGGCGTACCTCGGCCGCGCTCTTCGCCTCGGTCCTGGCGGCCGGCGCCATGACCGTCGGGGGTGGTGCCGCGACCGCGAGCGCAGCCCCCGCCGCCGCCCCCGACGCCTCGCAGCCGACCGCCGCCGAGACGCTGGGCGCCCACGACGCCAAGCTGCTCGATGAGGCGGAGGCGAAGCACGCCCCGACCGTCACGCTGATCATCGCCGCCAAGAAGGGCTCGGCCAAGAAGGTCGCCGACGGGCTGGCCGGTCTGGGCGCCACGGTCAGCCAGCGCTACGACCAGGTCGGCTACCTGCTGGCCAAGGTTCCCACCGCGAAGGTCCTCAAGGCCGCGACGCTCCCCGGCGTCTCCGCCGTCGACCTCGACGAGACCATCAAGCTCCCCGACCCGGCCCCCGAGGCCGCCCCGGCCGGCGCGAAGACCGCCAAGCAGGGCGCGACGCTGGCCGGCCCGGGCGCCGACACCGGCGCGGTCAACCCCTACATGCCCACCAACGAGACCGGCGCGGAGGCCTTCAAGGCCGCGCACCCGGAGTGGGACGGCCGCGGCGTCACCATCGGCATCATGGACTCCGGGGTCGACCTGGACCAGCCGGCGCTGCAGACGACCACCACGGGCGAGCGCAAGATCGTCGACTGGGTGACCGCGACCGACCCGCTCGAGGACGCCACCTGGCGCGCGATGATCACCGAGGTGGCGGGCCCCTCCTTCACCACCGGCACCGGCGCCTCCGCCCTCACCTGGACCGCCCCCGCCGGCACCTACCGCTTCAACACCTTCCGCGAGTCGATCACGGCCGGCAGCGACCCGGCCGGCGACGTCAACCGGGACGGCGACACCACCGACTCCTGGGGCATCCTCTACAACCCGGTGAACCACGACATCCGGGTGGACGTCAACCAGAACCGCGACTTCACCGACGACGAGGTGATGCGGCCGTACAAGGAGAAGTTCCAGGTCGGCCACTTCGGCACCGACAACCCGGCCACCGCGGTGCGGGACCAGATGCCGTTCGTCGTCGAATACCGCGAGGACGTCGACACCACCCCGGCCGGCGGCCCCGGCCTGGTCGACTACGTGAACATCGGCATCATCGAGGCCACCCACGGCACCCACGTCGCCGGCATCACCGCCGCCAACGACATGCTGGGCAACAGCGCCTTCGACGGCGCCGCCCCGGGTGCCAAGCTGGTCTCCGCCCGGGCCTGCTCGTGGGGCGGCGGCTGCACGGCCGCGGCGCTCACCACCGGCATGGTGGACCTCGTGGTCAACCGCAAGGTCGACGTGGTCAACATGTCGATCGGCGGCCTGCCGGCGCTCAACGACGGCTCCAACGCGCGCGCCAACCTCTACGACACGCTGATCACCACCTACGGCGTGCAGATGTTCATCTCGGCCGGCAACTCCGGCCCGGGTCTGAACACCGTCGGCGACCCCTCGGTCGCCAGCAACGTGGTCAGCGTGGCCGCCAACATCAGCAAGGACACCTGGCTGGCCAACTACGGCTCGGTCGTCCGCAAGGGCAACGCGCTGTTCAACTTCTCCTCCCGCGGCCCGCGTGAGGACGGCGGCTTCAAGCCCAACGTGACCGCCCCCGGCTCGGCCATCTCCACCGCGCCGACCTGGCAGCCCGGCAACCCGGTCCCCGAGGCCGGCTACCCGCTGCCCCCGGGCTACCAGATGCTGAACGGCACCTCGATGGCCTCGCCGCAGGCCACCGGCGCCGCCGCGCTGCTGCTCTCGGCGGCCAAGGCCACCGACAAGGGCGTCACCCCGGCCGCGCTGCGCCGGGCCATCTACACCTCCGCCAAGCCGCTCGCGGGCGTCCCGACGTACGCGCAGGGCTACGGCATGTTCAACGTGCCGGGCGCGTGGGGCCTGCTCGCCGCGGGCGTGCAGACCCGGACGTACACCTCCGAGGCGCCGGTCTGCACCGAGCTGTCGGGGAACCTGACGAAGTACAACAAGGACTCCGGCCAGTTCGAGCCGAACCCGAACGTGGGCACCGGCATCTACAACCGCTGCGCGGCCGGCAAGGGCGGGCAGAAGGTCAAGGAGAGCCGCTACTACGACGTCAAGCTGACCCGCACGAGCGGCCCCAACAAGGGCCTCAAGCACACCGTCGCGTTCCGCGGCAACGACGGCACCTTCTCGGCTCCGCAGGTCGTGTGGCTGCCGCTGAACAAGACCGTCACCGTCAAGGTGAAGGCCAAGCCGCTGACCGCCGGCGCGCACGGCGCGATCATGACCGTCGACGACGCGTCCACCTCGGTGGTCGACTTCGAGGTCGCCACCGTCGTGGTCGCCTCGAACGCGGTCTTCGCCCCGGCCTACTCCTTCTCCACCGGGGGCTCGGTCGAGCGGAACGGCTTCACCTCGTACTTCGTGACGGTTCCGGAGGGCGCGGGCGCGCTCCAGGTCAACCTCTCCGGCATCGCCACCGGCTCGCAGACCCGGTTCATCGCCATCAACCCGTACGGCGTGCCGGTCGAGAGCACCGCGAGCACCGCCTGCTACACCAACTTCTCCGACGCCGCCGCCTGCAAGCCGCAGGAGCGGGACTACCAGAACCCGATCCCGGGTGTGTGGGAGATCGAGGTCGAGGCCCGGCGCACGTCGCCGGCGCTGGACAACCCGTTCCAGCTGCAGGCGCGGGTGCAGGGCGTCACGGTCGAGCCGGCCGTGGTCGAGCTGCCGTCGGTGACCGCCGGCGCCCCGACCGAGGTGAGCTGGGGCCTGACCAACGCCTTCGGCCCGGTCCAGGTGACCGGCGTCGGCGGCCCGCTGGCCAGCGTGCACGCCGAGCGGCCGAGCATCGCCACGGGCGGTCGCCAGGAATACACCGTGGACGTGCCGGCGGGCGCCACCTCGTTCACCGCGCGGATCGGCAACCCGTCCGACCTGAGCGCCGACCTGGACCTGTCGGTCTTCCTCGGCGCGACCCGGGTGGGCCAGTCGGCCGACGGTGACTCGGAGGAGGCGGTCACCCTGTCCAACCCGGTCGCCGGCACCTACCGGGTGGTCGTGGACGGCTACGCGGTGAGCGACCCGACCACCGCGTACGACTACCGCGACTCGTTCGCGTCCCCGGCGCTGGGTTCGCTCTCCGCCCCCAGCACCCCGCTGTCCCTGGCCAACGGCGCCACCGCCACCCTGACCGGCACGGTGACCGCCAAGTCGGCGCCGGCCGCCGGCCGGGAGCTCTACGGTGACCTGGCCGTCACCACCGTCGAGGGCGCGGTCGTCGGCCGCGGCTCGGTGGAGGTCGGTGCGGTCAACTGACCCGCTGAACCCAGGAGCCCCGCCCCCCGTCCGGGGGGCGGGGCTCCGCCGTTTCCGGCCCGCTTCGCGGGGCCTCGGGTCAGGCCCGGCGGGCGGATTCGACGACGAAGGGGGTGCCCTGCTGGCAGGTGGTCATCATGCCGGGCTCCGAGCGGCCGGTGACCTCGACCCGGGTGCCGGGCTTGAGCAGGTCGCGCGGGCCGCCGATCAGCAGGTGGTCGTCGATCAGCAGGCAGTTCGGCTCGACACCGGCGCGGATCGTCCCGCTGAGCGTGGTGGCGCCGGGGCCGGGCGGCTTCGACGGGCCGCCCTTCCAGGTGGGATTCGGGCGGCTCGGGCCGACGCTGGGGCCGGGGTCGGGCTGGCTGGTCACGGGGGCGGCTCCTGTCGGGCTGGGGCCGGGATCGGGCTGGCTGGTCGCCGGGGTGGCACCCGTCGGGCTGGGGCCGCCGGGCTCGCTGCCGGGGCCGGCGCAGGCGGTCAGCGCCGCGCCGGCGAGCAGGGCGACGAGCACCGTCCGAGGAGTCTTCATGACCGGTTGGACGTGGTCGGCGGTGGTTTCGTTCCGGCCGGTCAGCCGCGGGCCGCGGCGGCCTTGAGGTCGCGCTTGAGCTCCTGCGGCAGCGAGAAGGTCAGCCGCTCGTTGGCGGTCGTGATCTCCTCGACGTCGGCGAAGCCGCGCTCGGCCAGGTGGGCGAGCACCTGCTGGACCAGCTCGTCGGGCACGCTGGCGCCCGAGGTCAGCCCCACGGTGCGGGCTCCCTCCAGCCAGGCGTCGTCGATCTCGTGCGCGAAGTCGACCAGGTGCCCCGCGCGGGCGCCGGCGTCCAGCGCCACCTCGACGAGGCGGACGGAGTTGGAGGAGTTCCGCGAGCCGACCACGATCACCACGTCGCAGTCCGGGGCGATCTCCTTGACCACGTGCTGCCGGTTGGAGGTGGCGTAGCAGATGTCGTCGCTGGGCGGCGACTGGAGCAGCGGCAGCCGCTGCTTGAGCCGGGCCACGGTCTCCAGGGTCTCGTCGACCGAGAGGGTGGTCTGGGAGAGCCAGACGACCTTCTCGGGGTCGCGCACGGTGACCTTGTCGGCGCCGTCCGGGCCGTCCACCAGCTGGATGTGCGCAGGCGCCTCACCGGCGGTGCCGACGACCTCCTCGTGCCCCTCGTGGCCGATGAGCAGGATGTCGTAGTCCTCGGCGGCGAACCGCCGGGCCTCCTGGTGCACCTTCGTGACCAGGGGGCAGGTCGCGTCGATCGCCTTGAGCGAGCGCGCCTTGGCCTGCTCGTAGACCTCGGGGGCCACGCCGTGCGCGGAGAAGATGACGGTGGCGCCCTCCGGCACCTCCTCGTTCTCCTCCACGAAGATCGCGCCCTGGGCCTCCAGCGTCTGCACCACGTGCTTGTTGTGCACGATCTGCTTGCGCACGTAGATGGGAGCGCCGTAGAGCTTCAGCGCCTCCTCGACGGTCTGCACCGCCCGGTCCACGCCCGCGCAGTAGCCGCGGGGCTTGGCCAGGAGCACGCGCTTGCCGGTCCGGGGAGTCGTCTGCGCATCAGTCACCCGACCATCGTACGTGCCTCCCGGTGCCCGGCCGGACTGCGAGCTGTGCCACGTCCGGGGCACGCCCCCGGCTGACGGGGCGTCGTCGGGGGTGGGCCTTAGGGTGGGCGGGTGAGCGATGGGGAGCGGAGCACGTCCGAGGAGCCGTGGCCGGTCCGGGTGGTCAGCCAGAAGGTCGGGGCCTGGATCGCCCGGCTGGGGTGGGTGTGGGTCGACGGGCAGATCGCGCAGATCAGCCGGCGGCCGGGGGCGAGCACGGTCTTCCTGACGCTGCGTGACCCGTCGGCCGATCTCAGCCTGACCGTCACCACCAACCGCGACGTGCTCGACGCGGGCGCACCCGAGCTGAGCGAGGGCGCCCGGGTGGTGCTGCACGCCAAGCCGGAGTTCTACGCCGCCCGGGGCACGCTGAGCCTGCGCGCCGACGAGATCCGGCAGGTCGGGCTGGGCGAGCTGCTGGCCCGGCTGGAGAAGCTCAAGAAGCTGCTGGCCGCCGAGGGGCTGTTCGACCGGGCCCGCAAGCGCCGGCCGCCGTTCCTGCCCGGCCGGATCGGGCTGATCACCGGCCGCGCCTCGGCCGCCGAGCGGGACGTGCTGACGAACGCCCGGCGCCGCTGGCCGGCCGTGGAGTTCCGCACCATCAACGTGGCCGTGCAGGGGCCGAGCGCGGTGCCCGACATCGTGGGCGCGCTCAAGGTGCTCGACGCCGACCCGACGGTCGATGTGATCATCATCGCCCGGGGCGGCGGCGGCATCGAGGACCTGCTGCCCTTTTCCGACGAGGCGCTCTGCCGGGCGGTCTTCGCGTGCCGCACGCCGGTGGTCAGCGCGATCGGCCACGAGACCGACACGCCGCTGCTCGACTACGTCGCCGACGTGCGCGCCTCCACGCCCACCGACGCGGCCAAGCGCATCGTGCCCGACCTGGCCGAGGAGGTCCGCCTCATCGGCCAGGCCCGGTCCCGGCTGGAGCGGGCGGTGCGCAACCTGGTCGACCGGGAGCAGCACCGGCTCGACCTGCTGCGCTCCCGGCCGGTGCTGGCCCGCCCGCAGGTGATGGTCGACCAGCGGGCCACCGACGTCACCGCGCTGCGCGACCGGGCCGGCCGCTGCCTGGATCACCGGCTCGGCGCCGCCGGCGACGACCTGCGGCACACCCTGGCGCGGCTGCGCGCCCTCTCCCCCGCGGCCACCCTCGACCGGGGCTACGCCATCGTCCAGCGCGGCGACGGGCACGTGGTGCGCGCCGCGTCCGAGGTGGCCAAGGGCGACCCACTGCGGGTACGCCTGGCCGAGGGCGAGCTGACCGCCACCGTGGACGGCTGATGGAATGGGACCCGATGACTGACACGACGAAGGACGAGCGGCTCAGCTACGAGCAGGCCCGGGCCGAGCTGGCCTCGGTGGTCGAGCGGCTGGAGGCGGGCGGCACCTCGCTGGAGGAGTCGCTGGCGCTCTGGGAACGCGGCGAGGAGCTCGCCGGGATCTGCCAGCGCTGGCTGGACGGCGCCCGGGCCCGCATCGACGCCGCCCGCCAGCGCGCGGAGGACTGAGCGGCGGGACGGCCGGAGCCGTCCCGCCGGCACGCTCAGTTGAACAGGTTGTACAGCTCGGGCGGCGCCTCGGCGACCTGGTCCGCCGGGGGCTTCTGCGCGGCGGCGGCGTTGCCGTAGTCGGTGTAGGTGATCTTCACGTCCTGCGCGGCGCTCTGCCCGGCGGCCGGGATCTTCAGCACCAGCTCGCTGAGCCGGCCCTGCGGGTCGACCTGCGCGGTGAACGGCACCGACTGCGCCTGCGCACCGAGCGTCGTGATCACGGCCGGGTCGAGCGAGCCCGCCTCGGCCGCCTTCGACACGTCGACGGTGCCCGCGTACGTGCCCTCGCCGGTCTTCCGGACCTCGGTGACGCCCTGGGTCAGCACCGCGCTGCCGGCCGGGTCGACCTTGTCGAAGTCGAAGCCGAGCGCCCGGTTGCCCTTGATCCGGGTCTGGTCGAGGTGCTGGTACTTGCCGAGGTTGAGGTTCTTCAGCCCGGGCACGCTGGCGGCGGCCTTGCCGCCCAGCTCCAGCTTCACCCAGCTGTCCGGCTTGTAGTGGATCAGGTCGAGCTTCATCATCAGGTCCGACGACGGGTCGCCGATCGTCATCCGCATCTCGGCGCTCTGGCTGGGCTCGTGCACCTGCCCCTCGGCCGTGGAGCCGGCGCCGGACATGGTGAACCGGAAGTTCCCGTCGCGGATCGCGTTGGTGGAGTCGAGCAGGGCCTGCTTGGCCTCGCCGGCGGGCGTGCCGCTCGGGGCGATGCTGCCGGAGGCGGCCGGGGTCGCGGAGGCGCCCGCGCCGGCGGTCCCGGTGTCGTTGCACGCGGCCAGGCCGGGAATGAGCAGCGCCGCGGCGAACGCGGTGGCGCTGAAACGTCGAATCGTCACGTGAACCTCTCCAGGTGGGTCGTCCGGCCCACGGAGGTGCCGGAGTCGGGACGCCGCAGCCCGGACGCCGGCTCCGGCGCACGAGCCCGGTCCGGCCGGTGGTCGGCTCCGGCGGGCTCGTGCCCTCTTCTGTTCCCTGAAGCGGTGTTCCGCAATCCCTGTCCGGTGCGGGAGAACGACCTCGCCCGGCGGCGGGGGCGGGTCAGCGCAGCGCGGTGACGAGTTCGCGCAGCTCCGCCTCGCCGGCGTCGCCGACCACGAGCACGGTGCGGTTGGGCTCCAGCAGGACGAGGGCCTGCTCGTTGCCGCGGGCGGTGTACCGCTGCCAGCTCGCGCCGCCGGGCAGGTCGGCCGGGCCCTGCGGCTGGCCGCCGCTCAGCTCGGCCGGCAGCAGCTTCTCCGCCGGCAGGTTGCTCTCCACCAGCTGCGCGCCCCGGCCCTCCGGGGTCACGTAGCCGATGCGCAGCGTCCCGCCGGCGGACTCGGTCTGGTAGCGGGCGCTGACCGTACGCCAGTCGGAGCCCAACCCGCGGGGCTCGGCGACCGGGAAGGCGTTGGCGGCGCGGGCCTGCTCGAAGACGGGCGCGGCGTCGACGGTGACCGGCGCGTCCCCGCCGAGGAAGCCCCGGTAGAAGGCGAGCAGCAGGGCGATCGGGACCAGCAGCACCAGCAGCGACAGCGCCATGTCCTTCGGCGACCGCTCGGACCGGGCCTTCTCCTTCCGGGCGGGCGGCGCGGGCTGCTCCCCGGCGTCGGCCGGCGGCGCGGGTCCGGTCGACTCGACCAGGGCCGGTTCCCCGGCCGGCGGGGTGGCCTCGGCGGTCGGCCGCACCGGCGGCTGGCCGTCCGGCGGGGTGGCGTCGGTCGGGGCGCGGTCGGCAGGCTGTGCGGGTTCCACCCGGCCATTCTCGCAGCCGCCCGGATGACGTGATCCTGGCCTCCTCCGCCCCGCTCCGGCGTCGAACCTGAGATCGTGTGAGGATCAGCGACAAAACCGGCGGCGGCGACGGCCGCATCCCGCCGGTCCACCCCGCAACGTCGCGAGGAGGAAGCCGTCATGACAACCACCAGGACGCGGACGCCCCAGGATCTCGACCGTAACCTTGCCCTCGACCTGGTCCGGGTGACCGAGGCCGCGGCCATGGCCGCCGGCCGCTGGGTCGGCCGGGGCGACAAGGAGGGCGGCGACGGAGCCGCCGTCGACGCCATGCGCAAGCTCATCAACTCGATCCCGATGCGCGGTGTCGTGGTGATCGGCGAGGGCGAGAAGGACAACGCCCCGATGCTCTTCAACGGCGAGGAGGTCGGCGACGGGACCGGTCCCGAGGTGGACGTGGCGGTCGACCCGATCGACGGCACCACGCTGATGAGCAAGGGCATGCCGAACGCGCTGGCCGTGCTCGCGGTGGCCGAGCGGGGCGCCATGTTCGACCCGAGCGCCGTCTTCTACATGGAGAAGCTCGCCGTCGGCCCCATGTACGCCGACGTGGTCGACATCAACGCCGGCGTGGCCGAGAACATCCGCCGGATCGCCAAGGTCAAGGGCACCGACCCCGCGGAGGTGACGGTCTGCGTGCTGGACCGGTCGCGCCACGACGACCTGGTGAAGCAGATCCGGCGGACCGGGGCGGGCATCCGGTTCATCTCCGACGGCGACATCGCCGGCGCCATCGCGGCGGCCCGGGGCGAGTCCGACGTCGACGTGCTGATGGGCATCGGCGGCACCCCGGAGGGCATCACGGCGGCCTGCGCGCTGAAGTGCATGGGCGGCATGATGCAGGCCAAGCTCTGGCCCAAGGACGCCGAGGAGCGTGAGAAGGCGCTGGCCGCCGGGCACGACCTGGACCGGGTGCTCTTCACCGACGACCTGGTGACCGGCGACAACTGTTTCTTCGTGGCCACCGGCGTCACCTCGGGCGACCTGCTGCGCGGCGTGCGCTACCGGGCGGGCGGGGCGTACACCCAGTCGATCGTGATGCGCTCGAAGAGCGGCACGATCCGGGTGATCGACTCCTATCACCGCCTGGAGAAGCTGGCCCTCTACTCGGCGGTCGACTTCGACGGGCGCCCTCTGGCCGAGCAGGAGTGACCGCGACCGGGACGGCGGCGTCCCCGACGCTGCCGACCACGCGGCGGATCGCCGGCACCGGGCTGGCCACCGCCTCGGGGGTCGCGGTGGCCGTCCAGTCCCGGATCAACGGCGAACTCGGTGTACGGCTGGCCGACGGGATCGCCGCCGCGGTGGTCTCGTTCGGCCTGGGCCTGCTGGTGCTGCTCGTGCTGGTCCCCGCCACCCCCGGTGGCCGGCGGGGGCTGGCCGCACTGCGGGCCGCGCTCCGGGACGGCTCGCTGCGGCCGTGGCAGTGCCTGGGCGGGATCTGCGGCGCCTTCCTGGTCGCCACGCAGGGGCTGACCATCGGCACCCTCGGCGTGGCGGTGTTCACGGTCGCCGTGGTGGCCGGGCAGTCCGGCAGCAGCCTGCTCGTCGACCGGGCCGGGATCGGCCCCACCGGGCGGCAGGCGGTCACCCCGAACCGGCTGGTCGGCGCGGCGCTCACCGTGCTGGCCGTGCTGCTGGCGGTGGGCGACCGGCTCGGCGATCCGGGTGCCCTGGCGCTGGCCCTGCTGCCGCTGGCCGCCGGGGTGGGCATCGCCTGGCAGCAGGCGGTGAACGGCCGGGTCCGGGGGGCCACCGGCAGCGCCGTGACCGCCACTCTGGTCAACTTCACCGTCGGCACGGTGGCGCTGCTCGCCACCTTCGCCGTGGAGGTGGCGGTCCGGGGCCGCCCGGCCGGCGGTTTCCCGACCGAGCCGTGGCTCTACCTGGGCGGCCCCATCGGCATCGTGTTCATCGCGCTGGCCGCCGCCATCGTCCGGTTCACCGGTGTGCTGGTGCTCGGCCTGGCCACGATCGCCGGGCAGGTCGTCGGCGCGGTCCTGCTGGATCTGCTGCTGCCCACCGCCGCCTCGCACCCCACGCCGACCACCCTGCTGGGGGCGGCGCTGACCCTGGTCGCCGTGCTGGTCGCCGCGATCGGGCCGCCGCCGCGGGCGGTCAGGCCCGCAGCGCCGCCACCGTCTCCTTGACCGCCCGGTCCAGCGGCGTCGCCTCGACGCCGAGGGTGGCGGTGGCGGCGGTCGAGTCCAGCACGTACGGCCGCCGGAACTGGTAGGCGGTCTCCCGCAACTCCCGCGCCATCGGGTTGGCCAGCCCGCCGAGCCAGAGCACCGGGTACGGCATCCGGGTCAGTCGCGGCGCGGGCGCCCCGACCAGGGCCGCCGCGCGGGTGGCCAGGTCCCGCATCGACGCGGCGGGCGCGCTGGGCACGTGCCAGGCCCGCCCCCAGGCCCGCTCGTCGGTCGCGGCGGCGACCAGGGTGCGGGCGACGTCGGGAATGTACGTCCAGGTGTGCGGGGCGTCCCAGTCGACCGGTAGGAACACCCGCTGCCCGGCGAGCACCCGGGGCAGCACCATCATGGCCAGCGAGGTGCCGCCGGCGCCGAGGTAGTCGGAGCCGCGTACCTCGGTGATCCGGGCCCGGCCGGCCCGGTGCGCGGCCAGCGCGTCGGCCCACATCCGGTTGCGGACCTGTCCCTTGGTGCCGGTCGAGGCGAGCGGGGTCGCCTCGGTCATCGGGGCGTCGACGGGGCCGTACCCGTAGAGGTTGCCGACGGTGGCGAGCACCGCGCCGGTCCGCCCGGCGGCGGTGAGCAGCGCGGCGGCCAGCGGAGGCCAGTCCAGCGGCCACCGGTGGTACGCCGGGTTCGCACAGTTGTGCAGGGCGACCGCGCCCTCGGTCAGGGCGGTCAGCCGGTCGGCGTCGGCGGCGTCGGCGGCGATCCGCTCGATCGCGGGGTGCGTGGGCCCGGTGCCCCGGCGGGTCACCACCCGCACCCGGTCGCCGCGCTCGGTGAGGAGGCGGGCCGTGGCGGTGCCGACGGGGCCGGCGCCGACGATCACGTGCAGGGCCATGAGGGCCACCCTTCGAAGCAGGAATCCAATACGAGAGCACCGCTCTCGCAACAGAGCATGGCCGACATCCCACCCGTCCGTCAAGAGCGGTGCTCTCTCTTTTGATTGGCGCTCTCATCCGTGGCAGAGTGGAGGCATGGTCGCTCACTCGCTCCGCGCCCGGGTCCGCGCCGGAATGATCGACGAGATCAAGGCGGTCGCCCGCCGCCACCTGGCCACCGACGGCGCGAACCTGTCGCTCCGCGCGGTCGCCCGGGACATGGGCATGGTCTCCTCGGCGATCTACCGCTACTTCCCCAGCCGCGACGACCTGCTCACCGCGCTGATCCTGGAGGCGTACGAGGCACTGGGCGACGCGGTGGAGGCCGCCGACGCCGCCGCCGACCAGGCCGACCTGCGCGGGCGCTGGCACGCCGCGTGTCGGGCCGCCCGGGCCTGGGCGTTGGCCAACCCCGCCGAGTACGCCCTGCTCTACGGCAGCCCCGTCCCCGGCTACGCGGCGCCGGAGGACACCGTGGCGCCGGCGCAGCGCCCCCCGGCGACCCTGGTCGGCATCCTTCGCGACGGGGTGGCCGCCGGCCGGCTCGACCCGTCCGGCGAGGAGCTGGCCGAGCCGCTGCGGTCCGACGTGGCCGAGCTGGCGGCGCTGCTCCCCGTGGACCTGCCGCCCGCGCTGCTGGCCCGGGGCATGGCCGGCTGGACCCAGCTCTTCGGGTTGATCAGCTTCGAGCTGTTCGGCCGGATCAACAAGACCCTGCCGCACCGCGACGAGTACTTCGACCATCAGATCGGGCTGATGGCCGACCTGATCGGGCTGCCCACCGCCTGAGCCGGGGCGGCCGCCGGTCAGGTGCCGTCGGAGGAGTGGCCGGGGAAGAGGTGCGCGCTCGGGTCGATGACGACCGCCGCGTTGTTGATGGCGGTCGCCGCCTCGCCGAAGCCGGTGGCGATCAGCCGCACCTTGCCCGGGTAGTCGGTGATGTCGCCGGCGGCGAAGACCCGGGGCAGGTTGGTGGCCATGGCGCTGTCGACCACGATGTGCCGCCGGTCCAGGTTCAGCCCCCACTCCGCGAGCGGGCCCAGGTCGGCGGTGAAGCCGAGCGCGGCCACCACGGTGTCCACCGGCAGGGTCTCCACCGCTCCGCCGCGTACGGTCAGCTCGGCGCCGGTGACCCGGTCCTCCCCGTGCAGCCGGCTCACCTCGGCGTTGACCACCACCCGCACCGGCAGCGCGCGCACCCGGTCGACGGTCGAGGCGTGCGCGCGGAACCGGTCCCGCCGGTGCACCAGGGTCACCGAGCGGGCGATCGGGGCCAGCGTCACGGCCCAGTCGAACGCCGAGTCGCCGCCGCCCACGATGAGCACGTCCCGCCCGGTCAGCTCGGTCGGCTGCGGTACGAAGTAGACGATCCCGGCGCCCACGAAGCTGTCCGCCACCGGCAGCGGCCGGGGCGTGAAGCTGCCCAGCCCACCGGTGATGAGCACCGCGCCGCAGTGCAGCTGGTCACCGCCGGCCAGCCCGAGCACCGGTCGCCCGTCCAGGTACGACAGCTTCTCCGCGCGGACCCCGAGCAGGTACTCCGGGCGGAAGGGCGCGGCCTGGGCGACCAGGTTGGCGACCAGCTCCCGCCCCTTGATGGCGGGGAACCCGGCGACGTCGAGGATGAGCTTCTCCGGGTACATGGCGGTGACCTGGCCGCCCGGCTCGGGCAGCGCGTCGATGACGGCCACGGAGAGCCCGCGGAACCCGGCGTAGTAGGCGGCGAACAGCCCGGCGGGGCCCGCCCCGATCACGGCGACATCGACCTCGCGCATGGCGTACCGTCACTTTCGCCAGGGGATCAACGCGTGCTGATCCCGACGGTAGGCGGGGCGGTGGCCGCGGGCAAGCACGTCCCGCCGGCGGGTGGACGTGCCGTCAGGGCAGCGTGACCGGCGGTGATCCGAGGGAGTCCCGCGTCCCGCCCTCCACCCGGCGGCGGAACAGCACGGCCGCGACGACCCCGCCGAGCAGCCCGAACAGGTGCCCCTGCCAGGAGATGCGCTCGTCGGTGGGCAGGATGCCGAGCAGCTGCCAGCCGTAGAGCAGGCCGACGAGGAGCACCACGGCGAAGTTCCACCAGCTCCGCTCGACGATGCCGCGGGTGAGCAGGATGCCGAGGTAGCCGAAGATCACGCCGCTCGCGCCGACCACCACCGAGTTGGGCGAGCCGGTGAACCACACCCCCAGGCCGCTGACCAGGATGATCACCAGCGTGGACCAGAGGAACCGGCGGGTGCCGGCGGCCAGCACGAAGGTGCCGAGCAGGATCAGCGGGATGCTGTTGCTGTAGAGGTGGTTCCAGCCGGCGTGCAGGAACGGCGAGAAGAACACGCCGTCGAGGCCCTGGATGCGGTGCGGGATGATGCCGGCGGTCACGTCGAGGTCGGCGCGCAGGCCGACGTCGACGGCCTCGATGAGGAACAGCACCGGCACGACCGCGCACATGGCGACGAAGGCCCGGCCGAGCGAGGCGTAGAACGCCTCGGTGCCGAACCGGTGGGGGTCGCCGCCCGCGGGGCCGTCGTGCCAGGTCACCCGTCAAGTGCTATCAGTAATCGGGGCGCACCGCCACTCGGGAGTGCCACGACGACGGCGGGGCGTGCGAATATCCGCACGCCCCGCCGTCGATGTCCGATCAGTACCAGCCGGAGCTCTGCGAGTGCTGCCAGGCGCCGCACGGGTCGTCGTACCGGCCCTCGATGTAGCCGAGACCCCACTTGATCTGGGTGGCCGGGTTGGTCTTCCAGTCGTCCGCCACCGAGCCCATCTTGCTGCCCGGCAGGGCCTGCGGGATGCCGTACGCGCCGGACCCCTCGTTGTAGGCCTTGTGGTTCCAGCCGCTCTCCTTGGTCCAGAGCTTGTCCAGACAGGGGAACTGGTCCATGCCGAAGCCCTCGTCGAGCATGATCGCGCAACCGACCTTGCGGTTGCCGCTGAACTCCTCGCAGGACGCCGGGATCGGCCCGTCGTACGGCTTGGCCGCCGCCTTCGCCGCGGCCTCCCGCTCCTTCTTGCGGGACGCGGCCGCCGCCTCGGCCTCCTTGGCCCGCTCGGCGGCCTCCTTGGCCGCCGCCGCGGCCCGCAGCTTCGCCTGGTACTCGGCGGCCCGCTGCTTGGCCGACACCAGGCGGTGGTCGGCCTGACGGTCGCGCTGGTACGCGTACTCCGTCCGGTCGACCTCCAGGCCGACCTGCGCGGTCAGGCCCTGTTGCTGGGTCTGTCGGTCTTCGCCCAGATAGAAGCCGCCGGCAACGCCCACGGAGAGCAGTGCGACAGCGGCCGTACGGGCGCCGAACCGGCTCCACAGCCGACTCACGAAGTGTCCCTTCGTCGGGGGCAAGGACACGGCGCGACGCGTGGCCCTGGAGCGGCCGCGCCGGCGCCGTGAGCGCCCCGACCCTCGCGGTCGCAGCCGATACACCGGTGTTCGTGGCACCTTCGCCTTGCCGTGGCGAACGATGCTCGACGATCTTCCTGATGCATGGGCGCTCGATGGACACCATTGCGCACAGTGAGGCGGTTGGGAAACCAAGGACGCCATTTGTGATCTGCGCCACAGGGTGAATGCCATCAAACCCGGGCAAAAGTAAGCCTCAGAGCGGAATGTCCTCCAGCAGATCGGTGACCATCGCGGCGATGGGAGAACGCTCCGAACGGCTGAGAGTGACGTGCGCGAAGAGGTGATGACCCTTCAGCGCCTCGATCACCGCGGTCACCCCGTCGTGCCGGCCGACCCGGAGATTGTCCCGCTGGGCCACGTCGTGGGTCAGCACCACCCGCGACCCCTGGCCGATGCGGGACAGCACGGTGAGCAGGACGCCGCGCTCCAGCGACTGCGCCTCGTCGACGATGACGAAGGCGTCGTGCAGGCTCCGGCCGCGGATGTGGGTGAGCGGCAGGACCTCCAGCAGCCCCCGCGAGGTGACCTCCTCCAGCACGTTCTCGTGCACCACCGAGCCGAGCGTGTCGAAGACGGCCTGCGCCCAGGGCGACATCTTCTCCGACTCCGAGCCGGGCAGGTAGCCCAGCTCCTGGCCGCCGACCGCGTACAGCGGGCGGAACACGACCACCTTCTTGTGCCGCCGGCGCTCCATCACCGCCTCCAGGCCGGCGCAGAGGGCCAGCGCGGACTTGCCGGTGCCGGCCCGGCCGCCGAGCGAGACGATGCCGATCGACTCGTCCAGCAGCAGGTCGAGCGCCACCCGCTGCTCCGCCGAGCGACCGTGCACGCCGAACGCCTCACGGTCGCCCCGCACCAGCCGGACGGTCTTGTCCGGCAGCACCCGGCCGAGCGCCGAGCCCCGCGCCGAGTGCAGCACCAGGCCGGTGTGGCACGGCAGGCCGGCCGCGGCGTCCAGGTCGAGCGTCTCGCCCGCGTACAGCCGGCCGATCTCCTCCTCGGCCAGCTCCAGCTCGGCCATGCCGGTCCAGGTCGGGTCGCTGGCCTGGCCGTGCCGGTACTCGTCGGCCCGCAGGCCGACCGAGGCCGCCTTCACCCGCAGCGGCATGTCCTTGCTGACGAGCGTGACCTCCCGCCCCTCGGTGGCCAGGTTGAGCGCCACGGAGAGGATCCGGGCGTCGTTCGACTCGTTCCGGAACCCGGGCGGCAGCACCCCGTCGTCGGTGTGGTTCAGCTCCACCCGGAGGGTGCCGCCCTGGTCGTTGGCGGGCACCGGCCGGTCCAGCCGGCCGTGCCGCACCCGCAGCTCGTCCAGCATGCGCAGCGACTGCCGGGCGAACCAGCCCAGCTCGGGGTGGTGGCGCTTGCCCTCCAGTTCGGAGATCACCACCAGCGGCAGCACCACCTCGTGCTCGGCGAAGCGGTGGAACGCCGCCGGGTCGGAGAGGAGGACCGACGTGTCGAGGACGAAGGCCAGGCCGGCTGGTCGGGGCTCCTCGGCGCCGGCGGGCGCGGCGGCAGCGCGGCGGCTGCGGGTGGTCCGGCGGGTCGTGGCGGTCGCGGCCGGGGTCTGGTCGGCACCGGCGGGGGTACGGCGAGTGGTCACAGGCCTGCTCCGCGGATGGGCACCCGGCCACCCGAGTTCCGCCTCTTCCGGTGCCCGGTGGGACACGGGGTCGGATGCGGGCCCCGTGCGCGAGGTCGCAGGTCCGGGCTGTCCGGCTGGCCCGGGAAAACCCCGTGCCATGCCTAGACGCTAATGGCCGCGGGCCCGGTCGGCTAGTGGTGCGAGTGGATCACCCGTACGGGGGACGGGTGGCGCGGCGGAACCGGCCGGGATGCATGCCCCCTGCGCGCATCCCGGCCGGCGGAGCCGCCGTCACCGGTCTGACCGCGGCTCCGGCGGTGCGCGTCCGCCGCGGACGGCACACCGCGCCTGGGAGGGCCTCAGCCCTGCCGCCGGACCAGCGTCCCGGTCCGCGGCCCACCGCCCGCCGCGCCGAAGGAGGAGCCGGTGTACGTGGTGCCCTGCCGGGTGGCCAGGCCGCCGAGCTGGGCGGTGGCGGTGGGGGTCGCCCGCAGCGCCGGGCCGGTGGCGGTGCGGGCGGTGACCGCGGCGGGGACGGCGGTGCCGGCGAACGGCGCGGTACGCCCGGCCTGGGAGGTCACCACGGCCGGGGCCGGGCCGGCGAGGGCCGAGGCGATCGCGGCCTGGGCGTCGCGGCGGCGCCGGTTCCAGGCGCCCCGGTCGCCGTCGAAGTAGCCCTGGCGGTAGCCGAACCGGTAGCCGATCCGGTAGCTGAGCTGGCCGTGCAGCCGGCCGGCTGCGTAGCAGGTCGAGCCGAGCACGAGGACCAGCACGACGGCGAGAAAGGGGCTCATCGCTCGTCCGCCCCGGGCAGCGGGTCGACGACCAGCAGCCGCTCCAGGTCCGCGGTGCTGACCTCCTCGACCAGTTCGACGCTGATCCGGCAGCCGTCGACGATCACCTCGGCCACCGAGGCCCGGCGGATCTCGCCGCCGGCCTCGTAGACCCGGACGCTCAGCTCGGGACAGCCGAGGTGGGTCCGCCAGGCGTCCCACTCGTCGCGGTCACCGACGCTGAGAGAGAGGTAGCGGCAGCCCCGGGCCAGGTAGAGGCGCCAGGGGGCGCTCAGGCCGGCGGTCACCCCTTCCGCGATCAGGCCGAAGGCCTGCGCACGGGTCGCGAGCTCGGTCACGAGACCCCCTCGACACCCGCGGAGTGACGCATGTGAGCACTCGTCGTCTCATGCACGTGACACACCGTAAGTTGTCTCATGGGCGTGACAGTATCAGCTTTTCGTCTGTTTGCCGCCGTACTGGCGTCCATCTATTCTGCCCGGGTGACACCCCTCAGAAAGAGCTCTGGATCGTTTACCGGGAACGGTGGATCATCGTCACGTGGGCGTGACAGCAGCGTGCCGGGCGGTGCCGTGGAGACCGACTGGCCGTACCGTCACGGGGTGACCGAGACCGCGAACGCACGGAAGATCGCCTTCGCCACCTTCGTCCGCCGGGCGCTGGAGGACGCGCGCGCCATGCGGGCCTGGAGCGGCACCGAGGTCTCCCGGCGCACCGGCGTCTCCCGCCAGACCATCAACCGCTGGGTCCGCGGCGACTGGGCCAGCGACCCCGAGGCCGAGCGGGTGGTCGCCTTCTGCCAAGGGCTGGGGCTCAACCCGGCGGCCGCGTTCGTCGCCCTCGGCTGGGACCGCGCAGCCGCCCCCCGTGCCACCCCGACCCCGCCGCCCATGGACCCCGACGTCGAGGCGCTGCTGCGCCGGCTGGTCGACCCGAACGTCTCCGACGCGGAGAAGTTCCACATTCGAGAAACCATTCGTTACCTCGCTTATCGCCCAACTCTTCCGGTCGATGTCCGAAATAGAGGTAAACAAGCCGGGTAGTTCCTCAGATGGCGAAAGAACGGAAGGCCAGACCCGATCGTTTCGCCTCGGGGCCGGATCGGACACGCTAGCGTCCACGTTTGTACTGCTAAGGGCTCGTCGTCGGCGGGGGGACGGGACACAGCCGAACCCAGCCCTGCGGGACAGAAGGAGGGGTCTGTCCATGACCCTGAAATGGTTGGCAGTCGTGGTCGCGGTGGTGTCGGTGACATCGTGCGTGACCGGCAACGTGGTGGTCGGCGTACTGGACGGCGGGCAGCTTCCCCTGGTCGTCAACCTCTTCGCGCTCATCACGGCCGGCACCGCGGTGGTCCTCGCCGTCGTCGCCGAACTGCACGACCGGCTCAACGACCGGGTCAGCGCGCTCACCGAGTTCCTGGTGGCGCGGCTCAACGAGATCGAGGCGCACACCGGCGACCGGAACACCGGCTTCGTGGAGGGCTACCTGCTGAGCCACGGGCAGGAAGCGGCCGTGGTGCCGTTCGGGCGTCGGGGACGGGGAGCCGCCGAACGCTGATCATCCGCGTCTTCCGGACGTCACATCTCGGCCACGAATACGCCGTCGTGACCGGGGTACGCTGTCGCGCGTGCCGCCGTTGAATCTGGGCAACCAGCAGCCGAAAACTCCGTTGGACGCCGCGCACGCGTGGCGCGCCACCGCCGCCCGGGCGGGTGACGTGGTGCTCTTCTTCGACTTCGACGGCACCCTCGCCCCGGTCGAGGACGACCCGACGGCCGTCCAGCCCGCGCCGAAGGTGCTCGCCGCGCTGGAAGCCCTCGCCTCGCGGGTGGGCCGGATCGCCATCGTCTCCGCGCGCCCGGTGGAATTCCTCCGCGACCACCTCGGCGGCCTCGCGGGCATCGACCTCTACGGCCTCTACGGCCTGGAGCACAGCCACTCCGGCGGCGAGACCGTCACCGAACCGGCCGCCCTGCCCTGGGTGCCCACCATGGCCGAGCTGGCCGAGCGGGCCCGCGCCGAACTGCCGCCCGGAGCCCTGGTGGAGTTCAAGCGGCTCTCCGTCGCGCTGCACTGGCGCACCGCGCCGCAGCTCGGCGGTCTCGTGCAGGAGTGGGGCCGGGCCCAGGCCGAGCGGCTGGGCCTGCGCTGCCAGGCCGGGCGCATGGTGCTGGAGCTGAAGCCCCCGGTCGACCGGGACAAGGGCATGGTCATCGGCGAGGCGGTACGGGACGCCGGCGGCGCCTGGTACTTCGGCGACGACGTCTCCGACATCAAGGCCTTCGCGGCGCTGCGCGCCCGGGCCGCCGCCGACCCGCGGTTCCTCGGCGTCTGCGTCGCGGTGGCGAACCCGGAGACCGGTCACGAGGTCGCCGACGCCGCCGACCTCACCCTGGACTCCCCCGCCGCCCTCGGCGACTTCCTCACCGAGGCGCTCTCCCACCTGCGCTGAGCCGCGCCCTGCGCCCTCAGGAGCCGTAGCGGCGCTGCCGGGTGGCGTAGGAGCGGAGGGCCCGGAGGAAGTCGACCCGGCGGAAGTCGGGCCAGTTGAGTTCGCAGAAGTAGAACTCGGAGTGCGCGCTCTGCCAGAGCATGAAGCCGGAGAGCCGCTGCTCGCCGCTGGTCCGGATGATCAGATCCGGGTCCGGCAGGCCCTTGGTGTAGAGGTGCTCGGAGATGTGGTCGACATCGATCGAGTTGGCCAGCTCCTCCACCGTGCCGCCGCTCGCCGCGTGCTCCAGCAGCAGCGAGCGCACCGCGTCGGCGATCTCCCGCCGGCCGCCGTAGCCGACCGCGATGTTGACCTGCGCGCCGCCGCTGCGGTGCCGGGTGCGCTCCTCGGCCGCCTTGAGCGCGGCGGCGTGCTGCGCGGGCAGCACGTCGAGGGCGCCGACCATCCGCAGCCGCCAGGGGTTGCCCTCCTCGGCCAGCTCGGTGGTGAGGTCCTCGATGATCTGGAGCAGCGGGTCCAGCTCGGCGGCCGGCCGGGAGAGGTTGTCGGTGGAGAGCAGCCAGAGCGTGACGTGCCCCACACCGGCGGCGTCACACCAGCGCAGCAGCTCCTTGATCCGCTCGGCGCCCATCCGGTGGCCGTCGTTCGGGTCGACGAAGCCCATCTCCCGGGCCCATCTGCGGTTGCCGTCGCACATCACGCCGACGTGCCGGGGCACCGGCGTGCCCGCGAGCTTCGCGGTGAGCCGGCGCTCGTACACGGAGTAGAGGAGTTTCCGCAGAGTCATCACCTTGCAGGGTAGCGACCCGCGCGGACGTTCCGTGTCTGGGTGGCTCATGGGCGCCGGGGAAGGCCCGCGCCGATCCTGGCGAGGGTGCGCGCATCGAGACGTCCGTCACCCAGCCCCAGCTCGACCACGGTCCGGTAGACCCGCTCGTCGCGGCGGGCGGCGCGCACCGCCGCGTCCACCACCCACCGGCGCCGAGCCAGCCAGGCCGCCACCGAGCTGTGCCGCAGGTGGGTGCCGAGCCGGCGGCGCAGCGCGTCGGCGTACCGGCGGGCCGCCGCGCCCGGGGCGGCGGCCGCGGCGGCGCCGGCCAGAGCCCCGGAGCGCAACGCGTAGAAGATGCCCTCGCCGGTGAACGGGTTGATCAGCGAGAGCGCGTCGCCGGCCAGCACCACCCGGCCCCGCCCGGGGGCCGGCCGGTGCGTGGAGAGCGGCAGGTGGTGGGCGCGCAGGTCGGTCACCTGCGCCGGGTCGGTGCCGGGGAGCAGGGCGGCCAGCCGGTCCAGCAGGTGGGCGCGGGTCAGTGGCTCCCCCCGCAGCACCTCCCCGTACCCGACGTTCGCGCGGCCGTCACCGATCGGGAAGGACCAGGCGTACGCCGGCCAGCGCGCCGACGAGGTGACGATGAGCTGCTCGGGCGGGCCGGGGCGGGCCGGCGCGTAGCCCCGGATGGCGAGCGCGAGGTGCCGGTCCGGGTTCACCGGGTGGCCGAGCGTCCGGCGCAGCACCGAGCCGGCCCCGTCCGCCCCGACCACCGCCCGGGCGGCCAGTTCCCCGTCGAGCACCACCCGGTCGTCGCGCACCTCCACGGTGCGTACGGTGTGCCGCCGCAGCTCGGCCCCGGCCGCGGTCGCCGCCGCCACCAGCCGGGCGTCGAACACCTGCCGGGGCACCGTGTACGCGGGCCGGGGCAGCGCCCGGGCCACCGTCCCGCCGCCGGGGCCGACGAGGCGCAGCGCGGGCAGCGGCGCGTACCCGTCGACCGCCCCGGTCACGCCCAGCTCGGCGAGGACGTCCAGCGCGTGCGCGGCGATGCCGTCCCCGCACGCCTTGTCCCGTGGAAAGTCGTGCCGGTCGAGCAGCAGCACGCGCTGGGCGCCGGCCCGCCGCGCCCCGAGCGCGGCGGCCGCCCCGGCGGGCCCGGCCCCGACGACGATGACGTCCCACACACCCCCATCCTCCCAACCAGAACCCCCACCCCGGCCCCGCCGCGCCCCACCCACCGGCGTTGATCAAGAGGTTTGCGTCAGGAAGCGGCCGATTCCTGACGCAAAC